>NZ_JAXDPY010000554.1:0-8531 GCF_034668105.1 Paraburkholderia sp. | reverse complement strand
TCATCATAGGGCGCAATTCGGTGCAGGGCTGGCCGTCGGGTACATCGGCGGATTCCCAGGACACGCTCGCATTCAGTGCGTTATCGGGAATCAAACCGATGATCGAAGAATTCCCGCTGACAAAGGCGGCCGAGGCCTTCGACCGGATGATGAGCGGGGCCGCCCGCTTCAGGGTTGTGCTCAAGACGGGGCAATAAGCGCGCGATTGGCGCTCGCCTGTTGCATCATGCTTGCGTCGGCCGATTGTGCACGACCTGACCGAGTGCGGTGCAAGCAATCAGCAGCGAACCTGTGACGAAGAACACGGCGTGCAAACCGAGATGGACGGCGATCACTCCGCCGAGCAGCGGTCCGATGACCTGACCGGCGAATTGTGCCGACTGAAGATACCCCAGCATCGTGCCCGACTGGGGTTCAGTGGCCGCGTGCCGGACCAGTTTCGCAATCGACGGCAGCAATCCGGCCAGCGTCATACCCATCAAGCCGCGCAGCAACGCCAGTTGCCACCACTGCGTGACGAATGCTTGCGGCACCATCGCGAGTCCGGTCAACACGAGGCAACCGATAATCACGTTCCAGCTGCCGATCCGGTCCGCCGAGTTGCTGCACGTAGAGCGGCAGAAACGGCAGCAACATGCTCAGGCTAACGAGCGTGGTGAACGAGCCGAACACGCAGATGAACCGCTTCGCGTTCCGCGAGGGCAGGCCGTGCGGCTTTCGCGTGCAATGCCGGCGGCGGAACTGGTTGAGACGCTCGTGCGCGAGACTCGCGAAGCGCAAACCGCGACGGCGAGGTGATCACCCGCGTGAGATGTGGGTCGCCGTTATTTCGCGGTTTTCTGTTTCTGGTTGTATCGAGACCCTAGCGGCAGGTCAGGCCGCGCCGGTTGTCACTTCACACCGTGCTTCGCCTGCCAGCGCTGCATGAACGCGATCTCTTCGTGTTGCGCCTTGATGATGTTGCGGGCCAGGCGTTTCAACTCGGGATCTTTACCGTATTTAAGTTCCACCTGCGCCATTTCGACCGCGCCTTGATGATGCGGGATCATGTGGGCCACGAAGTCCTTGTCGGCATCGCCCGTGTAGGCGGGCGCCTCCATGTCCTGCATCATTTTCTCGTCGGCGTCCTTGAAGGCCTGGGTCGAGGCGCTCGACCCGGCGTCGGCCGACGCTGACATGTTCATGCCGGGCATCGACGCACTCTGCTGCGCATAGACAGGCGCCGTAGCGACAGCAAACGCAACGCCGCTGAAAAGACAAAGGGCACGGCATGCGTAAAGGTTTTTCATGTTGGATTTTCCGTTGGAGAAAGAGTGATATCGGGCGCCTATGATGGCGCGCCGTGATGCTGTCCTGAACAGGGAGGCGAGCTTGATCGATTTATATGACCTGACGCGATCCGCCTAGCCCTTGAGCGAAGGATGAAAGCCCGCCGCCTCCATGGCTTCGATGATGCGTGCCGTCGGCAACGTCGATGTGACCGCAACGATTTTGGCGAGGACATCGACGTCGAACTTCGCCGCGGGGTCGAGACTCGTCACTGCACGAGTAATCGCGTTGGCGCAGCCGCCGCATGACATATCCGGGATGCTGAATTCCATTTTCTGGCTCCGATGAAAGATCAAAACCGAAGCGTGGACCTTCCCACGGGGGGAAGGTCAAGCGTCCACATTCATCGCAAGCCTGTTTGTTTGCTCAATCGCTTCGCGGCTTGCTGACGCTGACTGCATGATCGGGATAACAAGCCTTGGTGTCCCCGCATGCGTATCTTCACGCAATCACAGCGAGGCAATTGAAATGACGCGCTGGAGCAGCTCGCCGCCGCTTTGCCTATCCAGGGAAATCCTTACCGAAGCTTTGTGCGCTAGCTTACGAAGACAAGCCAAATTTACTGGGCCAGACTTGTTTAGCTGTTATGCTGGGTCTTCCATACCTTCGTAGCAAACAGGTGCGTGCCATTTCAAAGAATACCTAATTCATTAGGAGCCGGGCATGTTGAGAAAGGTAGTCGATCGGGCGAAACAGATCCGACGCAGCGAAGGATTCAAGCATTCCGTGGCCACGCCGCGCCGGCTTTCGCTTCACGCTACACAGCGTTTGAACAGGGGCGTCTTTTCCATCGAGATTCGGGAGAACTCCGGGTTCTTCTCCGTGATGCAGATGGTCCTGTTCATTCTGATGTATTGCGACGAGAAATGCCTCAGGCCGAGCATTAGTGCCCGCGGTGGGCTGTATGGCGACGCCGAGGTAAAACTGGACTGGTTCTCCGCGTTCTTCGAACCCGTGCACGCTACTTCGAAAAAAGCGGTCACTCACAAGGTGAGAACCTCGACGGTCCGCGACCTGGTTCAGCTCGGCTTTCGTCAGCGTTATGAAGCCCGGCTTCGACTCAGCAGTGCAAGCGAACTCTTCTTCGCGCACTATCGACCGGCTACCCATATCTATGAAGAAGTCGACTCGATCTGCCAGACGCTCGGACTCGGCTCATCGACCCTTGGCGCGCATTTCAGAGGTACCGATAAAGCACTGGAAGCCGTGCCGGTTTCGTGGGGAAGCTTTTGCCGGGAGGTGGAACTGGCGCTCGCGGAAAACCCGCAACTCACTAATATTTTCATCTCGAGTGACGAACAGGCGTTTATCGATTTCTTTGTCGCGTGGCCATTCAGCAAGCCGGTCAAAGTAGCGCCGGCAAAATTGCTCGCTTGCGGCAACACGCCGATTCACTTTAGCGGCTATCCGGGACTCGAGATCGGTCGCGAAGCGCTGGTTTCGAGCCTGCTTCTGGCCAATTGCGGGTTCCTCGTGAAGACCCCGTCCTATCTGTCCGCATGGTCGAAGATATTCAACCCCTCCCTTCCTGTGAGGCTTGTCTCACCGCCGCGCCCGGAAGCATTCTGGTTCCCCGATAGCCGGCTCTGGCTCGAACAGGCCGCGCTCGAAAAAGCGGCTCAAACGGCTGAAGCGGCTTAGGCCGCATAAATCGCATCAGCGGCATAAGCGGCATCAGCGGCATCAGCGGCATAAACGGCATAAGCGGCATAAACGCCGGTCGTTTTCAAATGGCGGCACGATCCGCCTGAAAGTCTTCCAGCTGCGCCACGCCACTGCGCTGGCCCGGCGATCTCCCGCATCCTGCACACCGTCTTTGCGAAACCGCGCGAAGTATTGACGCTGCGTTTACGTAGCGTCTTCTACATTTCATGGTGCAAGAGTCCGTTGTGGAAGGCGCGTCGATCTATCTGCTTTATCTCATCGAAATCATCGTGTTCAGCGGTCTCGTCGCGGCCTTCGTGATTGACGTGCGGCACGCTTCGCCGCGCGCCTCGCGGCCGTCCATGAACGCGCCTGGCCCTATCGTAGAACGTCAGATCACGGTCGCGGACATTGACTGAGAGGAACGCATGAATAACGGATTCCAACCGCCGTTTCATCAGCCTGGCAGACCGGCGTCGAGCTCGCGAGCGACGACCGCATGCTGCCCGATTCGCTGCGCGGCTATGCGCCGCTGATTCGCGGCGGGGCGATGACCAATGCGCGCGTAAGCGTCACGCAGAACGGCAAGAAGCTGTACGAAACGACAGTCGCACCGGGGCTGCAGTCGTCGACCGTATCCGTGAACTGCCCATCGAATCCCGGCACGGTGGCGCCGTTCAACAACGGCTGGTATATGCAGTACCTTCCGCAGCTCACGAGCAGTGCGGTAGCGGGTGTGTGGAATACCGGCATCGCGGGGATCGGCATCAAGGTGGTGGACGTGACGTACGGCAACAAGACGATGTCCGCTCTGCCCGTCCCCAAGTGGGATGATTTCGGCGCGCCGATCACCACGACGGCTGCCTTCCAGGGTAGCTTCACGTTTACCTACCAGTTGGTGAAAACTGCCGCGCAAGTGACGGCGGGTGGCGCGCTCAACATTGCGCAGATGTTCACGCTGGTCAGCCATAACGTGCCGGCCAACGTAACCTCGCCGGCTCTCGTGACGATTTCGGTCAACAACACGTCGATTGTCGCGACTACGTGCACGGTGAGCACGCCATCAGTCAGCGTCACGCTGCCAACCGTCAATGCGAGTGCGTTGAGCCCCGTTGGCACGACGCTCGGCAACACGAACCTCAGCATCGGGCTGTCTTGCCAGGCGGGTGCGAACGTCTACGTGACACTGACCGACGCCACGAATCCCGGCAACACGACCAGCAATCTGACACTCGCGAGCGGGTCGACCGCGACGGGGGTCAAGCTGCGCGTGTTGAACAGCGGTGGATCGCCGGTCAGCTACGGCCCGGACTCGGCCGTAGCGGGCAATCCCAATCAGTGGCTGGTCGGTGCATCGGCGAGCACGACCCGCATCCCGTTGACCGCGCAGTACATCTCGACGGGGACGGCAGGGCCGGGTACGGTGAAAGGACTCGCCACCTTTACGATGAGCTATCAGTGAAGGCTGAAGATACGGCGGGTTGATTCGCCGGCGCGCGCGGTGTTGCCGCTGTTCGCACGTCCCGGCGAAGCGGAGCCGTCTAGCTTTGCGTGCGCAGGTCCGCAAAACTGATGGTTTTCGCGTCGCACGCTTGCGTGAAGGCCGGGTCGTAGCTCGAGAAAAACACCGTGCGGGTTTGCGCCAGTGTTCTGAACAGGTCGATCAGCACGCCGCGCCCGGAGGCGTCGAGTCCGCCGACCGGTTCGTCCGCGATCACGACTTTCGTCTCGCCGAGTACGGCCCCGGTCAGGAAGATTTTCTTGCGCGTGCCAAACGACATCTGTTCGAAGCGCTTGCCGAGATGCGGTTCGAGTCCAAAGCGCGCAGCAAGCTCGAGCGTGTGGCTGTCGACCGTTGTGTTTCTGTGCGCCGCCACGCGCTCCAGATACTCACGGCCGGTCTGGTCCGGATACGTGATGCAGTCTTCCGGCACATACGTGAGCACCGTTTGCGCCTCCTGCCGCGCGCTGCGCAGCGAATGGCCGCCCAGCCACACCTCGCCGGCGTCGAGCTCGATCGTGCCGGCGAGGATGCCGAGCAAGGTCGATTTGCCGCTGCCGGATTCGTCGTTGAGCGCGATACATCCTGCAATGCTGTTGTAATGCAGTCCCTGAAAGATGAGGCGTTCGCTATAGCGCTTGCTGAGGTTGTCGAATCGAAGCATGGAGTACGGAGGGTGTCGGCCGAAGAACGTGCCGTGACGTTTAGGGTGATCGCGATCGGCGTGATGCCGGGCGGCGCGAATGCTTCGGCGGGGTTGGCGTGGCGCAAGTGTAGCAGCGCGGTCCGCGTGGAGTTCCAGCGTGGGTTCCAGGTCGCGCATGCACGCGATGTTGAAGAAGGAAATACAATGCGTCTTTTGTCATCCTTCTGAATCCGCCGGCACGAATATGCCGGCGAGAATTCGTCGATCGCAATCCATGCAAACTGCTGTGCACAAAGCGGCTCAGCCGTCCCGCGCCGAACTCATGCGTACCGTCACGGCGATTATTATCGGGAACGCCTTTGTCGCGTACGACTTCACCGTCTACAGCTTTTCCGCGGTCATCATCGGTGATCTGTTCTTTCCATCGAGCAATCCCGCGTCGTCGCTGCTGCTCTCGCTCGCCACCTTCGGCGCGGGCTTCGTGATGCGCCCGCTCGGCGCGCTGATGATCGGCCACATCGCCGACAGCCGCGGCCGCAAAGCGGGCCTCGCGGTATCGCTCGCGCTCATGACGCTCGGCACATGGCTGATTGCGTGTTTGCCGGGCTATGCGTCGATCGGTCCTGCCGCGCCGGCGTTGATGGTGCTCGCGCGCCTGATGCAAGGGCTCGCGGCAGGCGGTGAAATCGGGCCGGCGTCGGCTTCACTGATGGAGACGGTCCCGTACAGGAATCGTTGTTTCATGGTGAGCTGGCGCGGTGCGAGCCAGGGTGCGGCCGCGTTCGCCGCCGCGCTGGTCGGGGCCAGCACTACGGCGCTGCTGTCGCCCGCGGCCATGCACGACTGGGGATGGCGCATTCCATTCGTGCTGGGTGGGCTGATCGGACCCGTCGGCTGGTACCTGCGGCGCCGGATGCAGGCATCCGCGCCGCAGCAGCGCGCGCGGCTCGGTCCGATGCGCATGTTCGCGGCGCATCCGCGTGCGATCGTCTGCGGCCTGTTGATGATGGCGGCGCCTTCGGTGGGCATCTACCTCACGGTCTTTTATATGCCGGCCTATCTGGTTCGTACGCTGCATCGGCCGGCGGCGATCAGCCTGCTGACGGCCTGCCTGTCGGGCCTCGTGATCCTCGTGGTGACGCCGCTCGTGGCGCGCGCGGCCGACCGTTGCGCGAGCCGCAAGACGCTGCAGTACGTGGCGCTCGTGGCGTCGCTGGCGGTTGCGTGGCCGGCATTCCGGGCGCTGGCGCATGGCGCGGGCGACGTCGCCGCGCTCGTCATCATCACGGCCTACGTGGCGCTTGCGGTCAACAATGCTGGCCCGAGTTCCGTGCTGGTAATGGAAGCGTTTCCGGCACATCGGCGAGCGGCCGGACTTGGGGTGATCTACAGTTTCGGCGTGGTTCTGTTCGGCGGATTTTCACCGCTCTTTGTGACGTGGCTGATCAGCCGCACAGGGGATCCGATGATGCCGGCGTGGTATCTGATGGCCGCGACCCTGCTTACACTCGCCGCGTTGAGGGCGTTTCCCGAACCGGAAGCGCGGGGTGCATGCGTTGCTTGCGCTTCGCCGCCGGCGGTTTGAACGCGGCTCAGCCAGGCGTTGTCAGGCCAGCTTGACCAGGCCCGCGTTATCAGGCCAGCTTGACCAGGCCCGCGCTATCAGACCAGCTTGACCAGGCCAGAGCTATCAGGCCAGAGCTATCAGACCAGAGCTATCGGGCCCGCGCTACCAAGGCCGCCTTACCAGGCATTATCAGGACTTACCTGGCGTTACCCCATACTGCCGCAGGCTCAACGCGCTTGCCCGCATATCCTGCGGGCTCATATCGAAGGCGCGCCGAAACGCGCGGGTGAAATCGGACGCGCTGCGGAAACCGAGTCCGAAGGCGATTTCCGCCACCTGAACATGCGGGAACCGAACCAGTTCGTCCGCCGCCTCCCGTAACCGGCGATTGCGGATATACGCACCGAGCCCGCCGTCGTGCTCGAACCAGCGATAGACGGTGGCGCGTTTCAGTTGCAATGCCTGAACCACGCTGGTCGGCGTGAGGTCGGCTTCGTGCAGATTGGCTTCGACGTAGCGCCGCACCTGGCCCATCACGGCGGACTGGAGCGCCGCCCGGCCCGCGCCTGTCAGGCGCGCGTCCTTCTGAAAGGCGGCGACCATCAATTGGGCGCCGGCATGTAATGCTTGCGCCGCGGCGCCTGGGTCGAGCGTGGGAATTTCCCGGGCGACTGCCGCCAGGTGGTCCAGTACGAGGCCGGTCAGCGGCGCACCCTGCTGGACAATGCGGCCGTGAATCGCCGCGCCGTCGCGCAGTTCCTCGTCCACGATCGCGGACGGTATGAACAGACTCAGAAGCTTGCAGGCGGGCCGTTCGGCCCGGAACGGCTGGTTCAGATCGAACGCGACGATGCCCCTCGCCGAGCTCGGCGCACTGCGTTTCTTACGCATGCCGCTCACGTGGCCGATTTCACCTTCCACGAACAGTTGAAAGACGTAATCGCGCCGCGAGTCCGTGGACACGCGTGCCACCGACCGTTCCAGCCGCATCGAATCCGTGCTGCAGTCGGTAAACACGATTCCGCCGACTGCATATAAATCGATCTCGCCGCGAAATCCGTGGACGATCTGATCGTTGGAGGGCGGAGCGTCGACGACGTGGCCCACGCGCTGGCGCCAGGCCAGAAATTGTTCGCCGGCGGCGAGCGCGTGCGTGCTGAAGCGGCTCGTGGAAACGGTGGCGCGCGATTCGGCTGCGGCGGCGGTAGCCAGGTGTTGCGGCAAGGTGCGCTGGTTCATGAATCCGTTACTGCGGGCAAAGGATGCGTTCCGGTGAGCCAGCGATGGTAACCAAATATTTAACCCGCTGTCGTCCAGAACTGAGACGGAGGGTAAAGCCTATCAAAAAACCTGCGATATCGTCGGATGGTTAGAGGCGAACCGCTTTCATCGACGGTGCAGACGAAGCCTGAAGTGGCGCCTTGGCGCCTGAGTCTGAGTCTGAATCTGTCGAAGGGCAGCGCTGCGAGAATCGGGGGTAGGTGCGGGAGCAGTAGACCGGTGCCATCAGGTGCCGGCAATAAAAAAAGAAGAACCTGAGAGTGCGGCGAAATACGGACGGGTCCACAGAGGCCCGCCGTTCAGTTGCGAAAACCGTCGGGTGCGTTGCCCAACGGACGTTTTGGGGGTGTCGCCGCAGGCGCCCCCGGACTTGGCCGAGCGACCGGCCGAGGATCGCCACGTAAGTGTCGACCTCGCCGGGCGCTCGCTCGGCGAATCCCCTTTGTCATAATTCATATACAACTGATCGCCACCAGCGCGCCTGGATGAACGTCGTCTAATTCCGCGTTTTTGCTGCAATTTTGACCGCTTTTAAATAGGGCTCGGTGAATTGCACGTATGCA
>NZ_JAXDPY010000553.1:0-2973 GCF_034668105.1 Paraburkholderia sp. | reverse complement strand
CATCGGCACCGGTTTGTTGACGCTGCCTGTGCTGGCCGGCTCGGGTGCCTATGCGGTGGGAGAATTGTTCGCGTGGCGGGTGGGCCTCGCGCGGCTGCCCTCGCAGGCGAAGGCGTTCTACGGCGTGATTGCCGCCGCGACGGCAGTCGGCGCCGGTCTGAACTTCACGTCGATCGATCCGGTCAAAGCGCTCTGTTGGAGCGCCGTCCTCAACGGTGTTGTCGCGGTGCCCGTGATGATCGTCATGATGCATCTCTCGATGCGTACCCGCATCATGTCCGGCTTCACGCTTCCGCCAGCTCTACGCATCCTCGGCTGGGTGGCGACAGGCGTGATGGCGGCTACGGTCGTGGCGATGGGGCTCGCCTGATTCACATGAGGGAGCCGTTCTATCGCCTCGTATACTGCGCTCGCAAGGCTTCGATTTCATCCAGCAGATCGAGTGCGAGCGCGATACCCGCAGCGTTGATCTCGAGATCCCGCGCAAGATGACGGGCCTTGCGGGCACGTCGCAACGAGGCGCCGTCGAAGTGCGGGCCGTCGTCCTCGCTGACGCGTTTCGGCTCGATCGCGCCTTGCTCGATCCAATCGAATATCTCATTCTCAGAAGCGCCGGACACCCGGCACAATTCGTGAAGCGTGAACTCGATCTCTTCCTCGACGATCAGGCATTCGAGCCAGGCCGTGCGCGATTCGTTCATGATGGATCACCTGAGAAATGCGCGCGCGGGTCGAATTCGCAGGCCTGTCGTAGTGCCTCGTAAGCCGCGCGTGCCGGCTCACTGTCAGCCGACGGCAGGACGATGTTAAATTGCGCATAGAGATCACCCGATGTACCGGCCGGACCGCTCGCAGGGATTCCCTTGCCTTTCAGGCGCAAGCGTTGGCCGCCGCCAGAATCTTTGGGCACGGTTAGTTCGACGGCTCCGTCAGGCGTCGGCACGGTAACGCGTGCGCCCAGTGCCGCTTCCCAGGGCGCAACCGGCACGATGATCGTCACATCGCGGCCGTCGACACGGAAATGTGCATGCTGGCGCAACGTGATTTCCAGGTACAGGTCTCCGGCATGCCCCTCTCCGAAACCGGCGCCCCCTTGGCCGGCCAGCCGCAGATGCTGCCCACCGTGCACGCCCTTCGGAATGGAGACATCGAGCGTGCGCGATTTCAGCACGACATGTCCGCTTGCTTCGAGCACCGGCGTCTCCAGCGAAATCGTGCGCTGCGCTCCACGATAGGTATCCTCCAGATCGATCACCACTTTGGCGTGGTGATCCTGACCCGGAACCGAGAAACCGACACCGGCATAAGCATCTTCCAACTCCTGGTCCGTCGCGCGTGCGTGACCGGCGCCGGCAGTATGTCGCGCCTGCCTGGTCGACCTACGATCACCACCGGCATCCTGGCCACGAAATAGCGCGTCGAAAAATTCACTGAAGCGTTCATCCTCCGCATCGCTATTGTCCGCGCCACTGAATTCGAACCCTTCGTCCCATCGCGGCGGCGGCTCGAAGTCCTGACCATTGCGCCACTGGTCCCCCAGCCGGTCGTAGGCCGCACGCTTCTCCGTATCTTTGAGCACGCCATACGCCTCGCCTACCTCCTTGAAGCGCGGCTCCGCATCGTCGAGTTTGCTCAAGTCCGGATGATACTTGCGGGCGAGCTTGCGATACGTACGCTTGATGTCGTCCTGCGTCGCACTGCGCGGCAATCCCAGCACTTCGTAGTAATCTTTGTATTTCATACCGAAGACCTTTGAGAAAATCCGCGCGCGCTGACTTCAGCGGTACCACAGCGGGACGAAGGAGCCGATGAAATGGCACCGTCGAGGCAATGCGAACCCTTCCATTCCACGGTGCGCGCAGGACCGACCGAAGTCGGTACGCTGCCGTACCGCATCGCGGCAATTCAGGTGATCTGTTCATTGCATTACACCGCTATTGAGCGCAAGGTGGGCTATTCACTGTGCTGTTTACGATCGACTGGCACGCTGTCGATATCCGAGTCGAGCCCAGCGAAATACACCGTTCGTCAAGGAGCCCATCATCATGATTATCCCTACCGCGACATACGACGGACACGAACGAATTCTTCGAGGCCGACATGTATAAACGCATTCTGGTAGCGATCGACGGTAGCGAGACGTCTGAACACGCGTTCGACAGCGCGCTGCAACTCGCACGCGCCAATGACGCGCAGTTGCAGCCACTCTATGTGGTCGACAACCCATTGATGGCATACGACGCCTCCGGCTATGACCCGACAATCCTGCGCGATGCCTTTGTTAAAGAGGGCGAGCACCTGCTGGCCGACGCACTGGCGCGAATGAAGCACGAGAACGTAGCCGGCACACCGCGAATCGTCGACGTCGCGCCGATCGGCGAGGACATCTCGGAACGGATCCGCATTTCCGCCAACGAATTCAATGCGGACCTGCTCGTGCTCGGCACGCATGGGCGACGAGGTTTCAAGCGACTGTTCCTGGGCAGCGTGGCCGAACGTGTCGTGCGCAGTGCAAGCCTGCCCGTGTTGCTGGTCCCGAGCCGGCAAACGCAAACCACGGTCGCGCAGACCGCCGGTCCCGCACACACCGACGTCGCCGCGGCAATGTATGAACTGCCGCGCTAATGGCGGCCGATGCATCGCGGCGCGCTAGGCGGCGATGATCACCTTGAGCGCGCGGGTTTCGGCCGCGTGCGCAAAGGTTTCATACGCATCGAGGATCTGCTCGAATGTGAAGCGATGGGTGATCAGAAGTTTGGGATCGAGCCTGCGGGAGCGCAACGTCTCCAGCAGCATCGGCGTGCTCACGGTATCGACCAGCCGCGTGGTGATGGTGATATTCCGGTCCCATAGGTGCTCCATGTGAAGGTCCACCTTCACGCCATGCACGCCGACGTTCGCAATCGTCCCGCCCGCCGCGACGATCGACTGGCACAGCTCGAACGTCTCCGGCACGCCCACGGCCTCGATCGC
>NZ_JAXDPY010000552.1:0-18303 GCF_034668105.1 Paraburkholderia sp. | reverse complement strand
GCTGTCGAGAAATGCATTCTAAGGGGAATCACGCCGCGGAGCGTTCGTTCTTCCCTGTGACGGTGACGAGGGCGGCGAGCATGGTTGTTCGGCGCCCGTTAACGGTGTTACCGGCCGGTGTTACCCGCCGGTGCGACCCGCCGGTGTGACCCGCGGTGTTACCCGCCGATGTGACCCGCGGTGTTACCCGCGTTCGGCATTCAACGCGCGTGTGCCATCCGGATGGGTAGACCCTTTCGCGGGGCGCCCGGCCCAATACCCTGCGAGCAGCGAGCCGGACAGGTTATGCCACACCGAAAACAACGCGCCAGGCAACGCCGCGATCGGCGTGAAATACAGCTTGCCGAGCGTCGCGGCGAGGCCTGAGTTCTGCATGCCCACTTCGATGGCGAGCGTGCGGCAGACGGCTTCGTCGAAACCGAGCAAACGGCCGCCCCAATAACCGCCGAGCAAACCGATGCCGTTGTGCAGCACCACGCCCAGCATCACCACGAGACCGACCGACGCGATGTTCTTCTGCGTGCCGCCGACCACCGCGCCGATGATCAACAGAATCGCCACCATCGAGATCAGCGGCAAGATCGGCTCGACCTTGCGCACGGCCTTGTTGAACAACTGGTTGACGACGACACCGATCACGATCGGCAGCGCGACGATCTGCAGGATGCTCATCAGCATGCCGTGCACGTCGACGGCAATCGAGGCATCCACATACAGGCGCGTGAGCAGCGGCGTTGCGAACACGCCGACCAGCGTCGACAGCGCGCTGATCGTCACCGACAACGCAACGTCGCCGCGCGCCAGATAGATCATGACGTTCGACGCCGTGCCGCTTGCCACGCTGCCCACCAGCACCATGCCGGCGGTCAGATCCGGTGGCATGCGCAGGGCCTTGGCGATCACCCAGGCGGCGAGCGGCATCACCAGGTAATGCAGCACGATGCCGGCAATCACCGGCGCGGGGCGCGTGAAGACGCGCTGGAAATCGGCCACCGAAAGGGTGACGCCCATCGCCAGCATGATGGTCGTCAGAAGCAGGGTGACGTGCGGCGCAATGCCGGCAAACGAGGCGGGCGAGAAGTACGCGGCAATCGAAATGAGCACGGCCCAGAGCGGAAATAAACGGGTGACGCGGGCAAGCATGACGGGCGGTCCTTGGTTATGTTTTATGGCGAGAAATCGAGGTGGCTCCAGCGGCATGCCCGCGAAGGGCGGTGCATGCTCGGGGCGCCACTCGCGAGGAGCGGCAGGCCTTGGCCGCGAATGTCGGGCCGGTGGGCCGGGGGCGGCGCAGGCCTTCGTGAGGTGCGCCAGGCGGCGTCGCGCGGGTGCGCACGACTTTGCCAAAGCGCGCATTTTACCGTTCGCGACGCGTTTGCCGGGAAACATTGGTTGCATGTGCAACGAGACGGCCCGGCAAGATCGGGAGCGTGGCCGGTGCATCCAACCGCCGGCGAGAGCGGCCGCACAAAAAAGAAACCCGCGCGGCGCGCGGGTTGAAACCCTTTCAGAGGAGTGTCAAGAAGACACTTGAATCGTAGCGCGCGGATCGCGGCCGGCCAACCAATCATCTGTGATTTGCTTAAGCATCATGCTGATGAGGCAGGCGGCGCGCCGGGCGTGAGCGGCACGCGCCGCAGGCTTAGTTTGTGAAAGCGCAGCGTCATCAGCAGCGCGACGCTGGCGAGGCCGGCCGCGAGCCCCCACCACAAACCGCGCGCGCCGAGACCGAAGTGAAAGGCCAGCGCGTAACCGGTCGGAAAGCCGATCACCCAGTAGCCGAAGGTCGCGGCGATCATCGGCACGCGGGTGTCCTTCAGGCCACGCAGGCAACCGGAGCCGACCGTCTGCATACCGTCGACGATCTGGAAGATCGCGGCCACGCCGAGCAGCGAACTCGCGAGCGTCACCGTGGCGGCGTTGGCCGGGTCGTCGAGATGCAGATACAGCCCGACGATCCAGTGTGGCGCGGCGATCAGCACGATGCCCGAGAGCGTCATGAAGCCGACGCCGAGCGCGAGCGCGACGAAACCCGCGTGGCGCGCGGCGAGCGGCTGGCCCGCGCCGGACCAGTAGCCGACCCGCACATTGGCCGCCTGGCCGATCGCGAGGGGCACCATGAAGGCCACCGAGGCGACGTTCAGCGCGATCTGGTGCGCGGCCAGTTGCGATTCGCCGAGCAGGCCGACCATCAGGCCGGTGGCGAGGAACAGGGTCGATTCGACGCCGTAGGTGATCGCGACCGGCCAGCCGATGCCGAACAGTTCGCCCATCAATGGCACGTTCGGCCGCGTGGCCACGACGAAATGTTTGTAGCGGGGCCGCAGATGCAACAGGGCCATCAGCACGAGCGCGCTGAGCCAGACAGTGATCGAGGTGGCCGCTGCCGAGCCGAGAAAGCCAAGGCGCGGCAGCCCGTAGACGCCGTGAATCATCCCGTAGTTGAGAAAGCCGTTCACGACCACGCTGATCAACGACACCCACAGGAGCCGCCTGGCCGCGCCGATGGCCGGCAGGAACGAGCGCATCAGGCCGACGCCGATCAGACTGCCAAGCGAGCCCCAGCGCAGCACCGCCGCATATTCGCCGACATTGTGCGCAAGCAGCGCGGGCTCGCCGAACGCCAGCAGGATCGGAGTAGCGAACGACAGCAGGAAAAACGCGGGCACCGACAGCAGCACCGACAACACGAGACCGGTCCAGTAGATATGGGGCACGCGGCCTTCGTCCTGCGCGCCGCGCGCGTGCGAAACGCTCACGCTGACGGAGGTCAGCACGCCCTGCAGCAGCGTGACCACGACGAAGAACAGATTGGCGCCGAGGCCGCCGGCGGCGAGCGCGTCCGGGCCGAGCGAGCCGAGCAGGATCGTGTCGGTGACGCCCATCGCCATTTGCGACAGCTGCGCGATGGCGAGCGGCGCGGCGAGCCGGGCAGTGTCTGCCGCGTGACGGGACAGGGTCGGCGGCCGGGCGGCCACCCGGGTGAAGCCGGATTGAGTCATGGAGCGCTCGGAAGCGGAAAGGGCGACAGCGAAGACGGGCGCAAGCCGGACGACTTGCGTGGCTTGCACGCAGCCGGTCGCGGTCGCGAAACTCGCTGGCTCACCGGCAAAGTGGAGCGGCTGTCAGCCGATTGTTTGTCTGTCGAAAACTGACAGCTTATTGCCTGGGTGCGGGGATGTCGATGGAGGAGGCACAATTTTGGTGCGTGGGGTCCTCCGAAGTTTCCGGACTCGGCGCTTGAGTGACAGGGCCTTGGCCGCGGATCTTCAATTTTTCGTTCAGGATCGCCAACCGGTCTTCGGCTCGGCGGCTTCGGTCCGGGCGTTGTTCCCGAGCGCGAGCAGATGGTCCGTCAAGCCTCGTGCACCGCGATCCGCGTATCGCCGAGCAGCACCACCTGCCCCGCGCGGATTTTGCAGGTTTTACGCGTTTCGACCCGGCCGTCGACGGTCACCGCGCCGTCCGCGACCATCATTTTCGCCGAGCCGCCGCTGTCCGCGAGCCCCGTTATCTTCAGGAGATTGTGCAGTTCGACGTAGTCGCCGGTGAGTGTGAAGTCGAGGTTGGGCATGGCGTTTGCACCTTCAGGCAAAGGGTTCGCATCATAAGTCAGAAGCTTGCCCTTGATTTGCCCTTGAAGAAAATCCCGGAGCCACCGGGGCGCGCTGGCACGACCGCAAGCAGATGTTATGTAGTTGTCAGAAAATGAAACGTTCCGTAACACCGGTCGTCAGTTACGAATTTCACTCGTAAAGTGTGGGTAGGTAGCAAAGCTTGCTGGTTTTTCCGGTGATGAACAGACCAGGCAAGGCGCTCATGAAGCACGCATCACACAGTGCGCCGGATTGGATGCCCGCGTCACAACAACTTTAAAGAGGATTTAGCCATGACCCAGATTCGTACGCTCCTGATCGGTACCGCCCTGACTGCATTCGCCGCGACCGCCGCTGTCGCACAGAGTGCGCAACCGGCCGCCGCTATGAACGGCCAGGCACAGGTCCAGACTCAAGGCGCCGATGTCGCGCCCGCAGCCCCGGCCGCACAAGGTGTGATGCCGGTTACGCCGGCGCCCACGCGTCTGACGGCGTCGGGCTCGACCGATCCGCTGGTCCAGAAGCGCGACGCCAACGCGGAGGCGAATGCTGAATACAAGGCGTCGAAGAAGGCTTCCAAGGCGGAGCTGCAGCAACAGCAGAAGGCTGCCAAGTCGCAGTACAAGGAGCAGGTGCGCGACGCCAAGATCAACAAGAAAGCAGACAAGCAGACTGCCAACAATGAAATGAAGATGAATATGCAAGGTCAGACGGCCACTCAGGACGATGGCGCTGACGCCAAGCACTAAGGAGGTAGCGCATGACCATCACCAAGCTGACAAAGAACCGGATGTATGCCGCGGTGCTTGCCGGTTGCCTGTCGTCGGTCGCGTTCGCGCAGGCGAGCGACCCGAGCGCCGCGCCAGTGACCCATGCCGACAAGAAGGCGGCCAAGGAGCAATCGAAGGCCGACAAGAAGGCATCGGTGGCGCAAGCCCAGGCTGACAAGAAGAAGACCGATGCCCAGGCCGACGCCGACAAGGCGAACGCCGACGCCAATCTGAAAGACGCGAAGAAGCAATAAGAAGGCGTTGATGGAAAGCAGGGCGTCGCGGACGCCTCGCTTTGCCTCGTCGAAGATTTGCCTCGTCGAAGAAAATGGCCCGGAGCGCATGTGCGCCCGGGCCATTTTTTGTGCTCGCTGTGCGATCGCTTTTGGCCGCGGCGGTGCTCTTTTTTGCCCGTCGCATATGTCTCCGGTCTATGTACCGATCCAAAGAGCAAGGTGCGCCCGACATTGTCGCCCCACGAAGCGACAGCTGGAAAAAAGGGTCGCTTGTCTCTGATACTTGTATGGATATACAGTATGCGTCGCCGCTTCAACTCCATCTCAGGCCCGAATCCACTGTGCTCTCCGTCGCCGAATCTCCGCCGCCGTTCGATACGGCCGCCTGGCTGGCCAGGCTCAACGACGCGCAACGCGAAGCCGTCGAATATGGCGCCGACCATCCCAACGCGCCGCCGGGCGCGTTGCTGGTGATAGCGGGCGCCGGCTCCGGCAAGACCAATACGCTGGCGCACCGCGTCGCCAATCTGGTGGTGAAGGGCGCCGATCCGCGCCGTATCCTGCTGCTGACTTTCTCACGCCGTGCGGCGCTCGAAATGACCCGCCGCGTCACGCGTATCGCCAGCGCGGCGCTCGGTACGCGGGCCTCGCTGGCCCAAGGGCTCACATGGTCGGGGACGTTCCATAGCGTCGGTGCGCGGCTACTGCGCGAATACGCGGACCTGATCGGCCTCGCGCCGGCCTTCACGATCAACGACCGCGAGGATTCCGCCGACCTGATGAACCTCGTTCGGCACGAGCTGGGTTTGTCGGCGAAAGAGCGGCGTTTTCCGGCCAAGGGCACCTGCTTTGCGATCTACTCGCGGGTGGTCAACACCGGCGCCTCGCTCGCCGACGTGCTCAACAGCGCATTCCCGTGGTGCCGGGAGTGGGAAGCCGATCTGCGCATGCTGTTTGCCGCGTACGTCGAAGCCAAGCAGAAGCAGAGCGTGCTCGACTACGACGACCTGCTGCTCTACTGGTCGCATATGGCCGCCGAGCCGGCGATCGCGGCCGATCTTTCGGCGCGTTTCGATCACGTGCTGGTCGACGAGTATCAGGACACCAACCGCCTGCAGGCGTCGATCCTGCTCGCGTTGAAGCCCGACGGCCGCGGCCTGACTGTGGTCGGCGACGACGCCCAGTCGATCTATTCGTTTCGCGGTGCGACTGTGCGCAACATTCTCGACTTTCCGGCGCAGTTCAATCCGCCGGCGAGGCAAATCACGCTCGAACGCAATTACCGCTCTACGGCGCCGATTCTGGCGGCGTCGAATGCGGTGATCGAGCTCGCCAGCGAGCGCTACACGAAGAATCTGTGGACCGACAAAGCCTCGGCGCAGCGCCCTCGCCTGGTGACGGTCGCCGACGAAGCGGATCAGGCGCGCTATATCGTCGAACAGGTGCTGGAAGCGCGTGAGCAAGGCATGAAGCTCAAGTCGCAGGCGGTGCTGTTTCGCGCCGCCCATCACAGCGCCGCGCTCGAGATCGAACTGACCCGGCGCAACATTCCGTTCGTGAAGTTCGGTGGCCTGAAGTTTCTCGACTCGGTGCACGTCAAGGATGTGCTTGCCGTACTGCGCTGGGCCGAGAATCCACGCGACCGTGTCGCCGGCTTTCGGGTTGTGCAGTTGCTGCCGGGCGTCGGTCCCGCTACCGCCGCGAAGGTGCTTGACGAGATCGTGGCCCGGGCGGCCGGCGACAATCCGGCCGATCTCACCCGGAGCGCCGGTGGCGCGCTGGCCGCCTTCGCGCCGCCCGCTCGCGCGCAGGAAGACTGGCATCCGTTCGTCAAGCTGATGTCGAGTGTGTACGGGCGCCAGACGCCGTGGCCCGCCGAGTTCGAGATGGTGCGGCGGTGGTACGAGCCGCATCTCGAGCGCAATCACGAAGACGCGGCGATCCGTCACGGGGACGTGTTGCAGATGGAAAGCATCGCGGGCACCTACCCGTCGCGCGAGCGGTTCCTCACTGAATTGACGCTCGATCCACCCGACGCCACCAGCGACGAATCCGGCGTGCCGCTGATCGACGAGGACTACCTGATTCTGTCGACGATTCATTCGGCGAAGGGGCAGGAGTGGCGCAACGTGTTCGTGCTGAATGGCGTCGACGGTTGCATTCCGTCCGATCTCGGCACCGGCAGCGAGGAGGAAATCGACGAGGAGCGGCGCCTGTTATACGTCGCAATGACACGCGCGAAGGAAGACCTGCATATCGTCGTGCCGCAGCGCTTTTACGTGCACAACCAGACCCATATGGGCGACCGTCATGTCTGGGCGTCGCGCACGCGTTTCATTCCGGCGCATCTGATGCCGCTGTTCGACGCTTACGCGTGGCCGCGCGTGCCGGTGCCGAGTGCGCCGACCGCGGCGGGGCTGGCCGCGGCGGCGCAGGCAAGGATCGAGATTGGGGCCCGGCTCAGAAAGATGTGGGATTGACGGCTTCTACCCGAGCTTGCTGCGACTACCGTGGCTGCCGCTGCTGCGCCGACGGAGGGGGCGGCACGAAGAAATTGCGCAGCCATGCGGCGAGGCGCGAGAACACGTCGTACGGCTCCTCGACGAAAATCTCGGGCTTCAGCAAGCGCAGGTATTCCATGATCTGCTGCGCTTCCTGCTTCTGGAACGACCCGTGTGAAATGCCCAGACGCAGTAGCCCGCGCAGTTCGCCAAGCTTCTCACGGGCAGTGCTGCCTACGTTCGTTTCGCATGCCACCTTGGCTTCGTAGACGCGCTGGCGCAGCGATTCCACCAGCCGCCAGGCGGGCGTTTGCATGAGTTCCTCGAGCGCCTGAATATCCTTTGCCTCGCTCTTGATCTGCGCCGCGAGCGGATCGATCAGCGCGGCGTCGCCTTCGGCTTCCTTGACGATGGCCGCGGCCCAGTCGCGGCACTGCTTGGCGAGTTCTTCCGGCGTCCATTCCGAGCGGGCCGCGAAGCCGAAACCGAATTCCGCCGCCTGCCGCATCAGGATCGCGACGACGTCCGGAAACTCCTTGTCCAGCGTGCGTTTCGCCCATGCGTACTGGCCGCCCTGCAACATCCGCTTAACCGCGTGTTCAGTCAGCGGCACCATGTTGTCGAGCAGCTTGGCGCGCAAAAAATCCTCAAACGACGGCGTCGCGAACTGCGGATCGAGCTTCAGCGAAACCCGCAAAAAGGCGTCGAAATCCTTGCGCAGCGTCGCAATGGTCTCGTCTTTGAGCGTGAGGGTAATTTGACCCATGTGTTATCCCGTTTGGTCCTGCCCGCGCGGCTTCGTCATGTCGCCCGGCCGCACCTGGATCTCGTGAGACGCGACGCCGAATGCCGGTGCGGTGATTCTGCCTGTTGCCGCATAACCAGCGGGACGTATCCCGATGAGCGGACCTCGACTTGATATCGACGGAATTGAAAGAAACTTGAGGGCGCGCGGGAGATTGAGGGCCGCTTTAGAGGGGGGGCGTCGTTTTGAGGCAGTACGCGGCGCGCGTTGCCCGTGCGGGGGGCGCCGCGCCTAGCGGTTATGGGCGTGTGCGCGCCATTTGCGTCAATTGCGCTGTTTAACCCGGCACGCGCGACGTCAGTCTCGGACTGCGCCTATTTAAGCACGACGCCTTGCCAGACAAAAAAGACCGCCAGACCCACCGCGATGGTCAGGAGTGGCCGACGTGTCAGCGCGCTAACCGCGATGGCCGCCAACGCCCCGACCAGTTGCGGATTGCGCCAGGTCAGTTCGGCGCTGGTGCCGTGCGGCGAGACCGCCATCGGCACGATGATCGCGGTCAGCACCGTAACCGGCACGAAGCCGAGCGCGGTGCGCACGAGCGGCGGAAATACCAGCCGGTCGCCCAGCACGAAGACGGCGGCGCGGATCACCCATGTAATGATCGCCATGCCGAGGATCAGGACGACGTAGTTCATCGCGATGCTCCTGCGGGTTTCCGGGAGGTTTCCTGCGAGATTTTCCGCGCCGCATTCCGCCGAGGCTCCTGGGTGAGCTCCTGCGAGGTTGCGGGCGGGCTTTCGCGACTCTCCCGTGTGCCTCGCCCCCGTCGCGGCACCGACAGCAAAACACCAATTGTGACGCCGGCGAACACCGCGCCCAGCAGGCCGAGCTTGTAGGGCCAGGCTTGCCAGAAGAAAGCCAGCGTGCCAGCGGTGACGGCCGCCGCGATATAGCGCAGCGCGACGAGCTGCGGCACCACGATCGCGATGAACGTGGCCACCATCGCGAAATCGAGTCCGAGCGACTGCAGGCCGGGAAAAGCGGCGCCGAACAGCAGGCCCCCGACGGTCCAGATCTGCCAGTTCAGGTACATGGCGAGACCTGCGCCGAAAAAGTAGTGGGGGCCGACCGTGCCGGGCTCCCGATGCCGGTAGTGCTCCCATGCGACCGCGAAGACTTCGTCGGTGAGCAGCGCGCCGAGCGCCCAGCGCCAGCGCGCGGATAGATGCGCGACGTGCGGCGCGAGCGTCGCGCTATACAGCACATGACGCAGGTTGACGACGAGCGTGGTCGCCCAGATCACCGCAAAACTCGCGTGGCCGGCGATCAGACCCAAGGCGATGAATTGCGCGGAACCGGCAAACACGACGAGCGACATCAACTGCCCATGCCATAGATGCAGAGGGCCGGACGCGACCAGCGTGCCGAAGATCACGCCGAAGGGCGCCGCGCCGACCATCATCGGGATGATGTCGCGCGCGCCGGCGGTGAATTCCTTTAGGTGGCCTGTGCTCGAGGGCTGGCCGGGGTTGGGATGGGTCAATCTAGCCTCCTTGATTCGGGAAGCATAGCGGGCGGTGCCGGGCAGGGCTTGTACGTTCTTGCGGTGGGCGCGCGGGTGCTGCTGAGGGTCGTGGCTGGTTGATCCGGCTGATGCAATGCGCGAGGTGGCCAGAGCGAATGGCGGCCCAATCGGAACGGATCCCGCAAAGGTAGGTCTTGGGATTGAATTGCTGAATTGCTGAATTGCTGAATTGCTGAATTGCTGAATTGCTGAATTGCTGAATTGCTGAATTGCTGCATAGCGCTAGCTGAGCGGGCCGCCTATAGGGGTGCTTTACAGCCTTCGGGATGGCCTGAGCGACCGGCCACGCGACCCAATAGCGTTGCAAACGTACCCGCGGCCGGCGTCCTGCTGTCTCGTGAGCCCTGCGTCAGCTGCTTTGCCAACGTCCGGGCGGCACGCCGAACATGCGCCGGAAATGGCGCGTGAAATGGCTCTGGTCCGTGAAACCGCTGGCTGCGGCGACTTCCGTCACGGACGCACCTGCACGCAATGGTGCGAGCGAGCGTTGCAGGCGCACCTGGTTGCGCCACGCATGCGGCGGCAGACCGGTGGCCTGGTTGAAAAGGCGCGCGGCGTGAAATGGCGATAGGCCCGCTGCCTGCGCGACTTCGGCCAGCGTGACGGCTTCGGCGAGGTCGCCGGTCAGGCGCTCCTGCATGGTCGCGACGCGGGCGTCGTCGGTGGCGAGGCGCGACGGCTCCGGATGCGTTTGCGAGTAGCGGGCCAGCAAGGTGGACACCGCGTCGAGCATGGCGGCCTCGGCGGCGAGCGGATCGTCGCCGGCCTCCAGCAGGCGGTGTGCATGCGCCAGTCGCCGCGCCAGATCGGGATCGCGGATCACACCCGGCGCGAACCACGGTAACGGTTGCGGCGTGCCCGCGAGTTCATTGGCGAGATCGTGGATGAAATCTACGGGCGCATACATCACGCGATACCGCCAGCCTGCCTCGACAGCCTTCGAACCCGTGTGCAATTCGCCCGGGTTGATGATCGGCACGCTACCCGCTTCGGCGACATAGTTCGAGCCGCGATACCGATAGCCCTCGGCCCCCGCGACGATCACCGGAATCGTGTACGCGTCGTGCCAATGCGGGGTGAACTCATGGTCGTGATATTCGGCCGTGAGCAGATCCGCGCCGGGCAAAAGCGGCGTACGCCAATAGCGGGCGGAATCCTGGAAGCGATGGGCATTCATGATGGAGGTCTAGCGATCCGGCGATCCGGCAACCCGGCATGACCGCTCAGTGTAGCGCGCCGTGGCCGCTGCCGGTGCCGTTCCTCATGCCGTTCAGACCTTTGCGCAGTGAGTTTTGCCGTAGGGCGGCGATCACTTGACCGGGATCGTCGTACCGGCCGGTACGGGCACCGCGCTCACGCTGTTTTTCGCGCTGCCGCTGACGACGCGATCGCTATAGGTCATGTACACCAGCGTGCTGCGCTTCGCATCGACTATCCGCACCACATGCAGCGATTTGAAAATCAGCGACATGCTCACGGAGAACACGTCGGCCTGCTTTTTCACCGGTCCTGTGAAGCTGATCGCGCCGACCTGGCGGCAGGCAATCGACGCTTCGGTCGGATCTTCGGCAATGCCGAGCGTGCCCTTGACGCCGCCGGTGCGTGCTCGCGACACATAGCAGGTCACACCCTGAACAAGAGGATCGTCATAGGCTTCGACGACCACGCGGTCAGAGCCCGTGACACGGAAGTTGGTATTGACGCTGCCGACTTCTTCGCCGTGGGCCACGGGCAGCGACAGGGCGGCAGTGACTGCAAGTGCGGTGCGAAACAAGGTGAGTTTCATGGGATGACCGGGAATGAGGGCGTGGATCGGGCGCCGGGAAGTCGCGCCGACAAGACGCCATCGTATAACGGCGTGTCCGCCAGAGGGGCGGTGCAACCGTCGAGGTCATGCGCTACCTGCTGGTCGAAAACGACGGCATTCGCCCATGCGTCGAAACTGGCCAGGCCAAAGCAGAAAGACCAAAACAAAAAAGCCCGCACGAATGCGGGCCTTCCAAATTTTTTGGCTCCTCGACCTGGGCTCGAACCAGGGACCTACGGATTAACAGTCCGGCGCTCTACCGACTGAGCTATCGAGGAACAGCAGTACAACTTGATCTACATAAAAAAGCCCGTCTTGGTTAACGGGCTTTTGCAATTCTTGGCTCCTCGACCTGGGCTCGAACCAGGGACCTACGGATTAACAGTCCGGCGCTCTACCGACTGAGCTATCGAGGAACAGAACAACAAACAGCAGAGAAGCGAAATTGTAGGAGCAGCTTAAGCACCTGTCAATACCCTGCGTTCATCCCGATTTGATTCGAAAGCAACAGCAGGGTACCGGCCGCGCGACTCAACGTGCGAGCAGGGCCAGCTTTTCCTTCACGTCCTTGAATTCTTCGGCTTCCGGCAACGGTGCTTTGGTCTTGGTGATGCTCGGCCAATTCTTCGCCAGATCGGCATTCAGTTCGGTGAAGTGCTGCTGGTCGCCCGGCACGTCTTCTTCGGCATAAATGGCGTTTACCGGGCACTCGGCCACGCACACGGCGCAGTCGATACATTCATCGGGGTCGATCGCGAGGAAGTTGGGACCTTCGCGAAAGCAGTCCACCGGGCACACATCGACGCAGTCGGTATAGCGGCACTTGATGCAGCTTTCGGTCACAACGTGAGTCATTCAGGCAGCTCCTGCATGCGGAATCAGGGAAGGCGAAACGCCAAAAACGCTATTGTAACGTAACGTCAAGAGCCGCATACGCCAGCAGGCAACGCCTTTTATACGTTTTCGTGATTAGGTTATGGCGTCCGGCGCAACAGTTCCCCAGCAGTCCCGCAACAGGCTGAGGGCGCGCTGAATCCGGACGCATTCGGGTAACATGCGTCAGGTCGGCGCACACGGGGCGCGCCGCACGCGCATGGGTTGACGCGGTTGGTCGAGCCAGGCTTTCCGTTCTCCTGCAGTCCAGTTCGCACCATCATGATTATTACTTCGCTGCTCGACACCGATCTGTACAAGTTCACGATGATGCAAGTGGTGTTGCATCACTTTCCCGCGGCGAATGTCGAGTACCGGTTTCGCTGCCGCACGCCGAATGTCGATCTCGTGCCGTATATCGCCGAGATTCGCGGTGAGGTGCGCAAGCTGTGCGAGCTGCGCTTCACCGACGACGAACTCGACTACCTGCGGCGCATGCGCTTCATCAAGGGCGACTTCATCGAGTTTCTCGCGCTGTTCCATCTGAACGAGAAATACATATCGATCGAACCCTCGCCGAAGGGCAACGGGGAAATCGACATCGAGATCAAAGGGCCGTGGCTGCACACGATCCTGTTCGAGATCCCGATGCTCGCGATCGTCAACGAAGTCTACTTCCGCAACACCCAGCAACAGCCCGACTACAGCGAAGGGCGCGGCCGTCTGGTCGAGAAGATCAAGCTGCTGGGCGCGCGTCCGGAATTCGCCGACTGCAAGATCGCCGACTACGGCACGCGCCGCCGCTTCTCGAAGCAATGGCACGAAGAAGTGATCCTCACGCTGAAAGACGGCCTCGGCGAGCAGTTTGCCGGCACCAGCAACGTCTTCTACGCGATGAAGCACAGCCTCACGCCGCTCGGCACGATGGCGCACGAGTATCTGCAGGCGTGTCAGGCGCTCGGTCCGCGGCTGCGCGACTCGCAGATCTTCGGCTTCGAAATGTGGGCGAAGGAATATCGCGGCGACCTGGGTATCGCACTGTCGGACGTGTACGGCATGGAGGCGTTCCTGCGCGACTTCGACATGTACTTCTGCAAGCTGTTCGACGGCGCGCGCCACGATTCCGGCGATCCGTTCGACTGGGGCGAGCGCCTGCTCAAGCACTACGAAGCGAACCGCTGCGATCCGCGCACCAAGATCCTCGTCTTCTCCGACGCGCTCGACATTCCGAAGGTGCTGCAACTGTACGAGCGTTTCCGCGGCCGCTGCAAGCTGGCATTCGGCGTAGGCACCAATCTGACCAACGATCTGGGCTACAACCCGTTGCAGATCGTCATCAAGATGGTTCGCTGCAATGGCCAGCCGGTGGCGAAGCTGTCCGATTCGCCGGGCAAGAACATGTGCGAAGACAAGGCCTATCTCGCGTATCTGCGGCAGGTGTTCGGCATTGCGCAACCCGAGGAAGACGCTGCGAAGTGAGGCTGCGCCCGCGCGGCTCATGTGTGACTCATGTGCGGCTCAGGTGCCAATGCCTCAGGCAGATTGCGCTCGCCGCGTCGCCGGGACGCGGCCATAGGCCGTTCGGCCAGGGTGTTCGCGCGCAGGGTGGCCGGTATAATTCCCGCCATATCGCACGGCTGTCGACACGAGGATTTCGCATATGGATACATCGATTCCCCGCCGTAACATCCTGGCGCGCATCCGCGCAGCGCAGGGGCGCGAGCCCGAGCCCTCCGTTTCGGAGCGCGAGGCGGCGGTGGACTACCTGACGCGCCACCCTCAAGGCCCGCGTCCGGAGATGCCGGCCGATCTGACCATGCGCTTCATCGAAGAAGCGCGGAAAATGGCGACCACGGTCGATACGGTCGAAGCACTGAGCGATGTGCCGGCCGCCGCGCATCGCTACCTCACTGAACATGCTTTGCCGGTGCAGGCAATCGCATGGCAAACCCTCCAGGATCTCCCGTGGGCCGAAGCCGGCCTCAGCGTCGAATTTCGCAAACCAGAAGACGGCGACGTGGTCGGACTCACCGGCTGCTTCTGTGCGACTGCGGAGACCGGCACACTGGTCCTGCTGTCCGGGCCCGAGACCTATGCGTCGGCGGCCCTGCTTCCGGAAACGCATATTGCGATCGTGCCGGCCTCGCGCATCGTCTCGGGACATGAAGAGGCGTTCGAGCTGATCCGCAGCGAACGCGGTGAACTCCCACGCGCGGTCAATTTCGTTTCCGGGCCTTCGCGCACCGGCGATATCGAACAGACTATCGTGCTTGGCGCGCACGGGCCGTATCGGGTGCATGCGATTGTCGTGCGTGGCACCTGAGTTGCGCGACCGGTGGTGCCTGCCGAAGGCGCGCGTAATTGTCCGCTGCAACAAGGATTCCAAAAATATGAAACGACATGCCGTATGGACGAGCATGGTGTTCGTCGCGGCACTGACGCTGGCGAGTTGGCCTCAACTGGCTTCGGCGGCTACGCTCGACGGCGCGGCTTTATCGGCATTGTGGGGCTTGCCGTTTGCAGGCGTGTTGTTGTCGATTGCGGTGTTTCCGTTGGTCGCGCCGGCATTCTGGCATCACCATTTCGGCAAGATCGCGGCAGCGTGGGCGGCCCTGTTTCTGGTACCGTTCGCGCTTACTTTCGGCACGGCCCTCGCGTTCGGCACCTTAGTGCACGCGGTTCTCGAAGAATACATTCCATTCATCGTGTTGCTGACCGCGCTCTATACCGTGGCGGGCGGCATTTGCGTACGCGGCAATCTGCACGGCACGCCGCGGCTGAATACCGCGATTCTCGCTCTCGGCACCTTGTTGGCCAGCATCATGGGTACAACCGGCGCGGCGATGCTGCTGATCCGCCCATTGCTGCGCGCCAACGACAATCGCAAGCATGTCGTTCATGTGGTGGTGTTCTTCATCTTCCTGGTGGCAAACGCGGGCGGCTCACTATCGCCGCTCGGCGACCCACCGCTCTTTCTCGGCTTCCTGCAGGGCGTGAGTTTCTTCTGGACCACCACGCATCTGGCATTGCCCATGCTGTTCGTCTGCGTCGTGCTGCTGGCCGCGTTCCATGCGTTGGACTCGTACTATTTTCATCGGCGTGAAGAAGAGCGCGCGCGCTTTCTCGATCCGACGCCGGATTCGCCGCTGCTCGGCATCGACGGCACGATCAACTTCGTGCTTCTCGCGGCCGTGATCGCGCTGGTTTTGATGAGCGGACTCTGGAAGCCGGACGTCGCGTTCGACGTCTTCGGTACGCAGGTCGCGTTGCAAAATGCGGTGCGCGATGTGGCGCTGATCGGCGTCACTTTGCTCTCGCTCGCGCTGACGCCGCGCGCGGCACGCGCCGGCAACGACTTCAACTGGGCGCCGATCGAAGAAGTCGCCAAGCTGTTTGCCGGCATTTTCGTGACGATCGCGCCGGTCATCACGATCCTGCGGGCCGGCGAGGCAGGTGCGTTCGCCGGCATCGTCCATCTGGTCAACCCGTCCGGCCAACCGCACGACATGATGTACTTCTGGGCGACCGGCCTGCTATCGTCGTTTCTGGACAACGCGCCGACCTACCTGGTGTTCTTCAACCTGGCCGGCGGCGACGCGCAGAGTCTGATGACCACCGGCGCCACCACGCTCGCCGCGATCTCGGCCGGCGCGGTATTCATGGGCGCCAATACGTACATCGGCAACGCGCCGAACTTCATGGTGAAAGCGATCGCGGAATCGCGGGGCATTCGCATGCCGGGGTTTTTCGCGTATCTCGGCTGGTCGGCGGCGGTGCTGCTGCCACTGTTTTTCGTCACCGGCTGGCTGTTTTTCTGACGCCGGGTTTCATGCTTATTTTTGACGCCGAGACCATTTAACTCGACGCGCTATCCGGAGAATTGCAATGCAGAAGATCCTCGTCGCCCGTCCGATCTTTCCCGACGTGATCGAACGGCTCAAACAGTATTTCGACGTCGACTGGCACCAGGGCGACGTATTGTCAGTGGAAGAGCTGACTCGCCGTCTCGCGGACAAAGACGGCGCTTTGACTGCGGGCGATCCGATCGGCGCGGCTGTGTTCGCAGCGGCGCCGCGCCTGCGCGTCGTGGCGAACATGGCGGTGGGCTATAACAATTTCGACATGGCCGCGTTCAATGCGGCGAATGTGCTCGGCACCAATACGCCGGACGTGCTGAACGAATCCACTGCGGATTTCGGCTGGGCGTTGATGATGGCCGCAGCGCGCCGCATCGCCGAATCGGAGCATTGGCTGCGCGAGGGCAAATGGCAGAAGTGGAGCTACGACAGCTTTCTCGGCAGCGACATCCACGGCTCGACCCTCGGTGTGATCGGCATGGGCCGCATCGGGCAAGCGCTGGCGCGTCGTGCGAAGGGCTTCAACATGCAGGTGATTTATCACAACCGTTCGCGCGTCGCGCCGGAGATCGAAGCGGAGTTGAACGCGCAATACGCGTCCAAACAAGACCTGCTGCAACGCGCGGATCACGTGGTGCTGGTCCTGCCGTACACGAAGGAAAACCATCACACGATCGGCGCGGCCGAACTCGCGCAGATGAAGCCGACAGCGACGCTCACCAACATCGCGCGCGGCGGCATTGTTGACGACGCCGCGCTGGTCGAGGCACTGCGTTCGAAACAGATTGCCGCAGCCGGTCTGGATGTCTATGAAGGCGAGCCGAATCTGAATCCGGACCTGCTGAGCGTGTCGAATGTCGTACTGACACCGCACATTGCCAGCGCCACCGAAGCCACGCGCCGCGCCATGGCAAACCTCGCCGCCGACAATCTGATCGCGGCGCTGGGTGAAGGTCCGCGCGCCGGGCGGCCGCCGAATCCGATCAATCCAGAGGTGCTTGGCAAGGCGCGTTCATGACAATGATTCTGGTGGCGGCCGTTGCGGTGCTGGCGGTAGCTCTGGTCATCGCGTTGGCATTGCTGATGCGCGGCCATGGCCGCGCTGAGGAAAGCGAGCGCTTCGAGATTTTGAGCGAGCGTATCGACGCGGCGGCAGATGCGCAATCGCATGCTTATGAGCGGCTCGAGCGGCAATTGCGCAATGACATCACCGAAACGGCGCGCGTGTCGCGTAGCGAGCAGAGCAGCGGGTTCGCGCACTTCCAGCAGACGCTGGCATCGCAATTCAGCAGTATGACGACGGTGCAGGGCGGCAAGATCGACGGCTTCGCGCAGCAACTCGACGCGGTACGTCACAGCTTGCAGCAGCAGGCGCAGCAGGCACGCGATGAGCAAGGGCGCACGCTCAGGCAGTTCGGCGAAACGCTGACCTTGCAACTGGGGCAGCTCACCGAGGCGAACGATCGCCGCTTCGCCGAGGTGCGCGCGACCATCGAGCAGCGGCTGAAAGACATCGAGACAAATAACTCGACCAAGCTCGAAGAGATGCGCCGCACGGTCGACGAGAAGCTGCACGCTACGCTCGAACAACGTCTCGGCGAATCGTTCAAGCTGGTGTCCGACCGGCTGGAGCAGGTGCATCGCGGACTCGGCGAGATGCAGACGCTGGCTGCGGGCGTCGGCGACCTGAAGAAGGTTCTGACCAACGTCAAGACGCGCGGCACGTGGGGCGAAGTGCAACTCGAAGCGTTGCTCGAACAATTGCTCACCGCGGATCAATACGCGAAGAACGTCGCGACGGTGCCGAAGAGCGCGGATCGCGTCGAATTCGCGATCAAACTGCCGGGCCGCGCGGCGACGGGGGAATCCGCCACGCCGGTCTGGTTGCCGATCGACGCCAAGTTCCCGCGTGAAGATTACGAGCGGTTGATCGAGGCTCAGGAGCGCGCCGATCCCGTTGCGGTGGAGGAAGCGTCGCGTGCGCTGGAAACGCGGATTCGCGCCGAGGCACGCACGATCGCCGAGAAGTATGTGTCGCCGCCGCACACCACGGATTTCGCGCTGCTGTTCCTCCCGACCGAAGGCCTGTATGCGGAAGTGCTGCGTCGGCCGGGCCTGACCGATCAGCTGCAACGCGACTACCGCGTGACGATTGCCGGCCCGACTACGCTCACGGCCTTGCTCAATAGTTTGCAGATGGGCTTCCGCACGCTGGCGATCGAGAAGCGCTCGAGCGAGGTGTGGCAGGTGCTTGGCGCGGTGAAAACGGAGTTCGGCAAGTTTGGCGACGTGCTGGCGAGAACTAAGGCGCAGCTCGAAACCGTCACACG
>NZ_JAXDPY010000551.1:0-10959 GCF_034668105.1 Paraburkholderia sp. | reverse complement strand
CTGGAGCGGCCGTTGTAGCGATGACCATGGCGCGACAGGAACGACAACAGCCGTTGCTTGGCCTGGCGCTGCAGATGCTTCATGTCCTCACGCGCACGGGTCAGATCGCGCAGTGCCTCCTGGGCCTGATCCGGAATCCACACGGGGCTCAACTCGCCGGCGCGATGCAGGCGCGCCAGCTTAGGGCATCGCGCCGGTCGGTCTTCACGCGCTCCCCCGGCTTCTTCGGAATCAGTGACGGCGCGATGACCTGACAGTCCTGCTTCAGCTCACGCAGTTGCCGGCAGATTGTGTAGCCGCACGGGCCGGCTTCGTAGCAGAACGCCAGCCGTCCCGTGCTCCGCTTGAGCTGTGCGACCAGCTTCTTGATGGCCTCCGGCGTGTTTACAATCTCGCCCATATACCGCACCTCGCCGGCCGTGTCGGCGACCGCCACGGCAATCGTTTCCTGATGTACATCCAGGCCCACGTACTTGCTAAACTTGTTCATGACCTGCCCCCTCAATGGCGGCTCTGAGCCGCGGCGTAACCCACCTCAAGCTTAATCCGCGTACCTTGAGGTGCGGCAGGTCCATCCATGATGTCTAGCTCGTAGGGACTGTCCTTTTCCCGATCTACAATCCGCCCGCCGTCTACTTCAAAATAGACGACGGATATGAGTTCCCCGTGTGGCTCCAGAATCTTCGCAAGCTTTGCGTCAAGCTTGGTGGCGGCCATGCGGCTAACGAAAGGATCTGGAAACGCGCTGTGGTTGTCTCGGGCTCCAAGCCAACTTCGCAGGACGGCTAGCCTGTGCCCATCAAGGTCGGAAGGTCGAATCCGCTGTCCGGTTCGAATTGTGCCAATTCCCGCTTGGGGATGAGTCGCTTGCTTGTCGCGATCAACTCGACCGTCACCAGGCCGCCGTCACGCGTCATGGAAAGATGCAGTGTCCGCGGCGCCTTTCCCCACGAGAAATTTCCGTTCGGCGTCGCCACGAGTCGACCAACGATAACTTCCACGTCAGGTTCAGCATCGAGGTTGTCGTTGGCCAGGTCGGAGTCGTGACTCACCACGACAACCAAATTGGCAGCTTCGTCAAGCATTCTTGAAATTCGGCTGCGCTCTCGTCTGCTGGAACATCCTCAGGCGTACCGAGCAGCATTTTTGAACTGGCCTCTTAGGCATACCACCGCGATCCAGTTGCTGAAGTCTGGTGTGGACTTCGCCACTATCAGTCAGTGGCTCGGCCATGCGAGCCTGAATACCACGATGCGCTATGCCCGTGCCGACATCGACCTCAAACGTCAGGCACTCGCACAAGGGTTCCCGGAAATCCTCGCACCTCCACGATGTGGAGCATTCGTCCTGAACGGGACTGACCTGATTGGCTGACGCTGATCGACGATGCCGCGCATGCGCTTGTGCCGCATCACGGCCAGGGCGCCAACCAGTCGATTGAAGATGCCGTGGTGTTGGCCGCTCAATTGGCCTCGGCGGGTCCAGGCAATTGGTGCGAGGCGCAGGAAGCCTACGAGCGCGTTGCGGGCCTGCGCGGCCGGCCCGTCGGGCAAGTGCGCACGTCCGCAGTGGTTATCGACGCGTACTGCACCTTGCGCGTGCGGCCCCGGCGCAGGCGCCTGCGCGCACGCGACAGCGTGCTGAATCACCTGGACTGGATTCACGATTTCGATACGGTTACGGCAGAGCCCAGTGAACGGCAAGGTGGCACCTGGCTTTGAGTAAGTCGTGTGACAACGTGTGGCCACGACGCTTGTGCAACGAGTCGTTGCACAGGCTACTGTGCCGAAAAAAAAAGGATAAGGTTCATCGCGCTCGGAGCAGAACTAGGCGAAATCGTCTGGGTCGCTCGGATCAGGTGGGCAGTCCCTATGCACACGAGGTGGTCATCTGCCGCCCCCCGGAGCAGCCAATGCACAGATCTCCGCACAGCCTCATTCCTTTCCCGCTGGCTTGACGATCCCTTCCAACTGATAAAGCTCGATCTTGCGATAAAGGGTACTGCGCGAAACGCCCAAGGTGCGGGCGGCCTGCGCAAGATTGCCGTGCGCATTGTGCACCGCGCGTGCAATGGCTAAACGCTCCGCTTCTTCGAGACTTGCCCCCTCGTCCCGCAGCAACGGCACAGCCCCGGACGTCGCGATTTCATCGAGCAACTCGGCAGGCAGATCATCGAACGACACAGCGGGCTCGCCGGACGTCAAAAGCATATTCTCGATCACGTTGCGCATTTCCCTTACGTTGCCTGGCCACGAATAGGCGCGCAACACTGCCATGATCTCCGCGCTCAGTTGTCGTTCGGCGACCCCGTGGCGCAAGGCAAGCTTGCGGTTAAAGTGCTCGACGAGCAGATCGATATCAATGTCCCGTTCACGCAGCGGCGGAATACGTATGCGTGTAACACTGATCCGGTAATACAGATCGCGGCGAAAGTGACCGGACTCGACCTCTTCGCGCAGATTGCGGTTGGTCATTGCCAGCAGGCGCACATCGACGCGCCGCGGCTGCGTGTCGCCAAGCCGGTAGATGATGCCTTCTTCCAGCACACGCAACAGGACAGGTTGCAGCTCGAGCGGCATCTCACCGATCTCGTCGAGACAGAGCGTCCCACCATGAGCCAGCTCGAAACGGCCGGCCCGCCCTTCCGTTGTCGCGCCAGTGAAAGCGCCGCGCACGTGACCGAACAACTCGCTCGCAATCAGTTCTTTAGACGCCGCCCCGCAGTTATACGCGACGAACGGGCCGCCTCCTCCTTCTTCGCCATGAATGGCGCGCGCGAACAGTTCCTTGCCAACCCCTGTTTCGCCCTCGATCAGTACCGGTACGCGCCTGCTGGCAAGTTGGCGTCCACGATTGACGGCCGCCAGCATCGCCGCACTTCGCCCCTGGATCTGCGCAAAGCAGTTGCGCAGCGGATCAGCCTCTCCGCTGCGCTCCGCGACTCGCTCGTGGATGGGGCGGGTTCGCGCGGGCACGACCAGCATCGCGCCAATCGTGTTGCCGTCGACGACCACGGGATTGAACCATTCGGCGTGCAACCCTGCGGGCAAATGCTGCGCCCAGTCCTCCACGGCGGAAGTCTCGCTCATCCCCGGGAAACGCTCACCGATGCCGACCGGCAATGCGACTCTGCCCGTGGTATGCACGAGCCGGCCGCTGCGGTCTATCGCCACCATGCCGGTCGCATCCGACGACGACAACCGTTGCAGACAAAAGGCCAACAAACGCATATGCTCGCGCGCGGCCTGCTCGGCGAGCACCATTTCGATCTGGCGCGCCGCGGTCACGGCCAACGTGAGGTTGTTGATCTGATAGGTGGAAGGCGGTCCGGAAATATCGAGCACACCGATCACCGCACCAGTGCCCGGTTCGCAAATCGGCGCGGCTGCGCAACTCCATGACTTGATGCCTTCACAGAAGTGCTCGGAGGCATGGATATAGGTCGGCTCGCGGGTCGCCAGCGCGGTGCCGATCCCATTCGTGCCGGCTCTGCCCTCGCCCCAGTCGCCACCGATTGTCAGATGGATTTTTTCGCCCGCGGCCTGCGTGCGCAAATCGCCCGCCGCTTTGAGGATCACGCCGTCCTGGTTCGTGAGCAGCAGAATTGAATGTGAATCGACGAAAAGGTCGGCCGTGACCGTGAACAGGCGGTCCGCCGCTGCCAGCAGGTCGCGATGGCGCCAGCACAGCGCTGCAACTGCGTCTCCGTGTACCGCGATCGGAGCCGAGACCGCCGTCGGACTGACACCGGACTGCAAGCTGCGTTGCCATGAGTCGATGAGCGCCGGCGGAGCAGACGTGGACGGCTCGCCCGCCAGAAAACGTTCCCACGCGAGCATCGTACCCCGGTCGGAATGACGGAGATTGGCGCGCTGCGCGTTGGCCACGATGCTGCGCATCGCCGCCTGATTACCTAGACCCAACATGCTGCCAATCTGATGTCTCCTCGCCACAACTTTCCTCCTGGGCGATGGGTTAACGTGGAACCGGGCTCTACGGCTGGCTTCGTCTTGACTAGCTAGGATGTTATGGCTGGGCGTATCGGGTGGACTTCTATTTTTTCAAACCCAGCAGCTCACGCTGCGTGCAGTATGGCTCTGGATTTTCAACATGTCTTTTGGGGGAAACACGGTCAGCGCACCGGATCGCGCCCCTTTCTTAGCTTCTTTTGTCGTGCCCCCTGAATTCGTTACGCACGTTCGCTGAACGCGATCATCCAGGCGTGCGTTCTCCTTCTCGCCGCAATCCGCAAGAGCGACCGCCCAGGCAGGCAAGCATGTGGACTACGCCATTGCTTTAATGATCGCTCCAGCGACGCCGCGTAAAAACGGAGCGATCGTTGCGTTTACATCATTTACCAGAATACCTGTCCCACACAGTGTAATGCTCCAGCCCAGTGTGAGCTTGAGCAGGCGCGTCGAAGGCGTCGCGCAAAGATACCGGGCGGTCGTCGCAATTGCGCTGAAGTGGCGGGCCGTTCCTGTAGCCATCGTTCGTCTCCTTCTACCGGTGGCCGCCCGATTCGTGCCGGCAGCGGCCTTGCTGTGCCGGTCCCCAGATACGGAGACCGGCTATGTCGATCTCACGCATCTATTGGCGGCCGAGCAGTTCTGCGCCTGCGCCTAGCGCCGGTCCTGCGGTCGGATCGATCGTCTCCGGTTTCTTGGCGATCAGCGTCTGGGTGGTCAGAATCAACCCTGCTACCGATGCCGCATTGCGCACCGCGCTGTAGCTGACCTTTACCGGATCGATGATGCCGGCCTCGACGAGATTGACGAATGCGCCGCTACGCGCGTCGAGACCCATGCCGGGTTCTGCCCGCATCGCTTCACTTACGATGGCCGCGCCGTCGAGGCCGCAATTCGTCGCGATGTGAAAGAGCGGCTTTGCCAACGCGCGCTGCAAGAGCCGCGCGCCTTGCTGCACGCTGCCGTGGCTACGCGCGATGACGCCCTCCAGTTCCGACGAGACCCGCAACAGGGCCATGCCGCCGCCCGGCACGACGCCTTCGGCGATCGCCGCGCGCGCCGCGTGAATCGCATCATCGATCAGATGCAGTCGACGCTTCTGTTCGACCGGCGTCGCGCCACCCGCGAGAATCAGCGCGGTGCCGCCCGACAGTTTTGCAAGGCGCACCTGAAACTTGTCGCGCTCAACGTTCTCCGGCGCCATCTCATACTGGCGCGCCACCTGCTGACGGCGCGCCGCAACCGCCGACGGATCGCCCCCGCCGGCCGTGATGATGGTCTGGTTCGACGAAATGCGCACCTGCCGCGCGCTGCCGAGGTCGCGCAATTCAGTGGCTTCCAGCTTTCCGCCCAGGTCGCGGGCAACGACCTTGCCGCCTGTGACGATTGCGATGTCCTCGAGCATCGCCTTGCGCCAGTGTCCGTACTCCGGTGGATGAATCGCCGCGACAGGCATGCCGCCGTTGTCGCGCCATGCGAGCAGCGTCATGACGCAGGCCGGCGCCACCTCCTCTGCAATGATCAGCAGCGGACGTTTACTCCGGGTCGCCAATGCCTGAAGCGCTGCGACTTCTTCCTGCGATTGCAGCCGCTGGTCGGTCATCAGAATGAGCGGGTCATCCAGCACCACCTGCATTCTCTCGATGTCCGTCACCATATGGTGTGACAGGTAGCCGCGATCGAAAGCCATCCCGTCTACCACTTCCAGACGGGTTTCGACGGTGGTGCCGTATTCCACATCGACAATCCCATCGGCGCCCACCCGCTCCAATGCTTCGGCCACCAGCTTGCCGGTGAATTCGTCGTTGGCTGCCACCACCGCAACGGCGCGCACTTCGTCACCGCTGCGCAGAGGCGTCGCAGCGCGTTTGAGCGCGTCGATTGCTTCGTTGACGGCCAGTTCCAGACCTTGCACCAGTTCGACCGGATTGGCGCCTTGCGCGAGGCAAGCGAGGCCGTCCTGGACCAGTGCGTCGGCCAGGACGGTCGCGGTGGTCGTGCCGTCCCCGGCCACTTCATTGGTCTGCTTGGACACTTCGCGGACGACTTGCGCACCGATATTCTCGAATGGATCTTCGAGTTCGATCTCGTTGGCAATGCTGACACCGTCGCGCGAAATGATCGGCGTGCCGATTGGCCGGTCGATGATCGCGTTCATTCCACGTGGGCCGAGCGTGCCTCGCACTGCCTTGGCCAGTTTCGCAACGCCTCGACCTAGCGCCATACGCGCGTCGTCGTCATGCAGCATGATGTTCGGCATGATCCTGCTCCTCCTGATCCGGTTAGTTCGGATCGCTGTTTTTTACTCTGCTGCGCCGCGTGTCTCTCGTGGTGGCGCGAACGTGCCTCCGGGCTTCGAACCGCCAGTGCGGACGAATTGCACCGGTTTGATCTCGACCGCTGACGCCGGAGTGCAGCTTTCGCCATAGCGGGCAGCCAGAAGACCGCGGCATAACGCGCCGTTGAATTCGGCATTGACGCCGACCCTTCGCAACGCGCGCAGATATGCACCCAGCCCGTCAGGATTCAGCGGGGCTCCTTCCGTGTCGATAAAAGCCGGTTCATCCGTCTGCTCTGCTTCGTCGATACAGCGCCCCACTACAAAACGGCGCTCGCGATATCGCGCGATCAGGCGCTGGGTTTTCCCGTCGTCGTCCGTGCTTGTGCTTGCGAGCGCAGACAGCTGCGCCATGTTCAAACGCACCAGCATCGCAGGCTCGGTGCCTTGCGCCAGCAGCCAGCTTAAAAGCGCTTCCTGTCGCCGCTGAAAAGCCTTGACGAGAAAAATGCGCCGCACGTCCTCCACTTCGCCATTCGCTTCGTTGCCGAAGGTTTGCTGGAACGACCGTCCGGCGGCTACGCCTCGATTGATCTCGGCGGCATACATATGCTCGTCGAGTGTGATCGTGATGTCTGTCACCCATGGCAAGGCCGCTATCGCCTGTCGCATGTCATCCGCCATCAGGTAGGCGAAGTTGGCCGCGCACCAGTAGGTCGGCAAGCGGAAGCCGATCGATACAGAGCCGCCGTCGACCTCCACCGCGGTGACGAAACCCAGCTCCGTCACCGACTCATCGAGTTCCGGGTCGTCGACCGCCGCCAGCCGGGACCAGACCTCGGCGACCCGGTCGGCAGCGCTCCTCGACACGACGACAGCCGGTGCTTGCACAGCGCGCGCGGTGCTCATGCGCCGACCGCTGCCGGTTGCCGGACGTCCTCCAGCAGCGCCTTTTGCGCCTCGATGTCGATGCCGTACAACCGCGCAGCATTGAGCCCAAGGATCTTTTTCTTGGCCGTCAGCGACAACTGCACGCCGGTTTCCTTGCTCACCGACTCGGGCAGTTCGAAGGCCATGAACTTCTCGATCAGCCATTTCGGCGACCAGATGCCATAGTCGCTGCCGTAGAGGATCTTGTCCTCGCCGATCCAGAACAGCAGTTCCGAGATCACATGCGCGAAGTACTCAGGTCGGGTGTGGATGAACGGCAGCACCACGGCGAGACCACCGTAGACATTCGTCTCCTGGGTCGCGATCCAGCAGAAATCGTCAAGCCGTGGCAAGCCGCAGTGCTCGACGATGAAATTCAGGTTCTGAAAGCTGGTGGCGGCATCGTCAACATCGGCCACGTCGAACGCGTCGCGATTCAGCGGCAGAATCGTCGGTCCCTTGTGCACGTGGATGTTCTTGATGCCCAGCTTCTCGCAGCGTTCGAAATAACGCTGCACGCCGGGGTCCGACAGCTTGTAGCCCTTGCTGTCGCCGCGCCACTCCGCCGTGTAAAGCTTGACGCCCTGAATCTTGTAGAGGGACGCAAGCTCCTCGAGACGATCGAGTCCGGCTTCCCCATCGCGCGGATCGAATGCGCCGTTGACGATAAAGCGGTGCGGAAACTTCTGTTTGAGCACGTAGTTGCCTTCGGTCGTGTTGAAGCCGTTCTTGTAGAAGTCCGTCAGATAGGTTGGCTGACAGATCGCCATGTCGTCGTAACCCGTGACGAACAGGTCGTTGTACATGGCTTCTTCGCCGTACTTGTCGAACTTCTCCTTCGGCCACAAATACTCCTTGGGGCTCAGGTTCGAGTGATACGCGTAGAAGCAGTCAATGAATTGCTGACCGTGCACGTTTTTAAGGTTGGCCTTGCTGCCGTCCCATAGATGAACGTGTCCGTCGATGACGAAGATTTCCTCACCGTCCGTGGTTCGATACATGGCATTCGTCTCCTTGGTTGCATGGGCGGCCCGTCGCCCTTTGAGGACACGCGGCCGCCTGATTAGCTGGCGGGGTGTTCGCTCACTCGTATGCCATCGCATCGTCCATATTGCCGAACAGCACCACCGTCTCGTCGTCGATCATCACCATCCGCCCGTAGTGGGTCGAGGTGGAGATTTCGAACAGATGCGGCGTCATCTCGCGACCGAGCACTTCGCTGATCTCGCCCATCTTGAACTCGATCTTGCCCTGCCCGTCGATACGGATCATCGCGGGCAGATAGGTCACCGTGATGCCCGGCTTGGCGGACATCAGTTCGGCAATCGCCCGGGCTTCGACGCTGTCGTTCATCGTCACCCCACATTGATGCGAAATGGTCTGTTCGAAGCGGACGTCCTTCATCGACTTGAAAATATTGTCGGTATGCACTGACATTGCGTACTCCTCTTCGCGGTTGGTTCGATGGGTTCGAGAAGCGCTCAGGCGCGGATCGACGAAGGAAAGTGAACGCCGATTTCTCTCGCGATCATCTCCGCCCGCTCTATCGAGCTGTTCAGACAGTCGTTGAACTGGGCCGTCTTCACATGCGGAATCGACCAGATCGGCTGCAACTGTTTTGCTGCCGCCGAGGCCAGCGCACCGTGTTTTTCCAGCCACTCGCCGAACAGCTTGCGATTGGCTTCACCGTGCTGCGGGTCGTTGGCGAGCATATGGAACAGTTCGACGGCATTGGCCAGATTGCGCTCATAGTCGCCTTCCGCCGCGGACACGACGGTCGGAGTCAGAAAATCGTTTTGCGACGCGGCGACCTGCATGATGAATCCGCTGCGAAACAGATCCGCCACGAGCGGCTCGAATACGATGTTCACGGCGAAGTACTTCTCGAGAAAATCGGTGGCGCCGCCGATGGTCTCTATCGCCCGGCGTGTGTCCTGCCAGATTGGGTCGGTAAGCCAATGCTGCTTGCCGGCATCGAGGTCCAGGTTGGGCAGATCCAACGCGATCTCGCCGAGATAAAGCGTCAGGTCTTGAGCAAAGCGCAGCTTGTACGACGCGTTCGTGAGGATGGCGCTATTGATCATCTGCGTGTAGCCGTAGCGCTGCGCATGCATCGTGGCCGTGCCCAAGCCGAACTCCGCATGCTTGTATGCGCCCAGATGCTGTTCCAGCACCTTGATCCAGGTTTTATCGAAGCGCTTTACCGCCCCCGAGCGCCTCGCGTTCTGGATCGCTCCGGTGATCATGCCGACAATGGTCGACTGACGCTGGTAATGGGTGCGCTCCCACTCTTCGTCCACCGCGCGGAACCGATGCCAGTCCGAGCTTTTGGCCGCCGTCCAGGTTTTCGAATACGTTGGCGTGCCGTCAGCGAATGCAAGAATCCAGTCTTGCAGCAGATACCGATTCGGGTCCGGCTGTACATCCACTGTCATGTCTTCGTAGTGGCTCGCCTTGCGTCCCTTCGGCTCGAAGTAGTTGTACTTGCGGCTGTCCCAGCCGGAAAACTGGGCCGCGCCGGCCGCGCCCGACTTCACTGGCGACTGCTCTGCCAACGTACTCATGTTAGTCCTCCATCGTGTTTCGGTTATAGGCACTTCGAATAGGCGTGTTGCCAGATTCGGTCAGCGAACCGCCTGCGTAAACTTGTCGAAATAGAGCCGCTCGGGCGCCACACCGGCCGTCTGAAGAACCGGCATCACCGCCTCGATCATCGGGGTAGGACCGCATGTGTAGGCGTCAATCTCGCCAGCGAGTGCCTCTTCGCGCAAGGTGCGGCTGAGCACCTCGTGGATGAAGCCGGCCTCACCCGTCCAGCCGTCATCTGGTTCGGCATTCGAGAGCGCCGGAATAAAGCGGAAATCCGGCAGCTTTTGTTCCAGCTCCTCGAACTCGTCGAGATAGAACAGATCGCGACGGCTGCGCGCGCCGTAGAAAAAACGGATCGGTCGCTCTTCGCCGCTTTGCACGTGGTCGCTGAGGATCGACCACAGCGGCGACATCCCCGACCCTCCGCCCACTAGAATCATCGGTCCGGGTTGGTCCTCACGACGAAAACAGGTGCCGTACGGCCCCTTCGCGATCAGCCTGTCGCCCGGGCTCAGACCACCGTCAAGTTGCGACGAAAACGCGCCATTGGGATACTTCTTGATGATGAATTTCAGCGTCGATTCGCCGTCAGGCGTATTCGCCATCGAGAAAGATCGCGTGATGCCCGCGCCCGGAATCGTCAGGTCGACATACTGTCCGGCCCAAAAGCGCAACGGCCTCGACAACCTCACTTCCAGCAGCCTGATGTCGTGCGTGAGCGCGGTGATCTTCGTGAGCGTCGCATCATATTCGCTCACCGCGATCGAGCGGCGCATCAGGTCTTCGTCATAATTCAGTAGCTCGACGATCAGATCGCTATAGGCGAGCGTGCGGCAAAGCAGGATGTGGCCGGATTCGCGTTCGTAGTCGGGCAGCGCGAACGTCGAGTACTTCTTGAGTTCGACATCGCCTTCGATCAACAGCGACTTGCAGCTGCTGCACTGCCCCTCCTTGCATCCATGCATCACCGCAATGCCCTGGCGAAACGCTGCATCGAGCACTGTCTCGCCTTCCGCCACCGACATCTGCACACCGACCGGCTCGAAGGAAACGGTATGGAATACTTTGTCGTCGCCTGTGTCCGTCATCTCGTGCCTCGTCTCTTGCGTGTCGCTCATCTTGTGCTCCTGATCCGTCCGGCGGCGGTATAGGCGCCGCCGGATCGGATAGCTTCGTCAATTCACCGGATTGATC
>NZ_JAXDPY010000550.1:0-3963 GCF_034668105.1 Paraburkholderia sp. | reverse complement strand
ATTCATCTTGCGCATCACCTGTCCACGGTGAACCTTGACCGTGATTTCGCTCAGGTTCATCTCAGAGGCAATCTGCTTGTTCAGCAGGCCGGACAGCACAAAGGCCATCACCTCTTTCTCGCGGGGTGAAAGGGATTGATAGGAGGCGCGCACTCCGGCTAACGCGGCCTCTGCCGCGAGCCGCTCGCTGTCTCGCGCGAGGGCCTGGGCAACGGCGTCGAGCATGTCCTGGTCCTTGAACGGCTTGGCAAGAAAGTCCAGCGCGCCGGCCTTCATTGCCTTCACCCCCATCTCGATGTCTCCATGACCGGTCATGAAGACGACGGGAATACGCATACCGCTATTGACGATTTCCTGATGAAAAGCCATGCCGCTTTTTCCGCGGAGCCGCACATCGAGGATGAGGCAGCTTGACCCGGTGGTGCGAGCAGAGCGCAGAAATTCGTCCGGCGACTCGAACGTTTCGACACGCAAGCCTACCGAGCGCAGAAGCAGGTCGAGAGCCTGGCGGACTCCCTTGTCGTCATCGACGACGTAGATGACGGAACCGTCGTCTCCTGCGGTTTCAGTCGTCATCCGGTTGGTCGGACCAGCAGTCATCTGGGCACCTCGCAAGGCCGGAGCGCTGTCGCATCGCATTGCGCACGACAGTGGAGTGGCTATGCCACCATCGCCGGACAGCGCCGCAGACACCACGTTACCTTCCGGCAGAATCACCGGCAACCCATCGCAATTACCTACGTGTCAAAGCCGCCCATTGCCGAATCGAGGAACAGGCAGCGTTTCCCCGGTGTGCCCCATCCGGACAAACTACCGATGAATGGATGATTTTCGCGACCGTCCCCGGCGTCGCAACTCGCTGCTCAGGTCCTTGAAACCCGAGATACCCAGGCGTCCTGACGGATGGATTCCGCGAGCGCACTTTGCTCCGCGATCTATTCGCTTCGCGACGCCGGAGCCGCGCGTTCACATCCAGCGCGTGGACTTCGTTCTTGACGCCGCGCCACCGACGAAAAGCGACGAAGCGCAAAAGAAGCGCAAAGCCGAACCGATCGGGCCGGCGTCACCCGCTGCTGCGTACGGGTCGACGCCGGCCTCATCGGCGGACGTCGTGGCAAGCTCCTCCACGGCGCAGAAACCGGTTGCCGCTGCGAACCCGCAGCCCCCAGGCGCGGGACGCGCTCCCAGAGTCAGCAAGGAGCTGTTTCCCCGAGAAACCTGCGTTGTTGACGACGCCAATATGGAACGCTTCGGAACCTGTCCCTTCAATTAATTTACCGCCTGCACGCTGCTTGGCGATGTCCGGATTGTTGTCTTTGACATCCTTGAAGAAGATCGCCGCGTCGCCAGGACTCACGTTTTCGGCGTTTTGGCGTCGGCGTGACATCACGTCTGGCCAGAGTTTGTCGTTTGACCAGAAGCCGCGAGGAAGGATGCCGTTCGAGCCGGTGGGGGCGACATCGATCATGTGAGGACAGGACTCGCCCCAATAGTTAGCCAGGAAACCTCCGCAATCGACGCCGAGTGAATTGCGGCAGTATTCAAGCAAATTGGTTTCCGTTAGCGCTCCGACCTCGGATGCTAATTGCAAAGTCTCCTGAATTTCCCACGGACAGGCTTTGCCAATGAAACAGCGTTCGGTCAAGCCAGTCGCCAGCCAACCTGCGCGTCATTGATGCGAGGTAGCAAGCCACGCCCGCCAGTCGCCAGATTCCGTGATGTCGACCGCGGACGCCAGACCACAAGGTTCGCATACAAAGCCGGTCACCCACGTGCCGTCCATCAGTTCAACTTTCCCTAGCGCAAGCGGAGAGGGAATGGTCGTGATGAACGAGCCCAATTCCAGACTGGGCATCTCCCAGACCTCGATCGCGATCGCCGTGCCCCCTTCCGCTACTCGCCACATGCCTGGCCGCCGCGTGCCATCCGGTGTGGCGGCCAGTGCGCACAGGCGATAGTGACGCGCGGTTCGCGTAGCCTCGACCAGACGTGCGCCACGACAAACCAGATCGCGATTGAGCGGCAAACCCTGCATGTGAGCGCCGCACACCGCCACGCGTACCTGATCGTTGGCGGCTGCGTTGGCGGCTGCGTTGACCGCGGTTGGCGGGGCGCTCGCATCGGGCGTGCCGAGCCCGACGCGTTTAACAGCGCTGATTCGCTGCAACAGGTCCGCTACGCTCAACAGATACTGATCCGTGAACGCGCGGCCAAACACGGTCACGCCCCAGGGCAGGCCATTCGCCATGAACGCCGTCGGCGTCGCAACGGCCGCGTAGTCCAGCAGATTCATGAAGTTGGTGTAGTAGCCGAGCAGCGAATTGGGCCCGATCGGGTCGCGCTCCAACTCAGCCAGCGTGACCGGCCGCGGATAAGTCGGCGTGAGAACGAAGTCCAGTGATTCGAGCGCGGCATCGCAGATCACCTTCAACGCTTGCAGACGATACTGCGCGCGAAAAAGCTCGACGGCGGTGGCGCCCGGCGCCTTCGCCAGTACGTCGCGAATGACCGGCAACACGGCCTCCCGATTCGCTTCGATCAATTCGCCCACGACGTTGTAGCGTTCCGCGACCCACGGACCTTCATAGAGCAGGTTCGCCGCTTCGACGAACGGCGCGAAGTCGATTTCGACGGCTTCACCGCCCGCGGCTTCGAGCATGGCGCGGGCCTTCGCAAACAACGCAGGGCTTTCGGTGCAGCCCGCGAATTCGAGTCGCGACGGCACGCCAAAGCGGAATCTGGCGAGCTTGCCGAACGCACGCCCGGTGTTCCATTGCGGATTCTTGCGACTGTATGCATCGCGAGGATCGGCCTGCGCGGTGAGCGCCAGCAGTTCGCTGGCTTCGCGCGCGGTCGCCGTGAAATACGTCACGCAATCGAGCGTGCGGCAGGCCGGCACGACGCCGGCGGTGGACAGCAGACCCTTGCTCGCCTTGAGTCCGACGAGATTGTTCAGCCCGGCCGGTACGCGGCCGGAGCCGGCGGTGTCGGTGCCGAGCGCGAAGCTCGCGACGCCCAGCGCGACGGCCAGCGACGACCCCGCGCTCGATCCGCCTGACGGATAGTCGGGATGCACGCTGTTGCGGCACTTGCCGTACGGTGAACGCGTGCCGTTGAGGCCAGTAGCGAACTGGTCGAGATTGGTCTTGCCGAGCGGCACGGCGCCGAGCGCGATCAACTGCGCGACGAGCGTCGCCGACTCGGCCGGCGTGTAGGCAAACGCGGGGCAGGCGGCGGTTGTCGGAATACCGGCCAGATCGATGTTGTCCTTGATCGCGAACGGAATGCCATAGAGCGGCAATGCATCGATATCCTGAGTGTCCAGCCATTCCAGATAGGGCGCGACCTGCGCTTCGCTCAGCAAATGGATGAACAGATGAAACTCGGGGTTCAGTGCAGCGGCTTTCGCGAGAAGCTCGCCGATCAGCTGGCGCGGCGTGAGCGTGCCGGCACGGTAAGCGGCGCGCAGTGTGGAGAGGCGCAGATCGAATGAAGACATAAAAATGTTTTCCCAGAATGGTCAAAGACGTTCGATGACAGCGACGCGTTGCCCCGCGCGCAGCGCGGAGCCGGGCACCACGTAAATGTCGCCGACGGTTCCCGCACACGGCGCACACACGGAGATCTCCATCTTCATCGACTCGATGACGAGCAGCACGTCGCCGGCTTCTACCGTGTCGCCGGCACTCACGCGCACTTGCCAGAGACTGCCCGCGATCTCGCTCTCCACGGCTACGTCGCCATCTTTCAACGGCGCGAGTTCCACTTCCTCGGCGAGCGGCGCGTCCAAACTTTCTTCCGCCGCGCCCGCTTCGCGCCAGCGTTCGCGTTCGGCCTGAAACGCGGCTTGCTGACGCGCGCGGAATCGCTCGATGCCGGCAGCTTCGCGGGTGAGAAACGTTTGATAGTCGGCCAGCGAAAGTTCGGTCTCTTCGATCTTCAGCGGATATCGCCCTAGCGGGA
>NZ_JAXDPY010000549.1:0-2619 GCF_034668105.1 Paraburkholderia sp. | reverse complement strand
ACTGCACCAAGACAAGTCTCTGAGTGAGTCAACGATCGGCTGGCTGTCATCTGTGCCATTTGCAGTCGCGATCGGCGTGATGTTTTTGCTCACCTGGTTGTCCGACAGGACGAAGGACCGGCGGCTGTTCTCAACGCTACCAATCTTAGCTTGTGGCCTCGCACTGATTGTTGCAGGGCAGACTTATGAGTCGAACACGCTGTTGGTGAATATGATTTTGTTGACCATCGCCGGTGCGATGCTCTATGGGTCGCAACCGGTACTGTGGTCAATTCCTGCTGAAATTGTTCCGTCCAGTGTCCTCGGCCTGGTAATGGGAATCATGAACACATTTGGCGTTCTCGGAGCGTTCTGTGGCCCCTATCTGGTCGGTTACATACAGGGGCTTACGCACACCTTTGCTGCAGGACTCATCGTCATGGGAGCCAGTTTGGCCCTGGCGAGCCTCTTGTTATGGCAAATCCGCGACGTCGCCGCACGTGCAGTGAACGAGAAGAACACAGCGCGTATCGCTTAGCAACCGGACCGATGGGCGCAGGTACATGCCACCGTACGTGCCTGTCCGTTCGCAAGATGTGGTTGCCATGCGCAGCATGAGTAGTTCATTAGGGAAGGTCCAATGACACTGAGCATAGACGACGCGTTTCTAGGGCAAGTCGGAGAAAATATCGATCGCTTGATCACCATTGATGTAATGTCGTACGGCGTGATTGGCCCACTTTTTGAAGCAGCCCGCGCAGTCAATGGTGGCACGCCACTCTGCCTGAGCGCCGCGGCACGCTTAATTGGAAGGGTCAAGCGCGGAGCCACCGTGCTGCTCACCACGGGCTTTATTTTGCCGGGCCACTACCCCTATGGCGAGACCGACGGCCCGATCGGCACCGCGGTATTGGCTCGCGCGCTGGCGCTTGGGCTCGGAGCTCGTGTGTTGGTTGCGGTGGAATCCGAACTGATGTCGCTCAATGCCGCGCTGTTGCGCACCGCGGAACTGCAGGTTATTTCAACCGAAGCGCTTGCTCGTGAGGCCGGACAGCTACGCGCAGTCGCCAGTGTTGTCGAATTGCCGCGTGAAGTGCAGGCGACACGCAACAGATCGGCTACCTGGATGGTTGAATATGGCATTGAGGCTGTGATTGCGATCGAGAAACCTGGTGCGAATAGCTTGGCGGTTTATCACACGGTCGGCGGAGCCGATATCAGCGCGGACGTCGGCAAAGGACAAACGCTTTTTGAGGTGGCACGCGAGAACGGCGCGCTCACTATCGGGATTGGTGATCGTGGCAACGAACTTGGAATGGGGCAAATCGCCGCCACAGCTCGCGCACTCCTACCGCGCGGCAGCGCATGCCGTTGCCCCTGCGGTCGCGGCGTTGCAGACGAGACAGAAGCAGACCTCACCGTGTGCGCTACGGTGTCAAATTGGGGCGCATACGGTATCGCGGCTTGCCTTGCCGCGATGCTCGAACAGCCTGACCTGATCCAGAGCCCGGAACTCGAAGCTGCCCTGTTCGAGACGGCAGTGCGAGAAGGTGGTGTCGACGGCATGACCGGGCGCGGGAGTCTGTCCGCCGACGGCGTTGCACTGGGTGTGCATGTCGGTATCGTACACATGTTGGCGGAGATCTACCGAGGCCAATCGGCCCGAAATCCCAGTCCGTTCTCGACGCCATTAATCCGCAAAGGCGGCTCTGTGCCATTAACAGGCCGTTGAAAGGCTTCATGGAGCGGTCATCCGGGACGCAGGCGTAAACTTTGAACTAGTGTTATCAATGAGAGCGAGATGGAACGGATGCGCGGGCCAGACGGCTTTACCGAGTCGATGTTCACAGTGTTGAAGCTGGATGATTTCGTGCCCGAAGAACCATCCGTTGCGCGCGATTCGCAACTGGCTCAATGACGCACTCAAGCGCATGGACGACGTGCTCGCGCCGATGTACGAGACTTATGCGAAGGGAGGTCGGCCGGGCATCGCGCCGGAGAAGCCGGTGCGAGCTCTTTTGCTGCAGGTGCCGTACTCAATTCGTAGCGAGCGCATGCTGATGGAACGGATTTCCTACAACATGTTCTTCCGCTGGTTCGTCGGCCTGCCGATGGACGGGACCGTGTGGGACCATTCGACGTTCAGCAAGAACCCCGACCGGTTGCTCGAACACAATGTGCTGGTGTTGCTCTTCAACGAGACAGTCGAGACCGCGCGCGAGCGCGGATATCTTTCCGGGGAGCCCCTATGCATCGGGCTTTCGTCCCCGGAGGGAGGGCAGTGTCCATTCCATCTGGGTCGATCAGCGCCATTCGAAAAGATCCTGCGTTCAAACCCGGTGCCGCGCAAGATCGTGACGGACCAGTTGCGCAGCAATCCGGCGGCGAAGGCTGACATTCCTGAGCTCGCTCATGTGAAGCACGTTTTCGTCAAGGCGGCTGCACGTATGAACAACCGTGCCGAGAACAGCCACCAGCCGACCCGCAGGCGCGAACGCCAGATGTGCGGCTTTCGCGATGCGCGTCGAAGGCAAGCGTTTCTCTCATGCATCGACCCAATCCGGCAGAACTTCGCGTTGCCCAGACATCAAATGAACGCGGCATGTCATCGCGCAGTACTCAAAGATCGCTTTGCCACAT
>NZ_JAXDPY010000548.1:0-2804 GCF_034668105.1 Paraburkholderia sp. | reverse complement strand
TTGTGCGTATCGGGTTGGTATAGATAGGCAGCAGAGATTTGAGGAAGGAGGAAGGCCATGGAGGATCATGTGAGATCGAAGCAGGACGAAGCAGAAGCAGCCGCGGGCCTTCCACCCGAAGCGGATGCGCAACTGGTGCCCCAAATCGAGAAGTTCAGTGCCGCAGAATTGACCATGCTGCGCAACGAGTTGATGCACAGCCAGTTGGATAGCTGGCAGGCAGCGGATCTCGCCGCGAACTTCCTTGCGGGCCACGGCTACGGCGCCAGCGCCGACCATCTCCGCGAAGCCCTCATCAGCATGGAAATCTCGCGTTGTTCCATCGATTGTCTCCAGACTGCTCTTGAGGGCGTCGCCTACATCCAGTAGGCTGCGCAGCAGCCGAAGCGCACTCGCTTTATTCGTATTTCAGGCTTTCCACTGGATCAAGCTGCGCGGCGCGCGTAGCAGGCAACGTGCCGAAAACGACGCCCACCACGACCGATGTCGCCAGCGCAATCACCACCGACCATGGCGATATCGGAACCTTGTAAGCGGTGAAGAAGCGCGCAGCCAGCGGCGGCGCCAAGCCCAGGATTGCGCCAATGATGCCGCCAGCCAGCGAGATGAATATCGCTTCCATCAGAAATTGCAGCTTGATCTCCCGCGCGGTTGCGCCCAGTGCCTTGCGGATGCCGATCTCGCGGATTCGCGAGCGAACATTCGCCAGCATGATGTTCATGATGCCGACGCCGCCCACCGCCAGCGTCACGGTAGCCAGCAACAGCAGCATCACCGTCAGGCCGTCTGCAATCTGTCCCGCCACACGCAGGATCGCGACCAGAGTATTTGCCGTATAGACCGAGTTCGACTGATGTCTGGCCTGGATGATGCGCAGGATGTCCTTTGTCGCGAAGGGAATGTCGGTCTTATCCCGGATAGAGAAAAATATCTGCTTCACCTTGTCGGTGCCGGTAAAGTAGCGTGCCACCGAGTAGGGGATGAGGATCGTCGAGTCCGCCACCTCCGACATGCCAAACGTGTCGACGCTCTCCTTGAATGTCCCCACGATCGTGATTGGCATGCCGCGCAGTAGGAAAGTCTTATTAATCGCCGCTTCTGGGCTGCCAAACATCTGTGTGGCGAACGGAATGGTGACCACCGCGGCCTTGGTGTGCGTCGCCTCATCTGTCTCGTCGAAGAAACGTCCCGTGGTGACGATCAGGTGGCGCACCTCGCGATACTGCGGTGAGACGCCAAGCACCAGAACGTCCTTCGCAATACCCCCGCCGAAGCTGACACGGTCGTGCATCTCCAGCATCGGTGACGACGCAGAGACCGCCGGAACCTGCGCGAGGACAGCGCGTTCGTCATCGATCGTCAGCAGGTCATTGCGGTACTCCCCAACGCTGCCCGAAGAGCCGCCCGAGTACTCCACCTCCACCATATTCGGCCCGATGTTCTCAAGCAGCTTCATCGCATACTGTTTGCCCGTCAGTCCGATCGTGACCACCAGGATCAACGACGCCGAGCCGATCACCATGCCCAATGCCGTCAAAGCAAAGCGGACTTTGTTCACCCGGAAGCTGTCGATCGCCAGCATCGCGATCTCGCGGAGCAGGATGGTGCGCTTGGCGCTCGCCAGCGTGTGCTCGAACGCACTCCGGCTCATCGCTCGGGTCGTAGCAGCGGCCCGGTGGGTGGTGGTGGAAACTCGGCTGGGAGTTGCCGTTGGCGTCATGAGTCTCCTTCACAGGATGCCAGAATCGCCACTGCCGGTTCCCTTTTTTCTTGCAAATATGAGGTGGGCAGCCCGGCCTCCTTACTCTTGCGTTCTATACGCTTGAAAACTAGCTGAGCCTTTTGGGACGGCAAAGGCCGCCCGGTTCAGGGCGGCCCTTGTTTACGGCTTCGCCGGTTCGCAGGGAAGCTTACTGGAAGAACCAGATCTTCGACCGTACGAGCAGATTCACGTCAAGCGTCCCGATGCCTGTCGCAAAGTCCCATCCCGGTGCCGCGGCATACGCCGGTTCATACTTGCTTGAGCTTACGGACAGAACGCCATTCGTCCCGGAAGGATCGTAGCAGTTTACCTTTCCTCTGCAGTTCACATCCATGTCGCCAAGGGTGACGTCATGGAAAATGCAGGACTTGCCGGGGCCCTTGGTGGAGTTGCAGGATGCGTTGCCGCGCCGGCCATATTCACTGTTGGCTAGCGCATAGTAAGCGTAGTTCGGGTTTCCCTGGTAGTGACCCCACCGCTGATTGACCAGAGCCTGCACTCCGGCCAGGATCGGCGCCACGAACGACGTTCCACCCGCGCCCACCCAGTTAGATGGATCGCCGGTGCACGGCACTCCCCCGCCTTTAGGATTGCTGTAGCAGAAGATGAAAAAATGTCCCCATACGCCATTGGCGGCGAACATGGAAACATCCGGCAGGTCGCGCACTCCATCGTTTGGATTGCCATAGACACCCCGCTGCCAGCTCGGCTTCTTGTACCCTCGGCAGCTTCCGTTCGTCCGAGGTGGAGTCGCCGAGGTGCCGAGGGCACAGGCGCTGGGTCCGCCGCCGCCCGCAGCAGTATCCAAAAAGTCCGCTTTACCGGCTGCGGAGTTGCAGGAGCCGCCGGTGCCATACGGAACAGTGAACCCGAGCGCGATTGTGATCAACCGGCTGGCGCACGAATCATTCCATGGGATCTCTGGAATGTAGGACTTCGCAGACCCGAACACCGGGCTGTTGGTGCTCTTCCAGAACTTGCTTGTGGTGCCCAGGAACGTATCTGCGTAATCGGTGCCGCCCGCTGCGAGGTTGAATGGTGT
>NZ_JAXDPY010000547.1:0-9081 GCF_034668105.1 Paraburkholderia sp. | reverse complement strand
CGACATCAGCGAACGCAAGCGGATGGAAGTGGCGCTGCAGCAGGCCCAGGCCGATCTCGCGCGACTGAACCGCGTCCTGGTGGTCGGCGAAATGACCGCGTCGATCGCCCATGAGGTCAATCAGCCGCTCACCGCCGTCGTCACGAGTGCGAACGCGGGCCTGCGCTGGCTCGATCACCAGCCGCCGGCGCTCGAGGAAGTCCGCCAGGCGCTTACGCGCATCGAGAAGGACGGCAACCGGGCCCGCGACGTGGTGAGCCGCGTACGCGCGCTCGTCAAGAAGGTACCGCCACGCATCGAGCGCTGGGATCTCAACGAAGCTGTCGGCGAAGTCGTGACGCTGACGCGCCCCGAATTGCTGCGCAACGGCGTCATCTTGCGCAACGATCTTTCGAGTGACGTCCGCCTCGTCGAGGGTGACCGGGTACAGCTGCAACAGGTGTTGATGAACCTGATCATCAACGCCATCGAAGCGATGACCAGCGTGCACGGCAGGCCGCGCGAGCTAACGATCAGCACAGCCAGGGCCGAGCCGGACACCGCCATGGTCGAGGTACGCGACACGGGCACCGGTATCGACCCCGGGCACCTCAACCGCCTGTTCCAGTCGTTTTACACGACGAAGGCCGAGGGCATGGGGATGGGCCTTGCCATCAGCCGGTCCATCGTCGAGGCGCACGGCGGACAGGTCGAAGCCGTGCCGAACGAGCCCCACGGCGCGGTCTTCCGCTTCACGCTGCCGACGAACGCGCAGGCGAGCCCGGAGGTGCTGCGCTCGTAGCGTGCGCGATCATGGCGTGCCGAGCACGCCAGTACGCGTTCTGATGCATCAGTTGCCACAGCTCTCCGATTGCCTCGGCATCGCGGCCGATCAGCAGCGGCCGCAGATACTCCTCGACTTCGAACTATCGGCGTACAGTTTATGGCGTGACGCGCATCAGGGCCGCACCGGGACCACAATAAGGGGTGTGAGCCCGGTTGGATTTCCTGAACCGCGCGAGGCCATACTGCAGCATGAGGAGATAGGCGCGTGGACGAGTCGAACACATCGATGAACTGGTTTCCCAGTCCCGACCGGGACGCCAGCATCCTGTCCGCGTGGGACCGTATGGTTCAGGGTGACATGTCACGCTCGCGTATGCTGCGAGGCGTGGTTGATCGCTCGTGGCATCGCTGCCTGGACGGCCAGGTCAGCCCGGGCCTCGATTGCGCTCCGCCGCCGCTGGAAGAGGACCGCCTGTTCGATTTGCGCAATACCAACGAGCGGTTGCTCAGTGCCAGCCTGCCGACGATCCTCCAGACGCGCGAATTCCTGTTGCAGACCGGCACCGTGTTGTTGTTGACCGACGCCGACGGCATGATCCTCGAATTAGCCGGCGATCAGAGCAGTTGGGAACCCGCCGGCGAAATCCGGCTGATTCCCGGTTGCGGCTGGACCGAACTCAATTGCGGGACCAATGCGATCGGCACCGCGCTGGCGTTGGGGCAGCCGGTCCAGATCCATGGCGCCGAGCATTTCTGCGAAGGCATCAAGCGCTGGACCTGCTCTGCCACGGTGATTCGCGATCCGCTGGACGGCTCCGTGCTCGGCGTGATCGATCACTCCGGCCTTGCGCAAAGCTACAACCAGCAAAGTCTGGCATTGATCGTGTCACTGGCCGCACAGATCGAGAGCCGGCTCGGCAAGGTGGCAATGGAACGCCGTCTGCGGCTGCTGGAACGTTGCACGGGCTATGCCGCACGGGCGCACGGGGTCATCGTGACCGACGAGCGCGGGCGCCTCGTGCAGGCCAACGCCCGGGCCCAGGCGGCCCTTGCCCGACTGGGCGTATCGACCGGCATTCATCATGTGTTCCCGCGCCCCGAACTCGCGATGATCGCGCGGGGCGTCATGCCACCGGAAATGCCCGACTGGCTGCGGCAGGTACAGATCGAGGCCATCAATGAAGGGGCCGACACGCTGGGCTTCCTGCTGGCGATTTCGGCTGCGGGCAGGCGTCCTGACTATCGTTCCTCGCACTATCCGTGACTTGCGGTGATTTCCTGAATCACCTGCTTTAACTGGACGCGTTTTCGCCGATCGCAGGCAGGCTGAATTGGAAAACGGCACCACGCCCTGCATTGTTGGAGGCCCACACCCGCCCTCCGTGGGCTTCGACGATCGAGCGGCAGATCGACAATCCCATCCCCATTCCGTCGGGCTTCGTGGTGAAGAAAGCGTCGAACAGCCGATCTGCGTTTTCCGGATCGATGCCCGTTCCGAAATCGCGTACAGCGACGACCACGTGCCCCGCGTTGTCGTGACTCGACTCAATCAGCAGTTCACGTGGCGCGTCGCCGAGATCGGCCATCGCCTGGATACCGTTCATGACGAAATTGATGATCACTTGCTGAAGCTGGACCCGATCGCCGAGGAGCGGCGGCAGTTCGGGGGCGAGCTTCAGATGCAACGATACGCGATGATTCAGAGCCTCGCGCTGAACCAGCGACACAACGTCGTTGACCACGTCGTTGAGTTCCAGCCGCGTCTTCTCCGGGGTTGCCCTCTTTGCGAGCGAGCGGATACCCTGGACGATTTCGCCCGCGCGCCGACCTTCACCGATCATATGCTCCACACAGGCCCGCACTTCTTCCGGCTGCGGCTGCCTGTGGCCGAGCCATCGCAGGCAGGCCTCGCCGCTGGTCACGATCGCCGTGAGCGGCTGGCCTACTTCGTGAGCTACGGATGCACTCAGCTCCCCAAGGTTAGCCACGCGAGTGGCATGGGCGAGTTGCGCCTGCAATGCCTGCAACTGCTCCTCGGCCCGCTTGCGTTCAGTCAGGTCGAGCACAAAGGCGAGGCCCTTTTCCTGCGAGCCTTCCAGTATCGCGGAGCCCACCATGACCGGGACACGTCGGCCATCCTTGCGGATATATTCCTTCTCGAAAGGCTGGCAAGTACCCGTCCTCTGAAGTTCTTCGACGTGCCGCGCGTCTGCGGTGCGATATTCCGGGGGCGTCATGCCTGCCCAATTGATGTTGCCGGACAGCAGATCTTGCCGGGTATAGCCAATGATCCGCAGAAATGCGTCGTTCGCCTCGGTGGCATTCCCGGCAAGGTCTCCAAAGAAGACCCCGATGATATTGGCGTCGACGAGGCGGCGGATGCGCGCCTCCCGCTCACGCAGCGCCGCGTAGAGCATCGCGTTCTCCAGCGAGATTGCCGCCTGTGAGGCCAGCAGTTCCAGCACGGTCACACGCTCGGGCGTGAACGCATGCGTGGCCAGATTGTTCTCCACATACAGCAGGCCAATCAACTCGGAGCGCCGGATGAGCGGCAGGCACAACACCGACTTGGGCTGCCGGCGGCTCAGGTAATCGTCGGCGGAAAAGGGATTCGGTTGCCTCGCATCATCCAGCAGCACCCGCTCCTGGCAGCGCCGGACGTAATTGACGATGGAGCCCGGCAATGCCGCCTCGGGCGCCGCCGATGCCGGTGGTTCCGCCGCGGACGGGGTCTGGTTCAGGAGCCGCCGCACGTGAACTGTCTGCTGCTCCACGCTCGCTTCGGCCGCCAGGACCAGGCTCTCGTTGCGTGCGAGCAGCAGTTGGCCGGTCTGCGCACCGGCATTTTCCAGCAGGATGTGCATCAGCGTGTCGATCAGATCCTCCAGCACGATCTGGCAAGAAATTGCCTGCGACGCCTTGGTCACCGACAGCAGATCCAGCTGCCCCGCATTGCCGGGCGACGTGGCGGCCGGTGACGCCGGCTGTTGATGCAGTGGCGGCCTGGGCTCGTCGAGTTGCCGGACCTCGCCGCCGGTGCCCCAGAGCGCGAAGCTATTGCGCTCTCCGTCGGGATGGGCGCGCGCGGCGGTCGTGGACCCTCGGGCACGATCAAATCCTGCCGCAAGCTCGTGCGCGAAGCCTTCTTTTGCCCGGAAGGGGATGAAGCCGTGCTTCTCGACCAGCTCGCGTGCGAGCTCGATGAATCGATCGCCCTCGCTATGACTGTGGAAGACCGGGCCGAGGATCGTGCCGAGCCAGTTATACGCTTGCGCGATAGGGCCGCTCATCCCGTGCCGCACGCTGACGTTCACCATGCGGCACACCAGCAGGCAAAACAGATGCAGGTCGGTAAAGTAGGCGGCCTCCAAAGGAATCGACAACACCTCCATGGCGGTCCGCAGTTCCGGATCGGTCATCAGCGGCAAGTCAATCAACGCCTCGATCGTGCGTCCTTCCAGATTGCGCCGGAGCGTTTCGTATTCGGCCTGGGCCTGTTCCCAGCTCGGGTGCGCCGGGATGTCGATGCCAAATAGCATGGCGCAGGCGCGCGCACTGGCCACGGCCTGTGAGTTTTCCGACTTCATCACATGGAGCAGGACCTTCAGGTGGTAGACGGCCGCCCGGTCGAAGGTCGATGCCGTGTGCCGCAGCAACTCCGCGATCAGTCGCTCCGCATGGTCGAAGTCACCGGTCAGAAACTCGCACTCCGCGCTCGCGAGCTGCAGGCCGAACATGAGTTCGTGGCGGTTGTCCCAGTCCTTTTCATCGAGCAGCGCGATGCCGGCCGCAAGATATACACGCGCCGACGCATAGGCAGCCGACGCTTGGGCCTTACGCCCGGCACGCAGGTCGAGCGTCGCCACCTGCGCCTTCTCATCCCGGTCATCCAGCAGCGCGGCGCCCCGATTGAACTGGTTCGCGACATCGAACAGATGCTCGCTGAGTTCGTCCCCTGTCAAGTTCGCCAGCAGTACCCGGCCGATTCGCAGGTGGACTGCGGCGTGCCGGGTTGCGGGAATCAGTGAATAAGCCGCCTGCTGGATCCGGTCGTGCAGGAACTTGCCGCTGCCGTGGGTGCGCAGGAGCAAGCGCTCGCGCACCGCCGTCGCGAGGCACTGTTCAGTCTCGGTCGCTGATTTCCGGCTGACCAGCGCGAGATGCCGCAACTCGAACATGTTGCCCAGACATGCGGCCAGCTGCAACGCTTCCTGCGCCGGGACAGACAACTGACGCAACTTACCGACCATCAGGTCGACGACGTTGTCGGCGAAGTCCTTCGCCCTGATCTGATCGAGGTCCCACTGCCAGACCCAGTGTCGCGTGTCATGCCGCAACAACCCCTCCTTATGCAGCGTGTCGAGGAACTGGATAAAGAAGAACGGGTTGCCCTCGGTACGCTCGTAGACCAGCCGCGTGAGCGGTTCGCAGACGACGGGTGACGCATGGAGCGTGTCGGCCACCAACTCGTTCAGATGCACAACCGACAGCGCTGCGAGCTTGAGGTCCGTCACCGGTGCGCCGCTGTGGCGGATCGTCTCGAGGGTGGCCGCGAGCGGATGCGAGGCGTCCACTTCGTTATCCCGGTAGGCGCCGATCAGCAACAGATGGCGCGTGTCCGGGTGCGTCATCAGGTCCTCGATGAGCGTCAGGCAGACCGCATCGGTCCACTGCAGATCGTCGAGGAAGACGACCAGCGGGTGGTCTTCGCTCGCGAACACCGCGACGAATTGCCGGAGCACAATCCGGAACCGGTTTTGCGCCTCGCTCGGCGGCAGCGCCGCAACCGGCGGCTGAGGGCCGATGATGATCTCGACCTGCGGCAGCACGTCGACGATCAGCTGGCCATTCACGCCGAGCGCGGCCTGGATCCGTTGCCGCCAGCCGGCAATGTCCGTCTCGCTCTCGGCCAGCAATTGCCGCACCAGTTCGCGAAACGCTTGCGTGACGGTGCCATACGGAATATCGCGCTGGTACTGATCGAACTTGCCCGAAATGAAATAGCCGTGCTTCGCGACAAGCGGCTTGCGCAACGCGTCGACCAGCGCCGACTTGCCGATGCCCGAGTAGCCGCGGACACTCGCCAGCACCGCCCGGCCGGTTGACGTCATGTGCTGGAATGCGTCGAGGAGCCACTTCGCTTCCTCATCGCGTCCATAGAGTTTGCGCGGCACCTGGAAGCGCTCCGGGATGTCCTCCGTACCGAGCGGGAACGACTCGATCCGACCCGCGGCCAGCCATCGCGCGAGACACCGGTCGAGATCCGCGCGTAGACCGTATGCACTCTGGTAGCGGTCTTCCGGTAGCTTGGCCAGGAGCTTCATCACGACATCCGACACCGCCTGCGGCACCTCCGGCACGATCTCATGAGGCGGCGCCGGCATACGGGCGATATGACAATGCGTCCATTCGAGCGGATCGTTCGCCTCGAACGGCAACTGGCCGCTCAGCATGCGATAGAGCAATACGCCCATCGAGTAGAAAGCGGTCCGGTAATCCACCGGGCGATTCATGCGGCCGGTTTGCTCGGGGGACACATACGCCCAATCGCCCACGGGTACGACGACGCTTTCTGGCGAAACGCTATTGGATTCGTGGGCCGCGGTAAGGGTGAAATCCACCAGCAGGACCTGCCCAGTTGCCGGCGCGACCAGAATATTCGCGGGCCGGACATCCCGAAGGATGACCTTCGCGCTGTCGATGCCCGCCAATGCATCGGCCAGATGGTGGCCAATACGCAGGCAAAGCGCCACGTCCATGCGCAAGTCACGAGCCAAAACGGCTTCGAGCGACTCGCCCGCAAAGTGCTCCAGGATCAGCGCCATGCCGCTGCCTTCTTTGACTAGCGCGAGCGGTTTCGCAATGCCCGCGACATTCAACGATTGAAGCAGCAGGTATTCGCGCTTCAATCGAGCGGATTGGCCCGCTTCTGCGGGTTCCGGAGGGCGCTTCAGCAGGACCGGCATGCCATCCGTTGAGCGGCGGCCCCGGTACAGATCCGCACTTGCTGTCGCGCAGATCCGCTCAAGCGTCTGACAGATCGCGATGGTCATTGCCCCCCCAGTTTTTTACTCGGTGACCAGGCCTGATATCGACATCCGGCATTTCGACTGCTAAGTGGGGCGCAGGCCCGCATGTATGTCGGTCGACGTGATCACTTCGCGAACCGCAACGATTGACGACTAGTCTACTCGGTCGCGAATCGGACGCCAGTCTCGCGCTCGGCAAGCGCTGACTGGTCCTCGCGGCCCTCGCCCACATTCACGAATGGCGACCAGAAAACGGCTGGCGACGCCCCGCCGGAAAAAACCACCGCGCTACGCCACCCGCCGTTTCACCCCCCCCTTTTAGTGACCGTGCGAAGCTCCCTTTACTGCCACCAGCCGGCGGCAGCTCAATCGGGAGTTTTTACAATGATAGACAGCAACCAGACTGCGAACGCCCGCGATCCTTTCGGGGCATTTTCCCATCCAGCAACGACGGGTTACCGGTCCGACACACCGTCAACGAGCAGAAGCGAAGCGCGCCTGCCATTCACGGTCCGTGTCGTCGATAACGATGAAGCGCTGGCAAGCGCGCTCAGAATGCGGCAGGCCGCCTACCAGCGGCACGTACCGGAGTTCGCGCGAACCATGGATCAGGAAGAGCCGTACGATCGCGATCCGGGTGGACTCGTGCTGCTCGCCGAGTCCAGGCTGGACCGCAGTCCGGTCGGGACGATGCGTATCCAGAGCAATTGTTTCCGCCCGCTCGCCCTCGAGCAGTCGCTGGAACTGCCGGACTGGTTGTCCGGCCGGCTGGTCGGCGCCACGCGACTTGGCGTGGAAGCCGGCGAGCCCGGCCGGATGGTCAAATTGGGGCTCTTCAAGGCGCTGTATCTATACTGCGTACGTGAACAGATCGACTGGATGGCCATTGCAGCCCGGACGCCACTCGACCGGCAATACGCGGCGCTGCTCTTTCGCGACGTTTACGGCGACAAAGAGTTTATTCCGCTTGCCCACGCAACCAACATCCCGCACCGTATCATGGCGTTTGAAGTGGCCACCACCGAGCGGCGGTGGGGCGAGGCGCGGCACCCGCTCTACCAGTTCATGCTGGTGACGCACCATCCGGACATCGACCTGAGCGCCGCGCCGTCACTGAACTGGAGCCGCGGCGCGGCTCCGTTCGGGGATCAGGCAAGGTCGTTCGGCTCGCTGCAGAACAGCGCGGATGCCGCGGTCGTCTAGTTGGCCTGGCTCGATCGAGGTTGTCATAGAGGGGCGGCCGGTTCGATACACAAGACCGCCTCATGTTAGATGCTGAATTGCCGTAAAGAGAAGGAAGCATCGTCAGCGCTTTTCCGGTGCTGGCGATGCCCGACGAAGCCCCGCCGCCCGAACGCGCGATTTGACCGGCGGGAAAGATGACAACGTTCCACCTTGATGGGCAGGCTTGAATGGAATGGTTTGAAGGCATGCGGTATCGGACCTGGAGCCGTTCCGGCCTGTCGATTAACGTATTCTCGCAGTTGTTTTGCTACTATGCGGTGCCTGTTGCGATCGGCATTCTGTCACTACTCGTGTCGCTGTACCCGGCTGCCACGCCCGCGCCCGAGAGCGGCGTCCCGCTGGCAATGCGCATCCTCAGCGATCCGGACGGCCACCTCGGCGTGGACACCGCCGCGCTCGCGCTCCGCTCCCAGCCTTTGCAGACCAAGTACGACACGCGCCTCAGCGAGGCGCCGATCTGGTTCGAGATCCATCCGGCCCAGTCGGAAGCGGCGGCAAGCGCCACGACCACGTTGTTCCCATCCCGCCATATTCAGCAAATCGCCTGTTTCGACGCCGTCACGCAGGTCCCGCTCGGCAGCGTATCGCGCACCCTGGCGTCGTCAGGCGAAATGACCCGCTCAGGCAGCGGCATCGCGCTCGTCTCCGAGGAGCCCCATGGCGTGATTTGCCGCGCCATTTTCAGCGGACCCGCGGTGCTCAGCGCGTCCCGCTTGTCACCAGACGAGCTCAAAAGAAGAAACGACACGTTCTATCGCCGCTCCGGTCTGCTCGAGGGCGGCCTCGTGACGCTGGCCGCCTTCGTGCTGATTACGGCGATCGTCAACCGTGACTGGGTCTATGTGCTGTTCGCCGCGTGGCTGTTCGGAAATTTGCGCCTCGGTGCGATTTCGATGGGATGGGACGACCAATGGCTCGGCTATCCGATCCCCTTCCGCTGGATTTCGCTGATCCGCAAAATCACCGTGCCGGTCTACTACATTTTGACCTGCACGCTCTTTCAAACGCTTTTCAGGAACGATCTCTCCCGGGTGGGATTTCA
>NZ_JAXDPY010000546.1:0-4314 GCF_034668105.1 Paraburkholderia sp. | reverse complement strand
CAGCAACACCGAGGCCAATGCCCCTCCCCCGCCTCAAGCCTCCGGCGTCGGCACTCTAATCCACCCTTCCATCAAAACCCGCGCGCTGCGGCTCATGATCGCCTTGGTGACCGTCCACTCGCCGCCTTCCTCACGCGCCTCAGCCCCCACCCGCAACGTCCCCGACGGATGCCCAAACCGCACCGCTTCCCGCGCGCCGCCGCCCGCGGCAAGATTCACCAAGGTGCCCGAAATCGCCGCCGCCGTGCCGATCGCCACCGCGGCCGTTCCCATCATCGCGTGATGCAACTTGCCCATCGACATCGCCCGCACCAGCAGATCGGCGTCGCCCGCGCCAACACGCTTGCCGCTCGACGCAACGTACTCGGCCGGCTTCGCGACAAAAGCCACCTTCGGCGTATGCTGCCGCGTCGCGATCTCATCGATATTCTTGATGAGGCCCATGCGCACCGCACCATGCGCGCGAATGGTTTCGAACATGGCCAAAGCCTTCTCGTCGCTATTGATGGCGTCCTGTAGCTCAGTACCTTTATAACCGACCGATTCCGCGTTGATGAAGATGGTCGGAATACCGGCATTGATCATCGTCGCCTTCAGCGTGCCGACGCCGGGCACTTCGAGATCATCGACAAGATTGCCGGTCGGGAACATCGCGCCGCCGGCGCCCTCTTCTTCTGCCGCCGGGTCCATGAACTCGAGCTGCACTTCGGCAGCGGGAAACGTCACACCGTCGAGTTCAAAGTCACCCGTTTCCTGCACGGCACCATCGGTAATCGGCACATGCGCGATGATCGTCTTGCCGATATTCGCTTGCCAGATACGCACAATCGCGACACCGTTGTGCGGAATCCGGCTCGCATCGACAAAACCCGCACTGATCGAAAACGGCCCGACCGCCGCAGAAAGATTCCCGCAGTTCCCGCTCCAATCGACGAAAGCCTTATCGATCGCAACTTGCCCGAACAGATAATCCACATCGTGATCCGGCTTGCTGCTCTTCGCGATGATGACCGTCTTGCTCGTGCTGGAAGTCGCGCCGCCCATGCCGTCGATCTGCTTGCCATAAGGATCCGGGCTGCCGATCACACGCATCAGCAACGCGTCACGCGCGGCGCCCGGCACCTGGGCCGCCTGCGGCAAATCCTGCAAGCGAAAGAACACGCCTTTGCTGGTACCGCCACGCATGTACGTCGCCGGAATCTTGATCTGAGGTTTGTGGGCCATGAAAGTAATGTCCTGATGAGATCGTTTTTAAAACCTTAAGCCGCAGCCTTGGTCGATTCGAGAAAGTCCTGCGCGAAGCGTTGCAACACGCCGCCGGCTTCGTAGATCGATACTTCTTCAGCCGTGTCCAGGCGGCACGTCACCGGCACCTCGACGCGCTCGCCGCTCTTGCGATGAATCACGAGCGTGAGATCAGCGCGCGGTTTGCGTTCGCCGATCACGTCGAAGGTTTCCGTTCCGTCGATAGCAAGCGTGAGACGATTCACACCAGGTTTGAATTCCAGCGGCAACACGCCCATGCCCACCAGATTCGTGCGGTGAATGCGCTCGAACCCCTCGGCCACAATCGCTTCCGCGCCGGCAAGTCGCACACCCTTGGCCGCCCAGTCACGCGACGAACCTTGACCGTAATCGGCTCCGGCAATCACGATCAACGGTTGCTTGCGCTCCATGTAAGTTTCAATCGCTTCCCACATGCGCGTGACCTTGCCCTCAGGCTCGATACGCGCCAACGAACCCGCCTTCACCTTGCCGTCTTCCAGCACCATTTCGTTCTTCAGCGTCGGGTTCGCGAAGGTGGCGCGTTGCGCCGTCAGGTGATCGCCGCGGTGGGTGGCGTACGAATTGAAGTCCTCTTCCGGCAGGCCCATCCTGGCGAGGTACTCGCCGGACGCGCTATTCGCCAGAATCGCATTCGATGGCGACAAGTGGTCGGTCGTGATGTTGTCACCCAACACCGCCAGCGGACGCATGCCCTTCAGCGTGCGTTCACCGGCAAGGGCGCCTTCCCAATACGGCGGACGGCGAATATAAGTACTCATCGGACGCCAGTCATACAGCGGATCCGCCTTCTCGCCCGTATCAACCGAGACAGCGAACATCGGCTCATACACCTTGCGGAACTGCTCCGGCTTCACACTCGAAGCGACGATCGCGTCGATCTCTTCATCCGACGGCCAGATGTCCTTCAGCCTGATCGCATTGCCGTCAGCATCGACGCCAAGCACGTCCTTCTCGATATCGAAGCGAATCGTGCCCGCAATCGCATAAGCCACCACCAGCGGCGGCGAAGCCAGAAAGGCCTGCTTTGCGTACGGATGGATACGGCCGTCGAAGTTACGGTTGCCGGACAGCACAGCCGTCGCATACAGATCGCGATCCACGATCTCCTTCTGGATCACCGGGTCCAACGCACCCGACATGCCATTACACGACGTGCACGCATACGCGACCACGCCGAAACCCAGTTGCTCCAACTCCGGCAGCAAACCGGCCTCTTCCAGATACAGCGTAACCGCCTTCGATCCCGGCGCGAGCGACGTCTTCGCCCACGGCTTGCGCGTCAAGCCGCGTTGATTGGCGTTACGCGCCAGCAAACCAGCGGCGATCATGTTGCGCGGATTGTTGGTGTTCGTGCAGCTCGTGATCGCGGCGATGATCACGGCGCCGTCCGGCATCAGGCCAGGCTCGTTTTCCACCTTGCCGCTGATACCGCGCGCGGCCAGTTCGGAAACCGGCAAACGACGATGCGGATTCGACGGACCCGCCAGCGTGCGCACGACGGTCGACAGATCGAACTTCAGCACGCGCTCGTACTCGGCGTGCTTCAGCGTATCGCCCCACAGGCCGGTTTCTTTCGCATACGTCTCGACGAGTTTGACGAGTTCATCGTCGCGGCCGGTGAGCTTGAGGTACTTGATAGTCTGCTCGTCGATATAGAACATCGCCGCCGTCGCGCCGAATTCGGGCGCCATGTTGGCGATCGTCGCGCGATCGCCGAGCGTGAGGCTCGCCGTGCCTGCTCCATAGAACTCGAGGTAAGCACCGACCACTTTTTCCTTGCGCAGGAATTCGGTCAGCGAGAGCACGATGTCGGTCGCGGTAATGCCTTCAACCGGCTTGCCTGTCAGCTCCACACCGACGATGTCCGGCAGGCGCATATAAGATGCGCGGCCCAGCATCACGCTCTCCGCCTCGAGACCGCCCACGCCGACGGCGATCACGCCGAGCGCATCCACCATCGGCGTGTGCGAGTCGGTGCCGACCAGCGTGTCCGGGAAAGCGACACCGTCTTTCACCTGCACCACCGGGCTCATCCGCTCCAGGTTGATCTGATGCAGGATACCGTTGCCCGGCGGAATCACGTCGACGTTCTTGAACGCGCGCTTGGTCCAGTTGATGAAATCGAAGCGGTCTTCATTGCGGCGATCTTCAATCGCGCGGTTCTTCGCGAATGCATCCGGATCGAAACCGCCGCATTCCACAGCGAGCGAGTGATCCACTACGAGCTGCGTCGGCACGACCGGATTGACCATCGCGGGATCGCCGCCTTGCGCCGCGATCGCATCGCGCAAACCGGCCAGGTCGACCAGAGCGGTCTGGCCGAGAATGTCATGACAGACCACACGCGCGGGAAACCACGGAAAATCCAGTTCGCGCTTGCGTTCGACAATCTGTTTGAGCGACGCCGTCAACATCGCCGGATCGCAGCGGCGCACGAGGTTTTCGGCCAGCACGCGCGAGGTGTACGGCAGCTTGTCATAGGCGCCGGGCTGGATGGCATCGACGGCGGCACGCGTGTCGAAGAAATCCAGCTGGGTGCCGGGAAGGCGTTTGCGGTTGGCAGTATTCATGGCGTAGGGGACAAAACAATAATGATCCGGGGACGATGGCGGCAGCCGTGCTTCACAATCCGCTGCCCCTCATTGAAGCGGCGCTTCCCCGGTGTTTCAATCGGACAGTCTGTGTAGTTTAGCTTGCGGTGGCGCGGCGGCTTGCCGTGTGTTTCGTTGATGCGCCGCACAACGTATGCTTATGTGCCACGCACGGACCACAAGCACCGCGGCAAGAAGTCCCGCAAAAAAACAGCCTTGGCGCGGGGTTCCAGCAAGCCAAGGCCGAACTTCACTACGTCACGCTGATAAAGCGTAATGGAGGAGAAACAGGTGCGGCTCTGCTCTTACCCAGTCAAAGGCCGTTGGATGTTTTCAATTTCCTTGCACGACCTTTTGACCTTCAGACACGCATCGACATCCTTCGATACGCTTAAACGCGCTTGGCGAGCGGCACGAACGGCAGATCGTCGGGACC
>NZ_JAXDPY010000545.1:0-16166 GCF_034668105.1 Paraburkholderia sp. | reverse complement strand
TGGTAGGGAGAGAACCGTTGCTGATCGATGAAAGCCTGAACATCAACCGCTTCAGATGAAGAGTTGGCTGAGGACATAATGAAGTCTCCTGATTGCGCGACTCGCGTGCGCGTTGCTGATTGTGAGTACGTTGCCCACACTTGAATGCTTGTCGATACCGGTACGGAAATCGAAGATGCACTCGCCATCCCGATTTCTGCGTCATACCGGCCTGGGAGTGACTTAAACGGAGCCCGGTAATATCCGGGTCCGGGTATCTCAGTCAGCCCTATAGTCGAGCGCAGATGTCACGGCGGCATTGCGTTCAATGACTGATGCAGCCGCGAGCAGGCGCAATTCCCGAAAACTGTCCGCCACCAGTTGCACGCCGATCGGCAGTCCACCGGACAGGCCCGTTGGGACACTGATTCCAGGAAGTCCAAGCGCTGCAGTGGCGATCATGGGACTCTGGGCGGCTACGAGCGCGCGCATCTCATCGACCGTTCCCAGGTCCGCACCCCACGGTTGAGGCAGGCGACATGAAACGGGCAAAAGAGCAATTGCGTAGCGGCCAAGGAATTCGTTCCACTTGCGACGCAATTCGTCGCGCCGCGCGATCGCCCGAACGTAACCGTTCAGGTCGACTGTGGGCCCGCAATCAGCCATGTTGTGGACCGATCGTTTGATGTCGGCGTCTCCGATCGCATCTACGCCGGCAATCATGCCAAGACGAGACTCCGTCATTACGATCGACTGCCACACTTCAACGCACTGCTCAATTTCAGGGGGCAGCGCGCGCTCGACGATATAGCCGGCCGCTGCAAGCGCGGTCGCTGCCTGCTGGAGCGCTGCCTTGATTTCCGCACAAACCGTGGTTCCCGGTATCTCGTCGATCAGGGCGACCTTCACTGGCGCAAAATCATCCGGGTGTTCCAACCGCGCATCGACCCACGTTGGGTCACGCGTATCGGCGGCGATCATTGCGCGTAGTCCGAGTAACACATCGGCAACCGATCGAGCGAGTGGGCCCTGCGCGGACATGGACTGAAGGCCGTAAAAGCGCTGGCTGGTGGTCGGGTGGTAGGCCGGGATACGTCCCGGCGTGGTACGCAGGCCCACCACACCATTAACGTATGCGGGGTAGCGGATAGATCCGGCGATGTCGGTGCCATGCGCCAGAGCGCACATGCCTGTTGCTACCGAAACACCCGCACCACCGCTCGATCCACCTGACGTAATATCCTGCCGCCACGGATTCAGCGTCCTGCCGTGGAGTGGATTGTCGGTGAACCACCTGAAAGAAAACGGCGGTACGTTCGTGCGGCCGATGATGTTCGCGCCGGCATTACGTAGGTTAACGACCACCGAACTGTCCGCGGGGGCGACGCGTGCAGCGTAAGCCGGAACGCCATTCGTCGTTGCTTCGCCGGCTACATCGACGTTGAGCTTTATCGTCAACGGCACGCCATGCAGAACTCCGGCCTGGTGGGGTGCGTTTCGCAGCAAATCGTCTGCCCGATTCGCGGTCTCGATCGCCTGCTTGCGGTCCGCATGCACGATGGCATTCAGTCGTGGGTTGACCGAATCAATGCGCTGGTGGAAGGCCTTGAGCACCTCCGCGCAAGAGACAGAACCTGCGCGAACCTGTGCGGCGATATCGACGGCGTGCCAACGCCAGATCTCGCCTGGCAGTGTAGTGGTTGATATTTTGGCTTGCAGGAAATCGCCGTTGTGCTTGGTTGACATGTCTTATCCAGCTTAATGTCGTTACACGGGAAGAAGGGGTGAGTGCGAATATTCTTGCACCGGACCACTATCCAGACAACCGAGCGGCGGGATAAAGTGTATCGAAATTCTTGATATCACCTGGAACGAAACTATGGCTTCCCTTGATGTGGAATGGATCTGGGTTTTCGACGAGATATACAAGACGCTGAGTGTGACGAACGCCGCGGATAAGCTCGGCATTACCCAGGGCGCCGCCAGTACCGCACTTAATCGTCTGCGTGCCTATTACGACGATCAGCTTTTTATCCGCACCTCACGCGGCATGCGGCCAACGCCGCGTGCCGTCGCGCTACACCCCGTGCTGCACCAGGTGCGCGAAGATCTGGAAGTCGCTCGAACAGGTGTGCCCGTCTTCGACCCGGTCGATTCCCACCGGACATTCCGTGTGTGCATGACCGACCTTGGCGAGATATCCCTGCTTCCGCGGCTGCTTAGCCACCTGCAGTCTCACGCACCCGGCATTCATGTCGAGGCCGAGAAGATCAATTCCGACAGTCCACGACGGCTGGAAGACGGCACAGTCGACCTGGCGGTGGGTTACATGCCGCAACTCGATGCCGGCTTCTATCAGCAATCCCTGTTCGAGCAGGACTTTCAGTGTATTGCGAGCCTTTCGCACCCACGCATTGGAAAGCGGCTCGGCAAGGCCGCCTACGGCGCCGAACGGCACGTGGAAGTTTCCAACCCGGGGACTGGGCATACCGCGATGGTCGACAAGGCGCTCGCTTCTGCTGGCGTCACACGCGACATCGCGTTGCGGGTGCCGAGCTTTCTGGCCGTTGCGCAGATCGTGAGTGAGACGGAACTTCTCGCGACCGTGCCACGCTATTACGCACTCGCCATGTTGTCCCGCGAGCCGATTCGCAATCTGGTGGTGCCGTACGAGTTGCCGCGCTACACCGTGAGGCAGCATTGGCATGCGCGTTTCCATCGCGATCCCGGCAACGTCTGGTTGCGACAGACAGTTGCCAGTCTCATGCCCGCCGCTGTGATGAGGCATCCGCTATGAGCGGAATGAAGCGGCGGCCTGGAAGCCCCGCTCAAGACCGTGGCCTGCCAATAGGGCTTATTGCAGACCGGCGTAAACCATCTTTGTGAACTGATCGCCGTTGAACACAAAATTCCCCCATTTCGCGTCAAAGGCGGCGGTGGGCTTGGCGGCAATAATTTCGTCCAATGACTTGCCTTGCTTTTTCAAGGCCGCGACGTTGTCGCGTACCGCGACCAACATGTCGCGAAACTCGATCAGTTGCGCGCGTGTACCCACCGCACCGTGGCCTGGAATGACGATCGTGTGATCTGTCGTGAATGCCACAGCCTTGTTGGCCCATTCGATCGCACCATTGATGTCGCCACCATCTTCGTTATCGATGTACGGATAAATGCCATTCCAGAAGGTGTCTCCGAGGGCCAGCACATCGGCCTTTTTGAAGTAGATCCAGACATCACCGTCGGTATGGCCATGGCCAAAGTTTTCGACTTCGATACGTGTTCCATCGAAGTTAAAGGTCTTTTCATGGTCGACAATCAGCGTCGGACGCGCACCTGGCGGCACCGGATCGAAGGTCCAGTTCCAGGCATTGACGTGAGTGGTTTCGCTCAGATGCCTCAGGGTATTCTTCTGCGCGACAATGGTGGCGCCGTCCGCATGCATCCATGCATTGCCATCGGTATGATCCCAATGCCAATGCGTGTTGACCACGTATTTCAGCGGTGCGGGACTGATCTTGTCGAGCGCTGCCTGCACCTTTGCCCGCGATTTGCTGATGCCCGCGTCAACCAGGAACTTGCCACCCTTGCCCGACAGGACGGTGATGTTTCCGCCAGAACCCATTAGCACGGTGATATTGCCACGCAGAGGTTGCACGACGAGATCAGCAGCCGCACGGCGTAAATATCGCGACCCTGCGCCGGTATGAAAGTAATCATCCGGCACAGCGTCCTTGCCTGATGAAGGCTGACTAACGGTCTCGGCGAACGCCGCTGTAGAGGCTAGCGGAAAGCCGATAGCCATGGCGATCGACGCCAGTGATAGGCCGGACAATACGCCCGATTGCTTACACAACTTGATGAACGCATTCATTTTTTCATCTCCGTTAAGCACACCGGATTGCCCGCGTGTGGAACAAGCATGGGGACAGGCGGTGAGCTTCGATATCTATGGGGTGAGAGGAACGGTGTCAAAGCGAGCATGCCGAGCGCAACGACAAACAGAAGCCAGACTGGAACGGCAAAGGTGCCCGTTAAATCGCGCAGCGAGCCGACCAGCAAGGGCCCCGCAGCCGCAATCAGGTAACCCACGGTCATGACGAATGCATTCCACGTGTTAGCCTCGTCCGCATCGTGCACGCTATCGAGTGGCAAGGTCATGCCGAGTGTAAAACCGCCGCCCAGACCAAACGCCGCGATGGCAATCCAGACTTGGGGTATGAGTAGCGGCGTCAATGCCAACCCCAGCGTCCCTACTGCCGCGAGCGCCGCGCAAGCTGCGAGCCATCCACGGCGGTCATGAGCCCGGCTCAAAAAGCCGAACACAGGGATCCCAACCGTAAATGCGGCGGTGTAGGTTGCAAGCAGAATGCCCGCCGACGCCGCGGACAGTCCGTGCTCCAGATATATTGGCGAAGTCCAGGACAGCAACGCGAAGAACAATAAATTGTCGCAAGCGAAAAACAACGCAACCAGCCACGCTGTCCGGTTCTTCAGCGGTAATCTTGCTGCGCGCGCCGCCCTGTTGACTACAACCGGGGCCTTCCGCCTTTCCCATACAAGGATTGCAAGCCCTGCGAAAACCGCAATCAGCGCGACAGGCGTCCAGACACCTGTTCCAAGTCGCCAGCCATTGGCGCCCGCAATCGCGGCGATCGGCCCGGTCGCGGCAGCAGAGACGCTGCTGCTGAACGCGAGCGCGATTGCATAGATGCTCATGAACATCGCCACCCTGGTTGGGAATCTGGACTTGATCAGCCCCGCGAACAACGTTCCGGCTATCGCGATTCCGGCTCCCACACCCGCTGTAGTCAACAGAAGCATCGAGACGTTCGGCGCAAATGTGCGCGCCGACATCGATACAAACAGCAATACGAGGGACCCAAGCAACACGCCATTTCTTCCAAAGCGCCGTGCCAGCCACGGGCTCGGCAGCGCCAGCAGCCCCATGAGCAGAATCGGAATGGTCGTCAACAATGACGCCATTGCATGCGAAAGTGAAAACTCCCGGCTGATGAGCGGCAATACCGGCCCGATCGAAGCGATGCCGGGTCGAAGAGCCATCGCTATGACTACCATCGCGACAACTAGCAACACCGCCTCTTTTGCATCAGCTGATCCTTGCTGAGTATTGTCAGCATGAATCTCTGTCACAGCACTATTCGACACGATATCCTCGCCATCGCGATCGGCATTTATGGGTGGTACGGCAAGAGTCTTCATTGAAATACCTCTGATGAAGTCGCGAGACTTCTCACGAACCGACGCTTTCAATGTCGAGCCGTAGGGGGCTGGTAAGAACTGATGGAGGGAGGATGCGCCGATCCGGCAATAGGCGTCCAAGACTGGTTGATTATCCTGGCTATAGGAGATACCAATACTTGGGAGAGACGTGATGCTTCTACGGCACATCACTCATTGCTGAGGTATACGTGAAGATGGTCGAAACGACTAGCTTCACGTGACTGTTACGACCTCGTGCAACGCCTGAGCATAGGAGATGATCGACAAACCAGATCGATGCGCGGCATCAAATCGGTGCCCGTCCACGCGGACATCCATGGTCCCCAACGCGAACGTGCGGTATCCTCGTTCCTGTTGCGCATGACCCCAACAAAGAGGCGACAGTGCTTGAACTATCAGTTCGTGACAAAGCAATGCTAAGTGGTGAATCCGGCGATGGCGCAGCGCTCGCGATGCGTATAGTCGTCGCCACGGCGCATGTGATGAACGCTCAAAGACTGGTCGACATTTCCTCCGCTCATATCGACGGATGTCTGTACCACGGCTCCGTGAGTCTCGATTTCGTCGAGCGATTTGTCGCGTCCGGAACGCGAGTCACCGTTGCGACCACACTCAATGTCGGATCACTCGACCTGATCCACCCGGAGTTGTATCGCGGAAAACCGGAAACCGCGCGCGCGGCAAAGCGCCTGATGGAGGCGCATCTGGAACTCGGCTGCGAAGCGACTTTCACCTGCGCGCCGTACCAGCTAAAACACCGCCCACGTTTAGGCGATCAGATCGCGTGGGCTGAATCGAATGCGATCGTCTTCGCCAACTCGGTTTTGGGCGCCCGCACGAGTCGCTACGGCGATTTTCTCGATCTCGCGGCGGCAATTGCCGGCCGCGTTCCGTATGCCGGGTTGCACGTCACCGAAAACCGGGCCGCCCGTCTTGTGTTCGCAGCGCCCGACTTCAGCGATTCGCCGCGGCGCGACGCCTGTTTCGCCGCGCTCGGCTTTCTTCTCGGCCTTGAAGCGGGGGCAACGGTCGCCGCGATCACCGGATTGCCGGCGGACACGACAGAAGACGAATTGAAATCTCTTGGCGCCGCGGCCGCATCCAGCGGCTCAGTGGCGCTCTTTCACGCGGTAGGAATTACCCCGGAAGCGCCGACGCTCGATGCCGCGCTACAGGGCGGCAAGCCGGAACAGACGATTGTTGTCAGCGAGGCGGATCTGGTCGCGATCCATCGCAAGTGGAACGATGCTCGCTCCAGCGAGCCGCTCGCCGCGATCAGTCTGGGAACACCGCATTTTTCGGTCGACGAGTTTCACCGGCTCGCCACACTGTTCGAATCGTACGACGGGCCGCTCCGATGCGACTTCTATGTCAATACGAGCCGTTATGTTCTCTGGCAGATCGAAGAGGAGGGCCTCGCCCAGCAACTGGCCTCGCGCGGCGTTCAGATTGTGGTGGACACATGTACTTACATCACCCCCGTGATGAAACAGATCAAGGGACGGGTGATGACTAACTCAGGGAAGTGGGCTCACTATGCCCCTGCGAACATCGGCGTCACAGTCGCGTTCGGAAGCATGACCGAATGTGTTCGCTCCGCCTTCGAAGGGAGAGTTTGCACTGATGAACTGGCCGGCTAAACCGATGACCACGATCCCGCCCACTCTCGAACTTGACGGCCAGGTCCTCGTGCCGGGGCGCGCAAGCGGCCTGACCATCGCGCTACCGCCGTTGAGCTTCTGGGGTGGCTACGATGCTGAAAACGGCGTGATCGTCGACAAGACACATGCGGGCTACGGACAGAGCCTGAAAGACCGGATGCTCATCATGCCGCGGGCGCGCGGGTCCAGCTCCAGCAGCAGCGTGCTGGCTGAAGCATTGCGCAATAGGACAGGCCCCAGCGGCATCGTACTGGCAGAACGCGACCTGATTCTTGCCATAGGCGTGATTGCCGCCAACGAGCTCTACGCCCTCAGCGTACCCGTCGTGAGTGTCGGCGAAGATGTGTTCGCGCAAATTGCGTCTTTCACCGCAACACTGGAGATCGACGCCGGCGATGCGTCGCGCCCCGCGAGAATTTACGTCCAGAAAAGGCTTATACCTTCATCCAGGACGCCAGGAAATGATTGAACGAATAGGTTTTATCGGTACGGGGACCATCACGGAAGCTATTGTTACTGGCCTCGTTGCGGCGCCGCGTGAACTACGCGAGATCTGGGTCTCGCCTCGCAATCAGGAAATAGCAGCAAGGCTGTCAGGCAGACATGCGTTGGTTCACGTCGGCCGGGACAATCAGGATGTCGCGGACCGATGCGACCTGCTTTGCCTCGCCGTGCGGCCTCAGATTGCAGAGCAGGTGCTATCGCAACTTCATCTGGCGCCGACTCACCACATCCTCAGTTTCATTGCGACTTGGAATCGCGAGCGAATTGCGGCATTGATGCCTGAGGTAAAGCAGATCGTCCGTCTTGCCCCTTTGCCGATGGTCGCGCAGGCGATGGGGCCGACCATCGTCTACCCAAACGACCGTGTCGCCACCGAACTTTTTGCGCCGCTCGGTGCCGCTATTCCTGTCGAGGACGAAGACGCTTTCGACAGTCTGTTCGCCTCCACCTCGTTGATGGGAAGTTTCTTTGCCATGATCGAGGCACAGGCGATGTGGCTGCATCAACAAGGTATCCCCTATCCCGACGCGCGCACCTATCTCGCGTCGCTATTTAAAGGGCTGGCATGCACTGCCACTACAAGAGATGAATCCTTCGCCGAACTTTCGAAGGAATTTTCGACGTCTGGCGGCCTGAACGAGCAAATGACCGCTGACCTTGAATCGAAAGGGGTATTCCGCGCTCAAGCCAGCGCGCTCGACCGTATTCTCGCCCGCATCAGGAAACAGTGATGCCGGCCTTGCAGCGACGGCTGAATCAGCGCGTCACCACCGCTTCGACAACCGACATGATCTGCTGTGCGGCCGTCTTGACGTGCTGCTCCAGCAGTTTGGCCCCACGCTTCGCGTCGCGAGTCCTGCATGCCTCGACCAGGGCCATGTGCTCGTCATGCGACTGTTCGCGAATCGGCACCTGCACGGCCTGAAAGCGGAAATACCGATCGCAGCGGTCATGCAAGACCCGCAACATCTGCAGCGTGATGTCGCGCTGCGCAGGCAGATAAAGCGTTTCGTGCAAACGCCAGTTCAACTGCCCCCACACGCCCGAATCCGCCTTGTCCATTTCCTTGACAAGCCGTTCCGCCTTGTCCATCTCGGCCTCGCTGATGCGCGGGATAGCTTCGGAAAAGATCCACGGTTCAAGACGTAGCCGGATGTCGAACGTCTCCTTCACCTCGTCGATCGAGAGTTCGGAGACATATGCTCCCTTGTGCGGGACATTGGTCAGCAAGCCCTCTGCCGTCAAACGGGTGATGGCCTCACGGATCGGAACGCGGCTGACGCCGAGTTCCTCGGCGAGCGCTTCCTGCCGCAAAGGCTCACCCGGAGCCAGGTCGCCGCTCAGGATTCGCTGCCGGATCGCCGTCGTGACGAGTTCGACTGTCGTGGGCCGGACAATCTTGCGCGTGCTTTCGTCCGCGATGACTTCACTCATCGCGGACGATTCCCTGGTACGACGTTTGGCGGCGACTGGAGGCATGATCAGCTTCACTAAAGGATTCAGGATACAGTGCCCATGCTACCACGGCATCGGCTATCGGATCCAAAATCCAATGACCAGCGCGGCGTCACTGCAACGTTTTCCGCACCCACGCGCCGTTCTTCATCACGCCTGCGATGCGCTCACCCTGCCCGGTAAGGACGCTGATATCGGATAGCGGATCACCATCGACGACCAGCAGGTCAGCGAAGGCCCCCGCGGCGACGACCCCGAGACGGCCCGGCTGTCCAACGATTTCGGCACCGATCACCGTGGCCTGACAGATAGTCTCGAACGCGCCGAGAATTTCCGAACGGATCTTCAGTTCGTCGCTTTGATACTCGTGCATGTCGCCCAGCAGGTCGGTGCCGAGTCCCATTTTCACCCCGTTGCGTTTGAGCAGTTCGAGCGCTTTCAAGCCCTGAATACGCACGTTCTCGTTTTTAGCGAGCGCACTTTCCGACACGCCGGACTTCGCCCCGACCTTGTTCATCGCGTCATAGGTAACGAGCGTCGGCACCGCAAACGCGCCGAACTCCGCCATGACTGCCGCCGCCTCGTCATCGATCAGGTTGCCGTGCTCAATAGTGCGAACGCCGAGCTTCACGACGCGAGAGATTGCCTTGCCCGTGTAGGCGTGCGCCATCACATACGTCTGGTGCGACGCCGCTTCCTCGACGATCGCCTTGACCTCGTCGACGGAAAATTGCAGGTTCCCGATCGGATCCGTTGGCGACGCAACGCCACCCGACGCCATGATCTTGATGTGGTGGGCGCCGGCGCGCATCTCTTCGCGTACGGCCCTGCGGACGTCGTCCACGCCATCGACAATGCGCCCGATTGCGCCGAGATTGCGGTGACAGCCGCAGGGGTCGGGATCGGAGTTGTCGAAGCGCTCCCGGAAGTCGCCATGACCGCCCGTCTGCGACAGCGCCTTACCGGCCACGTATAAGCGCGGCCCGGCGATCACGCCCTCTTCGATCGCACGTGAGAGCGCGTAGTCGGCGCCGCCGGCATCCCGCACGGTTGTGAAACCCCGGTTGAGCATCCCGCTCAGGATCGGTACTGCCCGCAAGACGGCAAAGGTGTTCGGCAAACGCCCGTTGGTGCCGAGATGTGCAACCGATGCAATGACGTGCGCATGGCAGTCGATCATCCCGGGCATGACCGTCTTGCCTCCCACGTCGATAACCTGCGCGCCGTCTATCGACACCGGTTCGCGAGTGACGTCCTTGATGACCTCCCCGTCCACGACAATCGAATAGCGCGCAGTGTCGTGTTCGTGATTCACATCCAGCACGCGTGCGTTCTTCAGGATCAACATTTCAATTCCCCAGCCGATTTTTGAGCGGCCCACGGGCCGCGGTAGATCACTTCAGCAAAAAGCCTTTGGCGAGCGGATCACGGTCATCGACAAAGATCGTGTTGTGTCCCGTCACTCGCGCCCACCCTTCGATGCTCGGAATAATCGCGTCGAATTCACCCACTTTGGTTGCTTCTTCCGGCACACCATTGAAGAGCGTTCCGATAATGCTTTCGTGAACAAAACGTTCACCGATCTTCAGTTTGCCCTTGCCGACCAGATGTGCCATTCGCGCGGAAGTCCCCGTGCCGCAAGGTGACCGGTCGATAGCCTTGTCGCCGTAGAACACGGCATTGCGTGCGCTTGCACCTTCGACGGTCGGCTCACCCGTCCACATCACGTGGCTCAGACCGCGGATTTCGGCCTTCTCGGGATGAACGAATTGATACTTCTCGTTCGCTTTCTGACGCAGGATCGGACTCAGACGCTGAATATCCGAAGGCTTGAGTGTGTGCAGGCCATCGAAGTTTTTCTGCGGCTCGACGATCGCGTAGAAATTTCCGCCATAGGCGACATCGAAGCGGACTTCGCCGAGCCCCTCGACGTCCACCGTCAGGTCCGTGGAATGAAGGAATGACGGAACGTTGATGAGCTGCACGGAATCGACGTTGTCGCCGTCCATCTTGTAGCGGGCAACCACGAGACCGGCCGGCGTGTCCAGACGGAGCACACCGGGTTCACGCGGACGCACCAGACCGTGCTCGATGGCCGTTGTGACCGTCCCAATGGTGCCGTGGCCACACATCGGCAGACAGCCGCTGACTTCAATAAACAGGATGGCAACGTCGCAGTCGGACCGGGTCGGCGGATAGAGGATACTGCCCGACATCACTTCATGGCCCCGAGGTTCGAACATGAGCGACGTCCGGATCCAGTCGAACTCGCGCTCAAAGTGCGCGCGTCGCTCGATCATGTTCGCGCCTTCCAGCCGCGGCGCGCCGCCTGCGACGACGCGGACCGGATTGCCGCACGTATGTCCGTCGATGCAAAAGAATGTCGATTTCATAACCCTGCTTTATCCAGAATGACCTGCAAAAAATAGCCTGGCGCAGACCCCATCCGCATTACTTCGACAGGGCGCGCACGTTGGCAAGCGTCTTCTCTACAATTGCAATGACCTTCTGGCGCTCCTCGCCTTCGAGCTTCAGGCGCGGAGCCTTCACGGTTTCCGAATAGCCGGCCGTGATGTTCTCGGCCAGCTTGATGTACTGAACGAGCTTCACGTGCGTATCCAGATGGAACAGATCGATCAGTGCACGGTACAGCTTGCGGGCCCGTTCATAGTTGCCGGCAATGGCCAGATTCAGCAATTCAACCGATTCTTTCGGCACCGCGTTAGCCATGCCGGAGACCCAGCATGCCGCGCCCAGCGCAGCGGACTCAAGCACCAGATCGTCGACACCGCACACGACGGCCAGGCGGTCGCCGAAACGGCCGATCAGATCGGTGACCCGCGTGGTGTCATACGATTCTTCCTTGATGGCTTCGATCGTCGGCTCTTCCAGCAGTTGTGCCACCACGTCCGGCGTCAGGTCCACGCCATATCCGCGCGGGTTGTTATAGAGCAGGATCGCGAGGCTGGACGCCTGAGCGACAGTCCTGTAGAAGGCAATCGTTTCCCGGGCGTCGGACTTGTACGTGAGCGCGGGAAAAACCATCAGGCCCTGAACGCCGAGCGTTTCGGCGTCCTTCGCGTACTGCACTGCATTTGCCGTCGTGGTTTCAGCGAGGCCCGCAATCACCGGTACGCGTCCGTTCACGGTTTCAAGGGCAAGCTTGATTACCGTGCGCTTTTCTTCCGGCGTAAGCTGGGCGCTCTCACCCACCATACCCATGATGACGACGCCACCGACGCCGCTGTCGATGAGACGGTTCAAACCTGCCTTCATCGCTTCGTGATCGAGAGAACCGTCGTCCTTCAGCTTCGTCGTGACAGCGGGGAACACACCTTTCCAGTTGACTTGCATGGCTACACCTTTCAAAAAAAGATAATCAGAGGCGGGAGCTCCCGCGGGTCGATCGAGGTCGCGGGGCCCCGTTAATTCCGGAAGCGGTTGATCGAGTACGGCTCAAGTCCGATTCCGGGTGTTCGATTGGCAAGCAGGTCCGCGACAAGCGCACCTGTTGTTGCCGATTGCGTCAGACCAAGGTGACCGTGGCCGAACGCATAAATGACGGACGGCGCGCGCGGCGATGGGCCAATGACCGGCAGAGAATCCGGTGTGGCCGGACGGTGCCCCATCCATCTCACGGCGCCCTTGTCGTTGATACCGGGCAGGAAGCGCTTTCCGAGCGCGAGCAGCGCGTCACTGCGTTTGTAATTCGGTGGCGCCTTGAGACCGGCGAATTCGGCGGCGCCGCCAATGCGCACGCCGATATCCAGTGGGGTGGCAACAAATTTGCGTTCGGCAAAAATCACTTCGCGCGACAGGCTGATGCCATGTGCGGGAAGCGTCGTGTTATAGCCCCGCTCGCTGTCCAGCAGAACGCGGTCGCCGATCGATCCGGCAAGTGCAGCGGACCATGCACCGGTTGCCACGACGAGGCGGCGCCCCTTTACCCGTTCGCCTGCCTCGGTGACCGCCGCTGGCGCAAGCGCATCGGCGAGATCAAGTGCTTTCACTGCGCCGACCACAAACGTGGCACCGAGTTGCTTCACGCGCTCGCGCAGTTGCGTCACGAGACGCTTCGGGTCACCGATGTGCGACCAGTCGTCGAGAAACACACCATGACGAAAAACCGGCGCGAGGGACGGTTCGCAATCGCGAACCTCGTCGGCCGACATGGCGTGCCAGCGCACACCCAGATCCCGTTTGAATGCCCATTCGTGCTGGTCGGCGGCGAAGGCTTCGTCGCTCTCGTAGACCGTCAATGCGCCGCGGCGATAAAAGCTCTCCATCGCGCCAATGTCCTTGAACATCGGGACTATGTCGTCGTAGACGCGGTTGTTCAGCATGGCCAAGGCCAGAGAGATTTCGCGGAAACGGTCCTTGTTGCCCGAGCGCTGAAATTCCATGAACCAGGGCAACGCGGTCGGCAGATGTTTCCAGTCAAGCGCCAGCGGCCCCAAAGGATCGAACAGCCACTTCAGCGCCTTCATGTACAAGCCGCTCACTGAAATGGGCGTGCTCTCCGTGACGGCGATACCGCCCGCGTTTCCGTGCGACGTACGGTCGCCTTCGAAGTCGCGGTCGATGATCGTTACGCTAGCGCCATCGCGCAGTGCGGACCACGCACAGGCGAGACCGACGATTCCGCTACCGATCACCACAACGTCGGGGGTCATCCGGAAGTTTTGCGCTTGCTGAGTCATTGCCGTGAGTCGAGGTATTGCATGGGTGGACGGCAGATCTTCCGTCCACCGTGGCTTCAGTTACTTGGATCCGAGTACCGTAATCGGCTTCCACTGTCCGTTTTCGCACTTGTAGACGGTGATGATCGCGTCGCGCAGATCGCCGTACTTGTCGTAGGCAAAGTGATCGCTCGTGACGCCCTTCATGTCGGTCTTCGCGAGCACCGGCAAGTAGACGGACGGGTCTGACGAATTGGCCTTCTGCATCGCCTGCATCATGGCGATGGCGCCGTCATACGTGTACGGCGCATAGGTTGTCGGTTCGGAGCCGAACTTGGCCTTGTAGCGCTGCGTGAAGCCCGCGCCACCCGGCATCTTGTCCAACGGCAGCCCCGCGAGCGAGACAATCGCGCCGTCCGCCGCCGGTCCGGCAATCTTGATGAAATCTTCCGTCTTCGACATTTCACCCGAGGCAAACGTCGCCTTCATCGCCAGCGTGCGCGCCTGCTTCACCATGGGTGCGGATTGCGCATCGGCACCCGCGTAATAGATGAAATCAGGATTCTTCGACTTGATGCCGGTCAGAATCGCCTTGAAGTCAACGGCTTTGTCGGACGTGAACTGATGGTCAACGATGTTGCCGCCGGCCGCCTTCACTGCCATTTCGAACTGCTCCGCGAGACCCTGGCCGTATGCCGTGCGGTCGTCGATGATCGCAATACGCTTCGCATGGAGCGTCTCGACGACGTACTTGCCCATCACACCGCCCTGCTGTGTATCGGACGTCATCATCCGGAACGTGGTCTTGAAGCCCTGACGCGTATACGCGGGTGCGGTTGCCGTCGAGATCTGCGGAATGCCTGCGTGCGAATAGATCGCCGACGCGGGGATCGTCACGCCGGAATTGAAGTGACCGAGCATGCCCTTGATGCCGTCATCGACCAGCTTCTGGGCGACGACGGTGCCCGTCTTCGGGTCCGCCTGATCGTCGAGCGCTTCCAGCACGAACTTCGTTTCCTTGCCGTCGATAGTAGGCTTGGTGGCGTTGAAGTCGTCGATGGCGAGCTGCACGCCCGACTCGAAATCCTTGCCATACTGAGCCTGCGCGCCCGTCATTGGAGCGGCCAGACCCAGTTTGACCGTTTGTGTTTCAGCGGCCTGCGCGGCGCCGAGCGACAGAAGCAGAAATCCCGAAGCAGCGGCCGCAAAAGCAGTGGCTGCCAGAGCAGTGGTGCGAACTTTCATATCAGTCTCCTTGCTACCCGTAAAGCCGCGTTGAACGCCGAAAATATTATATTGGATCCAATATACAACAACTTTTTGTATGATGCGCGCCTTCAGCGGGTCTGTCAAATGCGCTCGAAAAATTGGCGGAGCGCGATCTTCCGCCATCCCGCCCAAGTCCTACACCTGTTCCATCACGTCAGGATCCTCAAGCCCACGCAGCTTGTGAACCTGGTCTTCGAGCGGCGCAACCGCGAGTTGTGCGAACACCAGCGCCGCTCCGGTATCAGCGTGGTCATACAGCCCAGCTTCGCCAAGCAGGTTCAATGTGCCGAGGGTGACGCCATTCTTGCGCACGGGGATGTTCAGCACGCTCTCACATCCAATCGACCACAACGTCTCGTATTCTGAAAACACCGACTTGATGTCCTCGCGCGTAGAGCCGACAAATATCTCACCGCGGTGAAGAACCTGATCCGACCAGCGGCTTTGCGTCACCCGCTTGAGTCCGCCTATCGGATTGATATCCAGGCGATTGCTATGCAGACGTCCCAGACGGCTCGACGCCTCGTCATAAGCCAGCACGGTAAAGAGCCGCTGGCCGAATACCTCGGTGAGGGAGCGTTCGAGCTCCGGCCATACGAGGTCGGCGTCTCCGCCATTCTGCTGCATCCGGGCGACACGCTCGATCGCCCGTAAAATGAGTGCGTGGTTTGTGTTCGTCACGAAAACTCCTTATTTTGCGGGTCGAAGCGCGGCGTTTTGCGCCTCGGGAAGCATGGAGCCGTACTCCGCCTCCGAAATTTCCTCGAGCGTCTTTCCGGTCGTCGAGACGCCCAGGAAAATCACGGCAAGCGCGCCGACCAGCAGGATGACCGTGGTCATGCCAAACACGCCGGCGAAACCCCACAGCGGGTAGATATAGCCCACCAGCATTGGCGAGCAGATTGCACCGATACGGCCGAACGCGGACGCCGTGCCCATTCCAGTTGCGCGCAGATGTGTCGGGAACACTTCAGGCGTGTAAGCATACTCGCCCGCATTGACGCCATTCATCGCGAAGGACATGAAGATCGAAGCCAGGACGATCGACGTGTCGCTGCCCGCATTTGCCAGCCATATACCTGCGGCACAAGCCAGTGCCATGTAAGCGACGATCGTTGCCTTACGTCCCAGCTTTTCGCAAAAGTATGCCGACGAGTAGTAACCGGGAATCTGCGCGAGGTAGATCAGGATCGAGACGGAAAAGCTCTTCGTGATGGTCATGCCATGCTGAACGAGCAAGCCGGGAATCCAGACGAAGAACGCGTACGAGCAGAACGTTACCGACAGCCACAGACACCAGGTCATCAGCGTCGTCTTCGCGAGCGGCGGCTTCCACAGCAGCTTCAGGTTTCCGAAGAATGATCCCGAATACTCATAA
>NZ_JAXDPY010000544.1:0-9098 GCF_034668105.1 Paraburkholderia sp. | reverse complement strand
TCGCGATGCTTTGCGGCGCGCTCTTCTGGGCCGGCGGCGCGCATCTTGCCGGACGGCTGAAACTGCCGTCGGACCTGTTTCTATCGACGTCGCTGCAGATCGGCCTGGGCGGCGCGATGTCGACACTGGTCGCGTGGGCGTCGGGCGAGCGGATGACGGAGGTGCATGTGCTGCCGGTGCTGGCCTTCATCTACCTGATGCTGATCGGCACGATGGCCGCCTACGTCGCGTACGGCTTTCTGATCCGGCATACGAGTCCGATCATCGCCAGCAGTTGCATGTACGTCAATCCGGTGGTCGCGGTGGCGCTTGGCGCGGTATTGCTCGGTGAGCCGGTCACGCATTCGACGGTGATTGCGACCGTCGTGATTCTGGCCAGCGTGGGTTTGTCTTTCTGGTTCGACTACCGGAAGAAGGGCCTCGCTTGAGGCGCGGGCGGCTCGCTGTCTGCTGCCTGTCTCTCGCTCCTCGGTCGCCGCGTCCTGTGTTTCGTTGCTTGAGAGCGCGGCGGATACGTGCGCTTGCCGTCGCGTCACAGCACAGCGGCCACGTTCTTCAGAGCGCCGCCGCCACTTCCGCGCCTTCGCGAATCGCGCGTTTCGCATCCAGTTCGGTCGCGACCTTCGCGCCGCCGATCACGTGATAGCGCGGAACCTTCGAACCATTGGGGCTGGTCGCGTGGTTAGCGCCTTGAATTCCATTCGCACCACTCGTCTTGTCCGCACCTCGTGCCGCCGTTTCCGGATACAGATCGCGTAGCGATTCCTGCCCGGCGCACACAACGATCGTGTCCACCTCGAGCCATTCTTCGACACCCGCGCGCGCAATCTTCAAACCGCGTTCGCTGATCTCCAGATACGACAAGCCTCCCAGCATCTTCACGCCGTTTCTGGCCAAGGTCGCGCGATGCACCCAGCCCGATGTTTTGCCGAGCCCCATGCCGAGCTTGCCGGCCTTGCGCTGCAACAGCCAGATCTCGCGGAACGGCTGCACCGGCGCCGGCGGTTTCAGGCCGCCGCGCTCCCGTACCGCGAGATCGACACCCCATTCGGCGAGCCACGCATCGCGCGGCATCGGCAGAGGATCGCCGGCGCGATGCAGCAAAAACTCGCTGACGTCGAAGCCGATCCCGCCCGCACCGATCACCGCGACCCGGCGTCCCACCGGCGCACCGCGCAGCACATCCACGTAAGACAGCACGTTCGCTCCGTCGATGCCGGCAATCGCCGGGCTCCGTGGCACGATGCCGGTGGCGACGATCACATCGTCGTAAGCGCCCGCCGCGAGCAGTGCAGGATCGACACGCGTATCGAGCCGCACGTCGACGCGATGCCGCTGCAACTGGCTCTGAAAATAGCGGATGGTTTCGCTGAACTCTTCCTTGCCCGGCACGCGCATGGCCAGATTGAACTGGCCGCCGATGGTTGCGCTCGCATCGAACAAGGTCACGCGATGGCCGCGCGCTGCCGCGACGCTCGCTGCTGAAAGTCCCGCCGGACCCGCGCCGACCACCGCGACCGAACGCGCGGCCTGCGGACTTGCGAGCGGCCGATAGACCAGCTCGGTCTCGCGGCCCGCACGCGGATTCACGAGGCAAGTCGCGCGCTGGTTCCTGAACGTGTGATCGAGACAGGCCTGATTGCAGGCGATACAGGTGTTGATTTCGTGCGCGCGTCCCTCGGCGCTCTTCAGCACGAACTCGGGATCGGCCAGCAAAGGCCGCGCCATCGACACCAGATCACCGGCTCCCTGAGCGAGCAGTGCTTCCGCCACCTCCGGCGTATTGATGCGGTTCGACACGATCACGGGGACCTTGACCGCCGCCTTCAGCCGCGCGCTGAGCGCAGCGAATGCCGCACGCGGCACCGAGGTCACGATGGTCGGTACGCGTGCTTCGTGCCAGCCGATTCCCGTGTTGAACATCGTGACGCCTGCGGCCTCGAGCGCCTGAGCGACCTGCACGGTTTCTTCCCAGGTGTTGCCGCCTTCCACCAGATCGATCAGCGAGATCCGGTACACCACGATAAAGCGTTCGCCGCACACCGCGCGCACACGCTCGACGATCTCGCGCGCCAGCCGCATGCGGTTCTGGATGCTGCCGCCGTAGCGGTCGGCACGCTGGTTGGTGCGCGGACACAGGAACTGGTTGAGCAGATAGCCTTCGCTGCCCATGATCTCGATGCCGTCGTAGCCCGCGCGTTGGGCGAGGTGCGCGCAGCGTGCGTAGTCGCGAACGGTGCGCGCAATGCCGGCTTCGGTAAGCGCGCGCGGTTTGAACTTCGAGATCGGCGACTTGAGCGCCGACGCCGACACGACGAACGGCTGATAGCCATAGCGGCCCGCATGCAGGATCTGCAATGCGATCTTGCCGCCTTCGGCATGCACGGCTTCCGTCAGCAAGCGGTGATTGCGCAGATCGAACACCGAATTCAGTGTGCCGCCGAAGGGCAGCAGCCAGCCTTGCCGGTTCGGCGAGATGCCGCCCGTGACGATCAGGCCGACCCCGCCTTTCGCGCGTTCCCGGAAATACGCGGCGAGCTTCGGGTAATTCCAGAAACGGTCCTCCATACCGGTGTGCATCGAACCCATCACCACGCGGTTGCGCAAACGGGTGAAGCCGAGGTCGAGTTCAGCGAGTAATTGTTGGTAAGGCATGGACGGGACCGTGTAAGGTTTGGATGCGCACGAACAATACACCGCTGATCGGGCCAACCCTCCGAGGAAAAATTCTAATCCCCGCAACTCGTTGCTCCGTAAGACATTCTTCAGGGTCCATACGCCATATCGGAGCCTGCGGCACACGCATTGCTGAATGCGAGCGTCCATCGACACGGACCGCGCCGCTCACACAAAACAGGCGCGATGTGCAGCAGGGATAGGAGGGGGCACTTCATTTCGGAGAGCCGGGCCGAAGCCGTTTCAACGTCCGACGGACGAGGCTTCAGACGGCGCGATGTCCGAAGCGGAGCGCCCACAAATTAACGGGTCGAGCGCCCAACAACGATATAGGTGAACACAATGAAAATGATCCGAACCATGGCGGCTGTGGTTGCGGCTGCATCCGTTTTGACCGCATGCGGCGGCGGCTCCGACGACGTAGGCAAGGAACTCGGTTTGACCAACCCGGAGATTCATTTCATCCACGCCATTCCGGGCGGTCCGTCAGTCGACTTTCTCGTGAACGGCACGGCGCCATCGGGCCAAACGAATATCGCCTACAAGGGCGTGACGAACTTCACCAACATCAACACGGGTTCGACCAACGTCGGCTACTCGGCCACCGGCACGACGACCGCGCTGGCGAGCGGCAACTTCCCCGATGTGGCGAAGGGCCACGAATACACGGTGCTGGCGTTGCCGGGCCTGGCCGCGCCGGATATCGGCCTGATCGACGATCCGTTCGACAAGGGCCTGCTGTCCAACAGCGCGCGCCTGCGCGGCTTCAACGCATCGGCTAACGCGACCAACCTCGATTTCTATCTGGTTCAGGCTACCAGCACTAACATTAGCGCAGTCAGCCCGACGATGGCGGGCGTATCGTTCAAGAACGCGGTGCCGGCAAGCGGCCAGGATTCGATCTATGTATCCGGCGGCCAATATGTGCTGATCGCGACGGTAGCGGGCAGCAAGACGCCGATCTTCCAGTCGCAGTCTTTCTCGCTGTCGAACAACGCCGACTGGCTGGTGACGTCAGTGCCGATCGCCGGGACGCTGAGCCAGCTCGTGCCGGGTCAGATCCATCTGCTGATTGCACAGAACGGCAATACGAGCACGCCGAGCGTCGAACTGTCGAACACGCTGACGGGCCAATAAGGCGCCAATAAAGACGCCAATAAAGACACCAATAAAGACGCCAACAAGCCTGCGAATCAGCATGCGTACATAGCATGCGATACACACGATAAGCGACAGTGCCTGGGAGGACAGAGCGGCGATCCACGTGCGTGGATCGCCGTTTTGTTTGGCGAGCCCGCCCGAGGATCAGGCGGCTCGGGCCATGAAAAAAGCCCGCAGCGGTTTCCCGCGACGGGCTGTGGAGATCATGCATTGCAAGGCGCCGCGCGGCACCCGGCAATTGATGGGGGACCCCTAACTCACTTGGCTTGTTCCGCTGAGTTCGTGATGGCGTTGCCACCCTTCGAAATATCCTGCCCAGCTCCCGCCATTGTGTTGCAACCGGCGAGCGCGGCCGTCCCTGCAATGAGAAGCAAAGCGATCAGTCGATTCATGAAAGTTCTCCTTGTCGAGAGTGCATCGGTTGACGTGCCTATGTTTTACGGCCCGTGCTAGCTGGGCTAGCTGTCGTCCCGACCGGGGCTTACGCCAGTCGATCCGGTCTGATTGCATGGTAAAAAAAGGGCGGGGTTCGCGCTGTCAGTTGCGCTGCGTTTTTTTCGTAGGCGTGCTCCGGTGTTTGCGTCGGCGCACTCCTACACGGGTTTCTGCAATAGATCGCAAGCCCTTATTCCACGGACGTTCGCGACGGCATTGAAGGCGGCAGATCGACCGATGGGGTTGCCGTGCTGACACTCGGCATCACCACATGGATGTCGGTGCCGCTCGGCACGCCGCGCTGGATATCGAAGCGCCCACCGTGCGCGGCGACGCGTTGGCGCATGCCGAGCAGGCCGTGGGTGTGCGTGCGTTTCAGATCGGCAGGCATGATGCCGACGCCGTTGTCGGCGATATGCAGCGCTACCTGACCGTCGCCGACCTGCAAGGCGATCGATACCCTGGAAGCGTGCGCGTACTTGGCCGCGTTCGTCAGCGACTCCTGCGCCACGCGAAAGAGCGCGATCTCGGTTTGCTCGTCGAGCTGGATGTCGTCGGCGGGCAGATGCGATTCGAGTATCCAGTTGTTGCGCTGCGCGGCTTCGTCGGCGAGGGTGCGCAGCGCGGTGACCAGGCCGAAGTTCGCCAGCACGGTGGGCCGCATGTCCTCGATGATGCGGCGCTTCAGCGCGATGCCCTGGTCGAGATTGGCGAGTGCGCGTTTGAGTTTCTCCGAGATGTCCGGGGCGCTGTCCTTCAGTTTGCGGTTGGCCCAGGCCACGTCCATCTTGCTCGCGGTCAGAATGGCGCCGAGTTCGTCGTGCAGTTCACGCGCGAGCTGGGTTTTTTCGTTTTCGCTGACGGCCTGCAAGTGCCAGCCCAGCGCTTCGAGCTGACGCGTGCGTTCATTGACGAGCTGGTCGAGCTCTTCCTGTTGCGTGATCAACTGACGCTGCACGCGCGCTTGCCGATCCATCTGGATCCCGAGATTGCGAAACAGCAGGATGAACAGCACGATGTTCAGCGCCGACAGCCCGGCCGCGCACAGTGTGGAGATGCGCTGGTCGGCGCGGCTCGCGTCGAGTGCGTGCTGTGCGCGGCGCTCCTCGTTGTCGCGCAGCAGCGTGAGGGTGTTGTCGACCAGGGCGGCGTCGGCGGGACTGACTTCGCTCGCGCTGCCGCAGGCGGAGAGATCGAGCGGCCGCGGTGCCGCGCGCTGCAATGCAGCAGCGCCCGCACCGATGCGCGCGTCGATCAATGCGGCGATCTGTGTGAAGCTCGCGAGTTCGGCGCTGTCCGCTTTGCCGCCACGGTAGAAGCTGTTCAGCTGTTGTTCGTTCTGCCTGATGCGCACAGCGGTCGCGCAAAAGCCGTGAGCGGACGCGTCCTGCTTCGTCAGAAGAAAATCGCTTTGGTGTGCGCTCAGACTGGCTAGCTGACTGGCGAGCGTGCTCAATTGCACGGTGATGTCGCGTGCTTCGAGCGCGGTTTCGTATTCAGCGGCAATGCGCTCGCGCGCGGTTTCGAGAATCACGAGGCCGCCCACCGTGATGACGATCGCCACGGTCATCGCGATCGCCCAACTGCGATTGCGCATCCAGTCGCTCAGTCGCGCGGCGGCAGCTGGTTTCTGCGGGTTCGACACATTCGGCACATTCGGCTCCTGGGGTGCGGCATCAGTGTAACGTTCGCCGGCTCGATGATTCGAGGACGGAGAGCGTGCGTTGCCCTCGAGTCGCATCCTTCGCGCCTAGGTGACCGCGGCAAGTGGCGTAACGCTGTCGTAATCCAATGTAAGCGGATTCTCACACGAAAAACGGCGTGCGTCGGAATGCGCCCGCCTTTGCCGATCGATAGGATGAACCTGGTCGTTCATTGATTGATTCTGGAGGAAGCCATCATGCTGAAATGGGCGTTGTTCTTTGCCGTCGTGGCCGTGATCGCCGGCCTTCTTGGCTTTACCGGCGTAGCCGCGGGCGCGGCGGCAATTGCGAAGTTCCTGTTTGTCGTGTTCGTGATTCTGTGCGTGGTGTTCCTCGTGCTTGGCTTCGTGGTGACGAAGAAAATCATCGATTAGCGCCGCCCGATGAGGTCGGTGGGTGCCGTTCCCGCGATGGTGAGGGCGCAGTTCGTTTCGGGTTTGCGCTTCAGATTTGCGTTTGGAGCGCTCAGGTTCACTCCAGCTTCGTTGTTATGCAGATACCAACAAAGGAGAGTCGCCATGCTTCACTATGCCATCGTTTTTTTCGTGATTGCGATCATCGCCGCCGTGTTTGGTTTTACCGGTATCGCGGCAGGCGCTGCGGAAATCGCGAAGATCCTGTTCTACATTTTCCTCGTCGTGTTTGTGGTCACGCTGCTGCTCGGCGTCTTCCGAACGTAGACGAATACGCCGTCCTTAAACCGGCGTATCAGGCGCGATTCGTGCGTGCTACGCAATTCCCCCAATACCGGATAAAGGAGAGAATCAATGGCAAAGTCTTCTGGCGCCCAAGGCGCAGCATCTCAATCCAGCGATCCGTTCGTGATGGATATTCAAAAGATCCGCGACGACGCGCGCAAGCACATGTCGGATGGGCCGGTCACGCAGAGCTACGGCGCGGATCGTGAGACGGTGCTGAAACTGCTCAACGACTCGCTGGCGACCGAAATCGTCTGCGTGCTGCGTTATAAGCGGCATCATTTCATGGCCAAGGGCATCAACTCCGAGGCGGTGGCGGCGGAATTCGCGGAACATGCGGCGGAAGAGCAGGAGCATGCCGACCGTATTGCCGAGCGCATCGTGCAGCTTGGCGGCGAGCCGGATTTTGCGCCGGACGGATTGAAGACGCGTTCGCATTCGGAATACAAGGAAGGCGACAATCTAACGGACATGATTCGCGAGAATCTGATCGCGGAGCGGATTGCGATCGATACGTATCGCGAGATCGTGCATTATCTGGGCGAGAAGGACGTGACGACGCGTCGTTTGTTCGAGGAGATTCTCGCTGTGGAAGAAGAGCATGCCGACGATATGGCGGATCTGCTCGAAGGCCGCGAATAAACAGCCTGAGGTTGACGCGGAGAAGCGCGGACGACGAGCAAGCGGGCGACGAGCAAGAGGATGTCGAGAAGCGGATTTCGATAAGCATCGATGTCGAGAAGCGCGAATCGACGGGCGCGGGGCGTGCGCAATGCGAATGGTCGCTTCGGCTGCCGCGCTTATTCAGTCGCAGATTGCTGGCGCGGGAGGGTCTGGATGGTGTCCCGCGCCGGCAATGATGCTGCTTGTACCGCTGTGGCTTTATGCCTTCGACCGAGGCACTGGCGAAGGTCATTACAATGTCTGCTTTGGAGCAATCCTATTGGACGGACACGAGACCGATGATTCGAGTGTTGATAGCTGACGACCATGCGATCGTCCGAGGTGGTTTCAGGCAGTTCGTTGCTGACGAGCCGGACATGTGCGTGGCGGCCGAAGCCGCGACCGGCGACGAAACCATTAGCCTCGTGCGGGAGCAGGCATTCGATGTCGTGTTGCTCGACATTGCGATGCCGGACAAGAACGGCATCGACACGTTGCGTGTGATCAGGCAGGTGCGGCCGGAGCAGGGCGTGCTGATTCTGTCGGGGTATCCGGAGAGCCAGTACGCGATCAATCTGTTGCGGGCGGGCGCCAACGGTTACCTCAACAAGGATTGCGAGCCCGAGGAGATTGTGCGGGCGATTCGCGCAGTGGCACGCGGGCACCGTTACCTGTCGGAGGCGGTGGCCGACACGCTGGCCGATAATCTTGACAAGCCGGCTGCGGGGCGGCCGCACGAAGCGTTATCCGAGCGCGAGTTCCAGATTTTCTGCAAGCTTGCGGCGGGACAGATTCCGACTCAGATTGCGGAGGAATTGCATTTGTCCGTGAAGACCGTGAGTACGTATCGAGCTCGCGTGTTGGAGAAGATGCGGTTGGCGAACAATGCCGATCTGACTTATTACGCGATCAAGAACGGCTTGATCGAATAATGAATGATCGAGACACACCGATGAATAGCGAATCGAACCCTGTTGCCGAGCCAGCCAGCCGCGCGCCGTTGCGCGTGCTGCTGATCGAGGATTCGCCGCTGATTCGCAGAAGCCTGGTCGAGGCGATCGACGCCTCGGGTTTGCTGCGGGTGGCCGCGTATGCGGATTCTGCCGATCAGGCGATTGCTTTGTTGAGCGATGAAGCTTTTGATGCGGTGATTGTGGATTTGCAACTGAAGCAGGGGTCGGGGGTGCCGGTGCTTGCTTATTTGCAGCGCGAGGGGCTGATCGATTCGGTGTTTTCCGCGGTACTGACGAATCACGCCTTGCCGGCGTATCGGGAGCGTTGCGAGCAATATGGTGTGCGGCACTTTTACGATAAGTCGTTCGAGTTTGATCGGGTGATTGATGCTTTACATGAGTATGCGTTTGCGCGGGGCGCTGGGTGAGGGTTGGTTTGGGTCTTTTTTTGCTTGCCTGCGGCGGTGGGTTTCTTGATTGATTAGTTATGCGGTGTTTGTTGTCTGTCTTTCTGTCTTTCTGTCTTTCTGTCTGTGGCGTTGGCCTTTCCTTGTTTTCTTATCGGTCTATTAGCGTCGCCCCTGTGCGGGGCGGCACTTACTTTCTTTGCCGCCGCAAAGAAAGCTAAGCAAAGAAAGCGGCTCACCCCGCCAGCTCATAAGCGGGTCCCCCGCGCAGCCACGCTAGTGGTGCATCTGGAATCCGTGCCCTCGCACATTCGACCTGAGTGACAAGGGCGTCATACCTCCCGCCTCGCACTGGGTGCTCGCCGGATGGGTTCATCAGAAACATTGCGCTTTCGTTTAGAT
>NZ_JAXDPY010000543.1:0-12076 GCF_034668105.1 Paraburkholderia sp. | reverse complement strand
TGCGCGACGCGCTCGCGTTGCTCGGCGCCGTTGTGCGCGAGCCCATGCAGTGCGATCGGCTCGCCGACGATCTGGCCGATCGTCATGCCCGGATTGAGCGACGCGAACGGATCCTGAAAGATGATCTGCATTTCGCGGCGCAGCCGCCGCAGCGGCGCGCCTTGCTGATGCGTGATGTCCTTGCCCTGGTAGAAGACGCGGCCGTTTGTCGAGTCGATCAAACGGAGCAGCAAGCGGCCCAGCGTGGACTTGCCACAGCCCGATTCGCCGACGATTGCGAAGGTCTCGCCGGGGTGAACCGTGAACGACACGTCATTGACTGCGTAGACGATCGGCGTGCGCGTGAAGAGCTGCCGCGTGCCGCCAAAGTGCTTTGTCAGCGCGCGCGCCTCGATGATCGGCGTCGGCGAATTCGAGGCCGGGTCCGCGGACGGCGTCGGTGTAGTAGGCGTCGTCATGCAATTTCCTTGCGCGAGAGCGGCGCGGCGACCTGTTCGACCGGCGCGAGCCAGCAGGCGACGCGATGCACGCCGCCGATCACCTTGTCGGGCGGCGCGGCGTCGATGCAGCGTTGCTCGGCGAACGGGCAACGCGGCGCGAAGCGGCAGCCGTGCGGCATCAACTCGGGTGACGGCACCGACCCGCGGATCGTCGCGAGCGCGCCTTCGCGCTTGCCGACCGACGGAATCGCGCCCATCAGGCCGATCGTGTAGGGATGTTGCGGATCGTCGAACAGATCGGCCACGGTGCCGTATTCGACGATGCGTCCCGCGTACATCACCGCCACGTGGTCGGCGACTTCCGCGACGACGCCGAGGTCGTGCGTGATCAACACCATCGCGGTGCCGGTCTCGGCTTGCAGATTTTTGATGAGCGACAGCACCTGTGCCTGAATCGTCACGTCGAGCGCGGTGGTCGGCTCGTCGGCGATCAACAGGCGCGGGCGGTTCGCGAGCGCCATCGCGATCATCACGCGTTGACGCATGCCGCCGGAAAGCTGATGCGGATACGCATCGAGCCGGGTTTCGGGCGCCGGGATCCGCACCAGCCGCAGCATCTCGAGCGCCTGCTCGCGTGCCTGCCCGCGCTCGACATGGCGATGCCGGCGGATGCTCTCCCCGATCTGCTCGCCGACCGTGAACGCCGGGTTCAGCGACGTCATCGGCTCCTGAAAGATCATCGACAGCCGATTGCCGCGAATATCGGCCAGTTCGCGCTCGGACAGCGAGAACAGGTCCTTGCCTTCGAAGTGCGCGGTGCCGGCGACGCGGTGCGCCGGCGGGCTCGCGAGCAGACCCATCAGCGCGAGCGACGTCACACTCTTGCCGCAGCCCGATTCACCAACGATGCAAAGCGTCTCGCCGGTGCCCACTGAAAACGACACGTCGTGAACAAGGTTAGGTACTTCGGCGGCGCGCGAGAACTTCAACGAAAAGCCGCGGACCTCCAGAATCGGTCGGCGGTCGGCATCGGCCGTGCTGGGAAACTCCATATCGGCTTGCTAGTCCTGTTCAAGGCTGTCCTGTCGGCGATTATGTGGTGCGCGTCATGCGGAAAAATATTAATATTTCTTACTCACAGTTAAATTTTTCTTGAGTATGAGCGACGCGACGCTGCGCATGTTGAGAACCTTTCGGGCCGTCGCGCGCAGCGGATCATTCGCCGCCGCCGCCGGGCGGGTCGCGCTGACCCAGGCGGCCGTCAGCTTGCAGATGCGCGCGCTTGAACAGGCGCTCGGCCGCCAGCTGTTCGACCGCAGCGGTCGGCAGATCGCGCTGAGCCGCCACGGACAGGAGATCTGGCCGAAGGTCGAGCAGATCTTCGACCTGCTGGCCGAACTCGAGGCGACGCCGGCGGATTCGATGGTCGGGCCGGTGACCATCGGCGCGGTGGTGTCGGTGATCGGCGCGCTGTCGCTGGTCGTCGCGCGTTTGAAGGCCGCGCATCCGCAACTGGACGTGCGGCTGCTGTCGTCGCGTTCCGACGAACTGGCGCGGATGGTCGAAGGGGGCGAGGTCGATGTGGCGGCGGTCGTCGCGCATGCCGACACGACGCTGCCCGACACGCTGAAGTGGACGACCCTGTACACGGAGCCGTTGATGCTGGTGGTGAGCCGCGAAATCGGCGACAACGATCCGCGGCGGATTCTGTGCAGCCACCCCTTTCTGCGCTTCGACCGGCGGGTGCGCACCGGGCGCGTCGTCGAGCATGCCCTTGAGACCGCCGGCGTGACGGTGAACGAATACCTCGAACTCAACTCGATCGAGACGATCGTCGCGCTGGTGCGCGAAAATGTCGGCGTTACAGTATTGCCGCTTCTCCATCGCGGCAACTGGCACAACGATCCATTGCTACGCGTACTGTCGATTTCGGATCCGCCGATGTTGCGCACGGTCGGCATGATCCAGCGCGCGTCCTATGACCGGCCCGGCATCACGCAGGCGATTATCGATACGCTGCACAGCGACGGAGCGGCGCTTGTAGTAGCACGCTTGTGGCGCGTGCTCGGCGTTGACCGTCGGGGCGAGGTGCGCCCGCCGCAAGTCCGGATGCCTAGGTAACCAGGTTCCCCAGAAAGTCGCGTGTGCGCTCCGACAGATCCAGGCTTAGCCGCAAGGCAAGCGCCGAAGCCTTGGCCACCTTCGGGCGGGCGCCCTCCTCCAGCTCATCGGCCGCAATCGTGAGCCAGTCCGGAAATTTTTCCATCAGCGCGTCAATCAACACACAGGCTTGACGGCGATCCTTATCCGCTTTGGCTGCGCGTGAAGCGTCCCGTAGCGTGCTGACGATAAGCTTGTGAAGGGCGAATCTCGCGGGGTCAGGCAACTGCACCGGAACGACGTGTTCCTTGCCGAGGATGAAGCCTCGAACCGTGTCAGATACGAGGTATTTGAAGTATGGCAGCCCGGTCGCGTGGGCGCGTAGATGCGGCAGTGGCTTGGCTTCATACGCGTCCGTGCCCGGCACCAGCAGATCGACTTTCAAAGGCTGACCCCTTGCCTTGAACGACGTCGATGGTCTACGGGAGTCCAGTTCAGGTACTTCGAGAAACGAAATGCTGCTGTCGCGCAGAATCTCGAGAAAGCTACGGTCTTCCGGGATGGCAAGCGAAATTGAACCCGCGCTGCCGATGTCGATGTCCTCGGTCTTGTAATTGGCCGGCTGACGAACACCCAGACTATTCAGAAGCGCGCCAAACGCGTGCGAGCCGACAAGCACCCCGCCGTGGTTGAAGATGCCGGCGTTGAACAGCGTTGCAATGGTCAACGCCGAAGAGTTGTCGGCCGCGGCAAAGCCGGCCTTGCGCAACAGCTGAACGTCTGCCCCGATCGCCCGCATCTCCGCGCCCTCGATCATCTTGGCCTCGAGCGCCGCATCGGTAGCCGGTTCTCCCAATCGGCCTAGCGAGGTTTCCTTGTGCTTGCCGGACGCCAGATAAACCCGCCAGTAGAGATAGGTCTTCCCGTCGACTGTCTTGCGCGCAGCCGATCCTGGCGAATGCAGGGGAATCGACGTTTGCGTGCCGGCGTACTCGGTTACAGAGGAATAGAGGGTTTGAAGGGCGTCGTTGTGGAAGTTCGGCATGATCGTGATACCTATACCTGTTTTTTTGATTATAAGGTATAAATGACAGGCCGCTTATTTTATACCTTTCTATAGTTTTATAAGGTATAAATTCTCGGAGCAAGTTTGAGGCAGCTGATCGCCACTGAAAGCATCCGCACGGGCACCAGCGGCCTGTGCGCACCGCTTCAGCGCGGCACATCTTCACATGACGACTTATGGTCTGATACAGTAGCTCGACCGGCAGCGAGGAAGCGCCTCATCAGGCGTCCGGGTGCAGCCATGCATCATCTCAAGCTACCCTCGCGCCCAATGGCGCCGTCAAGGGTGCAACGCTCCGGCGACCATGAATCAATTGGAGCACGCAGCCATGAAGGCTTCACCGGCGGCGGTATCACGCACTTATGCGATGCCCGAGCGAAGCGATCGTCTCGATTTCTACATCCGCGACCAGGCCACACGCCCAGCGATTGAAGAGCCGCACAAGCACGAATATTTTCAGATTCAGATCAACCTCGGCGGTGATACCGAACAGCACATCGGCGGAGTACGCCGGCCATTTCCCGCAGGCGCGGTCGCCTTTATCTTGCCGCATCGCTTGCATCTGATACCGCATCCCGCGCAGTCACGCTTCATTGTCATCAACTTTGCGCAAGCGTTTTTACGCGCCAATACGGACGGCATCGAAGATTTTCTGGACCTCGAGGATGTGTCGATCACGCAGGCGCCGGAACTCGCACCATTCAGGCTTCAGGAGTACATCGACTTCATTCTGGAGGACGCCGATCTCGCCGAAATCGAACCGGTTCTGTCACGCATGCTGGCGGTCAATGAGACGCGCCGCTTCGGTGCGACCGCCCTCCTGCGCGGCTACCTGCTTCAGCTGATCGGGATCGTATGTCAGCGCTACGCGGATCCGTTACTTCGGCTTTCCTCGCGTAACGTTCAAAGACTTGGCCGGCGAGACGCGCTCGTCCGCGTCGACCGTCACGTCAATGCAAATCTTGCGAACGACGCACTGTCGCTCACCTCTGCCGCCGCCGCCGCGTTTCTATCGCCGAACTATCTGACGCATCTGATCAAGAAAGAGACGGGCCGCACATTTGTCGAGTGGGTAACCGAGCGGCGCATTGCTCGTGCAAAGGATCTGCTGGCAAACGACAACCGGCGCATCAAGGACATTGCGTTTCTGGTCGGCTATCGCGACGAAGCCTATTTTTCGCGGCGGTTTCGTCAGTCGGTCGGTCAATCTCCGAGCGACTTTCGCGACATGCACCACAGTGCGATTCAACCAAACGGTGGCGCAACCGCGCGCAAGGACGCACAGTAAGATCGTCCTGGTGTTGAGCGGATTTGTCCTGCACGCTGCGTTCGCAGGGCGATATCGTGGGTAGGCCAATACTCTTAGCGAGGCTTACCATGTCCGAATACTCAGTGACACCCCCTGCGATCACGTCCGTTGCCGTCAGCGGCTCGACGAGCCGCTTTCCCGTGCGCCGCGTGTTTTGTGTCGGGCGCAACTACGCAGACCATGCGCGCGAAATGGGCGCCAACCCGGACCGCGATCCTCCGTTCTTTTTCTCCAAGCCTGCCGACGCCGTCGTGCCGGCGGCCGGCGTCCTGCCGTACCCGCCCCTTACCGCCGACTTGCACCACGAGATTGAACTCGTCATTGCGATCGGCAAGGAAGGCAAGGACATCGCCCCCGAAAACGCCCTCGACCATGTCTGGGGTTACGGAGTCGGCGTCGATCTGACCCGCCGGGATCTTCAGGCGACGGCGAAGAAACTGAGCCGTCCGTGGGACTGGGCGAAAGGCTTTGACGCGTCCGCGCCGGTGAGCGAGATCAAACCGGCATCCGCGACAGGGCATCCGTCGAACGGCCGGATCTGGTTGTCCGTGAATGGCGAAGTCCGTCAGCAAGGCGATCTCAGCGAGATGATCTGGCCTATCGCAGACATCATCAGCTATGTGTCTCAGTCCGTGACTGTGAAGCCGGGCGACCTCATCTTCAGCGGAACGCCTGCTGGCGTCGCCGCACTGAGCCCGGGCGACAAGGTCACAGGCGGTGTGGATGGCATTGCGAACTTCAGTTTCGAGGTCGGTCCGCTGGCCGGCTGAACGAAGCCCAGGAAGTCGCCGCAAGATCCGCCCTGCGAACCCGTGCGACCGGTGCGAACCGAAGGCACTTTTCGCAGGGAGATTCGAACGTGGACGCGGTTGTTCAACGTCCACCCAGGTTCTTGTCGTCGGGTCATGAAGGATGCCAATTCACGACCGCCGCCTGAACGCGGCGCACTCGTCCCGGCGACGGACCGCCGCGCTCAATCGATCCGCAGCGGATCACCGTCGAATTCGACAAGGCAGCCGGGACCGCCGTGAAACAGCGCTTCACGCGCATCTTCCACTTTTCCCGCTGCCTCGATCTCGGCCGCATACAGTTCGGCGTCATCTTCCGGCACGTACCCGAGATAGCGCACGTTGGCATTGTCCCAGCGATTGCGCGCGTTATTCGATACGCCATAAACGACGGCGAAGTGGAACTCCGGATAGTCGATACAGCGGCGCGCCACCTGCACCATGTCGCGATGGCTGATCCATGTGAAGAGGTGGCGCGGTACGGTTGGCCGATTGTCCGGGCGGAACGAGCCGATCCGGATGCAGGCAACCGACATGCCGTGCTTGTCGGCGTACATCCGGCCAAGCGCCTCGCCGAACACCTTCGAGACACCGTAGCGGCTATCAGGACGCGGCTCGACGGCATTGTCGATCATCCTGTCGCGACGCTGAAAACCCACTGCATGGTTCGAACTCGCGAACACCACGCGCTTGACGCCCGCTTGCCGCGCCGCTTCGAACACGTTGTAGCAGCCCTCGATGTTCATATCACGGATGCGCTCCCAGCGAGCCTCGTCAGGAATGCCGGCAAGATGCACGACGACGTCGACGCCCTTCATTACCGGCACAAGCTCTTCCAGCCGCGTGATGTCCGCGGTCACGATTTCCTCGCCTGCCTGCGCCTCGGCCTGCGGCGCAATGTCGGCAAGGCGCAATTCATAGTGGCCCTGGAAACCGGCGCGCAGCACACGTCCAATGTGACCGGCCGCGCCGGTAATCAGTACTCGAGTCATTGATACCCTCTCTGTGATTCAGGTAATACGATTAATCGGTTTCGCCTTTCTGAACGGCGTAGCCGGCCGAGCGGCGATGGTGCGCTTCAAGATACGCATCGCGCGATGGCACCAGGTGCTCCTGGCATAACTTGATCAACGCTTCCCGGTCGCCGGTTCGAAGCGCCTCGATCATCTGGTGATGCTCGGCGCGAGCCTTCTCCAGATACTGAGGAAACACGATGGATACCGAACGGATGGCATGCGTGCGGCGTTCATACTCGTGAATCGCCTCGGTCAGCACCTGACTTTCCGACAGCGCAAAGAACGCATGATGAAAAGCCATGTTCGCGCGGAACACGCGCCGCAGATCGCCGGCGAGGGCTGCTTCGTCGTGCTCTGCCTGAATCGCCGTCAAGGCGGCGAGCGCCTCGCTACTCACCGGAAAAACGATGCGCTTCGCCGCGTCTGCTTCCAGCAATTCGCGTAGCGCATACAGCTCGGTGACCTCGCGCGGTGTAAACGACTTGACCAGCGCGCCGACATTCTTGCGGCGCTCCACCAGGCCGCGCCGCTCCACTTCCACCAGCACCTGACGCGCGACGTGGCGCTTCAGATTGAAGCGCTCGCACAGATCGTCTTCCACGAGCCGTTCACGCGGATGCAGAACGCCAAGGACGATCTGTTCCTCGAGCTCGTCCGAGACGCTGCGCAGCGTCTCGTCGATATTGCGGTCGCGCTCGACCGCCTTCGCGGTGGGCGCGTCGGAACGTTTGGGCTTGGCAGCGTTGCTCATAAAAGGATCCGCAAAATGATCTAAGCCGCGAGCCTATACGAAAATATGACCTTCAACCCTTGTTTCCGTTGCCGGGAACGGTCGCGGTCATACGGGACGCTTGCAGAAAATCAAAGTCGCAGCCCTCGTCGGCCTGAGTGATCGTAGTCAGAAAGAGCTTGCGATAACCACGCTCGTCGGGATCGACCTGGCGCGGCGGCAACGCGGCGAGACGCGCTGCGATTTCCTCGTCGCTAAGGGCAAGTTCGATCGACCGCTCCGCCACGCTCAGGCGAATCCGGTCGCCCGTTTGGACAATTGCGAGCGGGCCGCCGATCGCCGCTTCAGGTGTCACGTGCAGGACCACGGTACCGGACGCCGTGCCGCTCATGCGGCCATCCGAAATGCGCACCATGTCTTTCACGCCCAGGCGGCCGAGCTTGCGCGGAATCGGAATGTAGCCCGCTTCCGGCATCCCGGGGGCGCCGACCGGACCGATCCGCTTGAGCACGAGTACGTCGTGCGCTTCCACGTCCAGTTCCGGATCGTCGATACGGCGAGCCAGGTCCTCTGCGTCTTCGAAGACGACGGCACGGCCTTCGTGCTCCATCAGGCTGGCGCTTGCCGCTGACTGCTTGATGATCGCGCCGCCCGGTGCGAGATTGCCACGCAGCACCGCGATACCGCCTTGCGGAAAGATCGGGCGGGCAAACGGGCGGACGACTTCCTGCGGGAAGCTCGCCGGCGCGAGATCCAGTTCCTCGCCGAGCGTACGGCCGGTCACGGTGAGCGCGTCGAGATGCAACAGGCCCTTCATTTCGCGCATGACCGTGGTCAGGCCGCCGGCGCGATGCAGGTCTTCCATGTAGTGCTGTCCAGACGGCTTCAAATCGACGAGCACCGGCGTCTCGCGCGCCATCCGGTCGAGCTGCTCGAGGTCGATGCGAATCCCGAGCCGGCCCGCAATGGCCGTGAGGTGAATGATGCCGTTAGTCGAGCCGCCGATTGCGAGCAGCACCCGCAATGCGTTTTCGATTGCCTTGGGCGTCAGGATGGTGGTCGGACTCAGGTTCTTCCCGATCATCGCCACAGCCTGCGCGCCCGTGCGCTCCGCAATACGGATGCGATCGGCCGTCACGGCAGGCGCGGACGCACCGCCCGGCAGCATCATGCCCAAGGCTTCCGCAATGCAGGCCATCGTGCTTGCCGTTCCCATCACCGAACAGGTTCCGACCGTCGCGACCAGCTGATTGTTGACCGCTTCGATTTCGGCTTCGTCGATCTGGTCGCCGCGAAAGCTCGCCCAGAAGCGACGGCAGTCCGTACATGCCCCCACCCGTTCACCGCGATGCGAGCCCGTCAACATGGCACCCGTCACCAGTTGAATAGCGGGAACGCCCGCCGCCGCGGCACCCATCAACTGCGCTGGGACGGTTTTGTCGCAGCCGCCGATCAGCACCACCGCATCCATCGGCTGGGCCCGGATCATCTCCTCCGTGTCCATCGACATCAGATTGCGCAGGTACATGCTGGTCGGATGCGAAAAACTCTCCGCGATCGAAATCGTCGGGAATTCGACGGGCAACCCGCCCGCCAGCATCACGCCACGCTTGACCGCCTCGATCAACTGCGGCGCGTTGCCGTGGCACGGATTGTAGGCACTGCCCGTATTCGCGATGGCCACGATCGGACGCGACAGCGCGTCGTCGGTATAGCCCGCGCCTTTGATGAACGCCTTGCGCAGAAAAAGCGAGAAACCCTCATCGCCGTAGTTCGTCAGGCCCTGCCGCAAGCCGCTTTTCTTCTCGCTCATTACTGCTCCTGAATTTCCGATAGGATTATCAATAATCTTGACGGCGATCTTACCGATACTTATAGTCTGTCCGCAAGCGATTCTTTTTGTTGCGGTCGATGCCGCCTGTCAACTCTCTTTCACAGCATTCTGCTGAGGTCTTCATGAAGCATGTCGTGGCCTACCGTTCGTTGCCTCCAGCCGTACTGGGGCTTCTTCGTGAGCACTGTTCCGTCGAGCTGGTCGACGTTTCCTCCGGCGACCTCGCGCCGTTCAGGCGCGCCTTGGGCACGGCTCATGGAATGGTCGGCAACAATCTCAAGATCACGCCTGAGATCCTTGATGCTGCGCCCCTGCTCGAGGTTGCGTCCACCATTTCGGCGGGCTTCGACGCGTTCGATGTGCCCGAACTCTCGCGCCGCGGCATCGTGCTGACGAATACGCCGGAAGAAGTCACCGAAACCACCGCCGACCTCGTGTTCAGCCTGATCCTCGCGACCGCCCGGCGGATTGCCGAGCTCGCCGACTGGACGCGGCGCGGCCAGTGGACGCGTACTATCGGCGAGGCGCAATTCGGTGTCGACGTGCATCACAAAACGCTGGGCATCGTCGGACTTGGGCGCATTGGCAGCGCGGTCGCCAAACGCGCCGCGCTCGGCTTCGGCATGGACGTGATCTATTCCAACCGCTCCCGCAACCTCGAGGCAGAGGAGCGCTACGGCGCGCAATGGCGGCCGCTTCCCGAACTGCTTGCGACTGCGGACTTTGTCTGCGTGCTCGTGCCGCTCTCACCGGCTACCGAGCGCCTGATCGGCAGCGCCGAGCTCGGCGCCATGAAGCCGTCGGCCATTCTCATCAACTGTGCGCGCGGACAGGTTGTCGACGAAGCCGCCCTCATCGCGCATCTGCGTGAAAACCGCATTCTCGGCGCCGGTCTCGATGTGTTCGAGCGCGAACCGGTGTCGCCGGACTCGCCGCTGCTCCAGTTGCCGAACGTGGTAGCTGTGCCGCATATCGGCTCCGCCACGCGACAGACGCGCGAGAACATGGCCATGCGCGCGGTCCGCAATCTCATCGATGCATTCGACGGCCAGCTCTCGTCGACCTGTGTCAATCCCGAAGCGCTCCACGCCCGCTCGCCGGCGCAACAGATCGCCGGCTGAATGGCGCGAAACACCCCACCCCCAATCAATAGGAACACGCGATGACCTCAGTCAACCGGCCGCGCGGCGTCTACTCGCCCGTGGTCACGCCGTTCACGAAAGATCTTCTTCCCGATCACGACCGCTATGTCCATCATTGCCGATGGCTGATCGAACAGGACGTCGGACTCGCTGTTTTCGGCACCAACTCGGAAGCGAATTCGCTGGCAGTCAGCGAGAAAATGAAGCTGCTCGAAACATTGGTTGGCGCAGACATTCCGCTCGATCGTCTGATGCCGGGCACCGGCTGCTCGGCCCTGACCGACACTGTCGAACTGACCCGCCATGCGCTTTCGCTGGGCGTGAACAATGTGCTGATGCTGCCGCCGTTCTACTACAAGGGCGTCACCGACGAAGGCCTGTTCCGCAGCTATGCGCAGATCATCGAGCGCGTCGGTTCCGACGCCCTGCGCATTTATCTGTATCACATCCCGCCCGTGTCGCAGGTGCCGCTCAGCCTCGCGCTGATCGAGCGGCTGCTCGCTGCTTTCCCGGGCGTGATCGCCGGCGTGAAAGACAGTTCGGGCGACTGGAGCAACACGCAGGCCATGCTCGAGCGCTTCCAGCCGCATGGCTTCGATGTGTTCGCCGGCAGCGAAACCTTCCTGCTGGCCACCATGCGAGCGGGCGGCGTCGGCTGCATCACGGCAACCGGAAACGTCAACCCGGGGGCGATCGTGCAGTTGTATCGTCACTGGCAGTCGGCTGATGCCGACGCCCGTCAGGCGGCACTGGACGTCACGCGCGCGACGTTCGCCAGGTTCCCGATGATCCCCGCGCTCAAGGCGGCGATCGGGGTGTATTCGAACGATCCCGAGTGGGGCGTCGTCCGTCCTCCTCTCGTCGATCTGACGCCCGTGCAATGCGATGCGCTCGCCGCCGCACTCCGCGAAATCGGCTTCTCGATGCCGGGTATCGAAGTCACCGCCTGATGCCCTGAAGAAACACCCGCTGGTTGCATGCGCAACCAGCGGGTGTTTCCCGGCTATTCACCGCTTCGGCTTCACGCCCAGTCGTCCAGCGCGTATTCGTTCAGCGCGGCTTCATCGAAGTCGAACCCGAGGCCCGGACGCGTCGGCACGGTCAGCTGGCCGTCCGCGAACGACAGTTGCGTATCCACTAGCCGACGGAAATTCAGCACCTGATCGTCAGGAAAAAATTCGACATAGCGCGCATTGCTCGTCGACGCCACCAGATGCACGTGCAGATCGTGGAACCAGTGCGGGCACATCGTCACACCCACGGCCGCGGCCGACGCCGCAATCCGTCGCCATTCGCTGATCCCGCCGCACACCGCCGCGTCGGATTGAAGGATCATCGCCGCGCGCTTGTCGAGCAGCTCCTGATGCCGCCAACGCCCTGCTTCTATCTCGCCGGTCGCGACGGTCACCGGCGTGCGCCGGCTCAATTGCGCATGGCTCTCGATGTCGTCGGGACTGAACGGCTCTTCTATCCAGTACGGGTTGAACGGCTCGTACCGGCGCATGTATTCGAGTGCGGTCGGAACATCGGACCAGGCGTTGTTGGCATCGAGCATCAACAGCACGTCGTCACCGATCGCGTCCCGTGCCGCCCTGATCCGCGCTTCCTCGCTGCGCGGATCGAGCCGCCCTACCTTCATCTTCACGGCGCG
>NZ_JAXDPY010000542.1:0-3812 GCF_034668105.1 Paraburkholderia sp. | reverse complement strand
CCCCGCACAGTCACGGTAGTGGTGCATCTGGAATCTGTGTTCTCGCGCATTTCGCGTGAGTGACACAGCAGTCATACTTCCGGCGGCGCTGCGCGCGCCGAAGGGGGCTTCGAAAAAACATTGGGTTTTTGGACATGTCGCCTCAAAACACTTAGTAAAACCAATGGTTTCGCGCGATCTCCGTAGAGCATTTCCGAAAACCAATCGCTGTCCGGATGCATTGCCGTGGAGCATATTCGCGCCGAGGCGAAGCCGACACCCCCCAAACAAAGCCACTCTTCGTCCGATGAACCCTTCCGGCGAGCACGTAGTGCGAGGCGGGAAGGATGAGTGCTTTGTCACTCACGCCGAATGTGCGAGAAGACAGAGTCCAGATGCGCCACTACCGTGGCTGTGCGAGGGACCCGCTTAAGTATTCGCGGTTTAAGCCGCTTTCTCTTGCTTACTTCTCTTTGCGGCGGCCGGCAAAGAGAAGTAAGTGCCCGCCCCGCACAGGGGCGACGCTAATAGACCAATAAGAAATCAAGGAAAGGCCAACGCCGTAAGCAACCAGACAACAAGCGCCACGCAGGCAAAAGCCCAACCAACCCAACGCCGTAGGCGGCCAAACAACACCCACCGCAGGCACAACCCAATAGCGCCCCCACCCAATTTGTGCTTTACTTTTCGGCAGACCCATAAAAAAGCCGCAACCCAGCATCACCCTCATCGGACCTCCCAAACAGGCAGCCGAAGGCAAGAAAAAGGTCCGGTCTCACCCCATAAGGAGACAACTGCATGGCGATCAGCATCAGTCTGACGGTGAACGGCGCGCCCATCAGCGCCTCAATCGACCCTGGCACCCTGCTTGTTCAGTTCCTGCGCGATCAACTTCGCCTCACAGGCACGCACATCGGCTGCGACACCGCCCAGTGCGGCGCCTGCACCGTCCACCTGAACGGCCGCGCGATCAAATCCTGCAACATCCTCGCGGTCCAGGCCGAAGGCGCCCACATCACCACCATCGAAGGACTCGCCAAAGACGGTGCCCTGCACCCCATGCAAGCCGCCTTCAAACACTGCCACGGCCTGCAGTGCGGTTTCTGTACGCCCGGCATGGTCATGAGCGCGGTCTCGCTCGTCGAACGTCAGCCCAATCTCACCGGCGACGATGTGCGCGCCCAACTCGACGGCAACCTGTGCCGCTGTACGGGATATCACAACATCGTCAAAGCAGTGCTCGAAGGCGCCGAAGGCATGAAATCCTCCGGCACGGCCAGCGCCCCCGCGAACCCGGTCGCAGCCGCCGCGCCGGTTACCGCCTGAGGAGACGACGATGAACGCACCCGAAACCCATCACCTGATCGGCGCCTCCGTCGAACGTAAGGAAGACTATCGGTTCCTGACCGGCAACGGTCAGTACACCGACGACATCGTCCTGCCCCAGCAAACCTTCGCGGTATTTCTGCGCTCGCCGCACGCGCACGCAAAAATCAACAGCATCGATACGGCCGCGGCCAAGCAGTCGCCGGGTGTGATCGCGATCTTCACCGGCACGGACATGGCCGCCGACAACGTCGGCGGCCTGCCGTGCGGCTGGCTGATCCACAGTACCGACGGCAAGCCGATGAACGAGCCGCCCCATCCGATCATTGCGCATACGAAAGCGCGCCACGTCGGCGATCAGGTCGCGCTCGTCATCGCCGATTCGATCAAGGCCGCCAAAGACGCCGCCGAACTGATCGAGGTCGATTACGACGTGCTGCCGGCCGTGGTCGACACCGCCCACGCCGCCGATCCAGGCCAGGCAGCGGTTCACGACGAAGTGCCGGACAACGTCTGTTACAACTGGGGCCACGGCGACAAAGCCGCGACCGACGCCGCCTTCGCCAAAGCGGCGCACGTCACCACGCTCGACATCGTCAATAACCGCCTGATCCCGAACGCCATCGAGCCGCGCGCGGTCAACGCGAGCTACTCCGTGCAGGACGACAGCTACACGCTCTACGTCGCGAACCAGAATCCGCACGTGGAACGCCTGTTGATGGCCGCGTTCGTGTTGTCGCTGCCGGAATCGAAACTGCGCGTCATCGCGCCGGATGTCGGCGGCGGCTTCGGGTCGAAGATCTTCCTGTACGCCGAAGACGTCGCGCTGACGTGGGCGTCGAAGAAGATTCGTCGGCCGATCAAATGGACCGCGGAGCGCTCGGAAGCTTTCGTGTCCGACGCACACGGCCGCGATCACGTGACCAAAGCCGAATTGGCCATGGACGCCGACGGCAAATTCCTCGCGATGCGCATCCATACGATCGCCAACATGGGCGCGTATCTGTCGACCTTCGCCTCGAGCGTGCCGACCATCCTGTACGCCACGCTGCTCGCCGGCCAGTACACGACGCCCGCCATCTACGCCGAGGTGAAAGCAGTCTTCACCAATACCGTGCCGGTCGATGCCTACCGCGGCGCCGGCCGTCCCGAAGCGACATACGTGGTCGAGCGCCTGGTCGAAACCGCGGCACGCGAGATGAAACTCGATCCCGCGGAAATCCGTCGCCGCAATTTCATCCGCGAGTTTCCGTACGCCACACCGGTTGGCCTCACTTACGACACCGGCGACTACGAAACCATCCTCGCGCGCTCGCTCGAACTGGCGGACGTGAAGGGCTTCGAAGCCCGCAGGCAGGAATCGGAGAAGAACGGCAAGCGCCGCGGTCTCGGCTACTCGTGCTACATCGAGGCGTGCGGGTTGGCGCCGTCGAACATCGCCGGCGCACTCGGCGCACGCGCCGGGCTCTTCGAAGTCGGCCAGATCCGTGTGCACCCGACGGGTTCCGTCACCGTGTTCACCGGCTCGCACAGTCATGGCCAAGGCCACGAAACAACCTTCGCGCAAGTGGTCGCGGACCGGCTCGGCATTGCGCTGGAAAGCGTCGAGATCGTTCACGGGGACACCGGCCGCATCCCGTTCGGCATGGGCACCTATGGCTCGCGCTCGATTGCAGTGGGCGGCTCGGCGATCATGAAGGCGCTCGACAAGATCGAAACCAAGGCAAAAAAAATCGCCGCACATCTGCTGGAAGCCGCAGCGGAAGACATCGAGTTCAAGGACGGTGTGTTCCGCGTCGCGGGCACCGATCGCACCAAGGCGTTCGCCGACATCTCGCTCGCGGCGTATGTGCCGCACAACTATCCGCTCGACGTGCTCGAACCGGGTCTCGAAGAAAGCGCGTTTTACGATCCGACCAACTTCACCTACCCATCCGGCGCATACATCTGCGAGATCGAAGTCGATCCCGAAACGGGCGTGTGCCGCATCCAGCAGTTCACCGCGGTCGACGATTTCGGCAACGTGATCAACCCGATGATCGTCGAAGGCCAGGTGCACGGCGGACTCGCGCAGGGCATCGGTCAGGCGATGCTGGAACGCTGCGTGTACGACAACGAAAGTGGCCAGTTGCTGTCCGGCTCCTACATGGACTACGCGATGCCGCATGCGTCCGATCTGCCGAACTTCACCGTCGAAACCGTGAAGGGCACGCCGTGCACGCACAATCCGCTCGGTGTGAAAGGGTGCGGCGAGGCCGGCGCGATCGGCTCGCCGCCGGCAGTGATCAACGCGATCCTCGACGCGCTCGCGCCGCTCGGCGTGACCGATCTGCAAATGCCGGCGACACCGCATCGCGTGTGGTCGGCGATTCACGCGGCCAATTCAAGCGCCAAGCAACCCCACTGAGATCCTGAGCGGAGCATTCGACATGTATTCATTCGAGTATCAACGCGCGACGGATCCGAAAGCGGCCGCCGCAGCCCTCATCGCCGACAGCGACGCGAAG
>NZ_JAXDPY010000541.1:0-4903 GCF_034668105.1 Paraburkholderia sp. | reverse complement strand
TATCGGAAACGCGGGCGCAATGTCTGGTGCTGAGGAGCGGCTACGTGCGTTTCTATGAAGCGAACTGGCGCAACTGAGCGAAGCCGCGCCGCGTAAGTCGAGTTTTGCTACTCCGCGCGGCGATGTGTTCCAGCTGCTGTGGCACAAGACCGGGAGCGGATCAAACCATCCGCCGCAGCGTCCGGTCCTTGAACACCACATGATGCGCAATCGCCGCCAGCGCATGCAATCCGATCACCCAGTAAAACGCATTGCCAAGCCACACATGTGCGGTCTTGAGCAACGGCCGCGCAATCGGATCCGCGCCGAGCAGCGTGTAATTGAAATCGATCCAGGCCAGCGTCACCGGATGTCCGCCGGCATTGGTCATCAGGATGCCGAGCAGCGGCTGCGCGAAGATAAAGACGTACAACGCGAGATGCGCGGCCCGCGCCAGAAACGCGAGCACGCGATTGCCTTCGATTTCCGCGGGCGCGCCGGCCCACAGCCGCCATAGCAGGCGCAGGACCGCCAATCCCAGCACGAGAGTGCCGGCCCAGAAATGCACGCTGCTCCAGAAAGCCCGGCTGTCGGAGCCTTTGGGCCCGCGTATTTCGATTGCCAGATAGGCGAGTGCGACCAGCAGAAAGATCGCCCAGTGAAAGAAGATGGCGGGCCTCGAGTAGCGGGCCGAGGTGCGGTCCGCGGCGCGGTGGTAGGACATGCAGGGAACTCCTGTGACCAGTTCGTTGGATTTTATCAATCATCAGATGATAAAGGGTGCCCGACCCGAACGGGCACCTTCAATAAAACGATGGTTGATCCAGACTGAACCACAACCCATCACAGGTCCCCTGCCGCGATGCTTTGCGGCAGGCTTCGCCGCGTTGCACGGCGCCGCGCTTATTCGCTCCCGAGGTAAAAATACCGGAACAGGAAAATCGCCGCGATGATCCACACCACCAGCTTCACTTTGCGCGCCTGTCCGGTCAGCAGTTTCAGGCCGGCATACGAGATGAAACCGAACGCGACGCCATTGGCGATCGAGTAGGTGAACGGCATCAGCAGGGCGGTCAGGGCGGCCGGCACGACTTCGGTGGCGTCGTCCCACGGCAGGTCGAGCATTTCGCGCAGCATCAGGCACGACACGTACAGCAGCGCCGGCGCCGTCGCGTAGCCGGGCACCACGCCGGCCAGCGGCGCGAAAAACAGCGCCGCGAGGAACAGGATGGCGACGGTGATCGCCGTCACTCCGGTGCGGCCGCCGGCCTGCACGCCCGACGCGCTTTCGATATACGCCGTGGTCGACGAGGTACCCAGCATCGAGCCGGCCAGAATCGCCGTGCTGTCGGCGAGCAACGCCCGGTTCAGCCGATGCATCTTGCCCTCGACCAGCAGCCCGGCGCGATTGGCCACGCCCATCAGCGTGCCGGTCGCATCGAACAGTTCGACGAGGAAGAACACCAGGATCACGTTCAGCACCCCGCCGGAGAGCGCGCCGCGAATGTCGAGCTGGAACAGTGTCGGTGCAATGGACGGCGGCGCGGAGACGATGCCGTGGAACTGATTGCCGCCGAAGAAAAAGCTCAGCACCGTCACGCCGACAATGCCGATCAGGATCGCACCGCGCACCCGCAGATAGTCGAGCGTGACGATCGCAAAGAAGCCGATCACCGCGAGGATCACATGCGGGTTGTGCAGATCGCCGAGCGTGACGAGCGTGGCTGGATTGCCGACCACCACACCGGCCGACTTCAGCGAAATGATCGCGAGAAACAGGCCGATGCCGCCGGTGATCGCGATGCGGATCGAATGCGGAATGCCGTTCACGATGACCTCACGCACACGAAACAGCGTGACGATCAGGAACAGGCAGCCGGAGATGAACACCGCGCCGAGCGCGGCCTGCCACGTGAAACCCATGCCTTTCACAACGGTGTAGGCGAAATAGGCGTTCAGGCCCATGCCCGGCGCGAGCGCGATCGGGTAGTTCGCGTAGAGGCCCATGATCAGCGAGGCCAGCGCGGCCACGATGCAGGTGGCGACGAACACCGCGTCTTTCGGCATGCCGGCGTCGCCGAGAATCGCCGGGTTGACGAAGATGATGTAGGCCATCGTCAGGAATGTGGTCAGCCCGGCGAGCACCTCGGTGCGCAGGTTGGTGCCGGCGGCTTCGAAGCCGAAGTATCGTTTTATGGAGTCCATGAGGCGGGTCTCTCGTTGTTCAAAAAGCGTTTCTTGTGGTTGATACGGGCAATGCGCAGCAAACCGGCGGCCGACTGGTCCATCCCGTTGCGCACGATACCGAATGGTATGGCACCGATGCGCCGCGCAGCCAGGCCTGCGGGCGGATTGTAATCACGATTGACGGCGGCGCCCCTATTGCGTCACCGGGAGTGTTCCCACTCCCGCACCTCTTTGAGGTACCTAAAGCCGGCGAAGCCTGGCTGACGGGGCGAGATGATACCTTGCCAGCGCGCGGGGCGGCGCGGCAAGCGAATTTACGATGTGGCGGCTGGAGACGGTGGTTGGTTGCGGGGAAACGCCAAGCGGGAGAGCCGGGTGGGATAGCGCGGCTTGAAACGATTCGGGCAGAAGCTAACCGCGCAAATCCGTGCGGAAACCAGGCGGCGGATGACTGATGCGCGACTGATCCGCAGACGCGCAAGGCATGCAGAACCCACGTCGCCGGCGACCCTTGCGGTCGCGGGCGGCCCGGCATGCCGCTTCAGGACAACGATGAGACTGCTTGCTGCTTACTGCGTCGTGCTCCCGCCCGCTTGCTGCGCCCGCCGGGCGGCGACAATGCGGCCCGCGCGTTGTGCATTCTCCGGATAGTCGATCCAGTCGAGCGGATCGTAGCCGGCGGCGCGCCACTCGGCCAGATCGGCTTTCACCTGAGCGCGCGTTTTCGGCCCGGACGGGTCGTAAGGCCGCGAGGTCTGCGCAAACGCGCTGTTCATGCCAACGGCGGCCAGCAGCGCGCCGAGTGCAACGAGAGAAGCGATTTTCATGATGAGCTCCCATGGAGCGGTTAAAAACGACCCGGCATTTTAATTTTCGTCAGCCTTTCGAGTAAGGCGGTTGAAGGTAATGCACCGTTTCATCCAGCGATTCAATGCGGCCCCGTTGACCCCGTGCGCGATCCCGATTCAGGAGGGCGACGGTTTGCTGAAGCGATCCAGCACCGCGCTCAGCAGATCGATCGGCAGCGGAAACACGATCGTCGAATTCTTGTCGGCGGCAATCGTCGTGAGGGTTTGCAGGTAACGCAACTGCATGGCTTGCGGCTGCTTCGCGAGCGTTTGTGCCGCCTCCAGCAGATGCTGCGAGGCTTGCAATTCACCTTCCGCATGAATCACCTTGGCGCGCCGTTCGCGCTCGGCTTCGGCCTGACGGGCAATGGCGCGGATCATCGTTTCGTTGATGTCGACATGCTTGATCTCGACGATCGACACCTTGATGCCCCACGCGTCCGTTTGCGCGTCGAGCACCTTCTGAATATCGGCGTTCAGTTGTTCGCGATCCGCCAGCAGTTCATCGAGTTCGTGCTTGCCGAGCACCGCGCGCAGCGTGGTTTGCGAGAGCTGGCTGGTCGCCTCGAAATAACGCGCCACCTGAATCACGGCTTTCTCCGGATCGACGACGCGGAAGTACACCACCGCGTTGACCTTCACTGAAACGTTGTCGCGCGTGATCACGTCTTGTGGCGGCACGTCGAACACCACGGTGCGCAAATCCATGCGCACCGCCTGTTGCACGATTGGGATGATCAGAACGAGGCCCGGCCCCTTGACCTTCCAGAAGCGCCCGAGCATGAACACCACGCCGCGTTCGTACTCGCGAAAAATCCGTATCGATGAAGCAATCAGCGCGATCACCAGCAATATCAGAATGCTGCTGAAGCCGAATGTGAAACCGATCATGAGCGTTCTCCTTGTTGTCGTGCTTCCGCGGGCACCACGGTCAGCGTCAGTCCGCGGCGCGCCGTGACGCGCACTGCGTGACCGGCCGCGACCGGGGCCGAGCTGGACACCCGCCAGCGTTCACCCTGCACCTGCGCCCAGCCGGCCAGCGTGCCGCCCGCTGTGGCGTCGGCGGTTGCGTCGGCTGTTGCTGCGGCTGTCGTGTCCGCCGTCGCATTCCCCGGCAGCAGGCCAGCTTCAGGTAGCAGGCCCCCGTCGAGCACGACGCCGACACTGCCGATCAGCCCTTCCGAACCGGTCACCACCGGCCGGCGCCGTGCCCGCAACGCGAGCCGCGAGACGCCGAACACAAACGCGACGCTGAACACGACCACGGCCGCGATCAGGGGCAGCGGAATGCCATAGCCGGGCACGTCGGTATCGATCAGCATCAGCGCGCCGATCACGAACGCGGCCACTCCGCCGAAGCCGAGCGAGCCGAACGTCGGCAGAAACGCCTCGCCGATCAGGAAGGCGATGCCGAGAAAGATCAGGCCGAGTCCGACGTAATTGACCGGCAGCATCTGCATCGCGAAGAGCCCCATCAGCAGACTGATGGCGCCGACTACGCCCGGCAGCACGAAGCCCGGATTGGCGAACTCGAAGAACAGGCCGTACATGCCGATCATCAGCAGAACCAGCGCGACGTTCGGGTCGGTGATGACCGCGAGGAACTGGCTGCGCCAGTCGGCTTCGAGCGTGACCACCGCTGCGTTGGCGGTGCTGAGTTTGACGTCGCCGTGGCTCGTGCTGATCGTGCGGCCGTCCACCTGGCGCAACAGGTCGGGAATGTCGCGCGCGTTCAGATCGACCACGTGCTGCGCGAGGGCTTCGCTCGCCGACAGGCTGACGGCTTCGCGTACCGCGCGTTCGGCCCAGTCGGCGTTGCGTTTGCGCATTTGCGCGAGGCCGCGGATGTAGGCGGCCGCGTCGTGGACCTGCTTGCGCAGCTCGGTGGA
>NZ_JAXDPY010000540.1:0-6287 GCF_034668105.1 Paraburkholderia sp. | reverse complement strand
GCAAGGAGATTTACGAAGCGATCGGCGCACTGGCCGAAGTGGGCGCCGCTGCAATTGTCTACGCATCCGATACGGATGAACTGCTAGCTGTTTGCGACCGCTTGATCGTCATGTACGAAGGCCGCGTGGTCGCACAACTCGAAGGACCCGAGATGAACGAAGCCCGCGTGACCAGCGCGCTGTTCGGCAGGAGCGCCGCATGAAGGCCGGCCTGACCGAACGACTCCGAATTCCCCGCGCGCAGCGCTCGCCGAGCGTTCGCGAAGGCATCAACGCGATCGCGTCACGCAATGCCAGTGCATTGCCCGGCATCCTGATGCTGCTGATCGTGGTCGGCTGCAACGCGTTTCTTCAACCGGACTTCTTCAGTGGCGATTCGCTGGCGAGCAATCTGCAGAACGCAGCGCCGGTGATTCTCGTGTGCATGGCGCAAGCCGTGGTCGTCTTGCTGGGCGAACTCGATCTGTCGGTCGGCGCGGGAATTTCGCTGGTCAACTGCGTGCTCGCCGCCGCGCCCTCGCTGACTGGCTGGGGCACCGGCGCGACCTGTGCGGCGGCGCTCACCGTCGCGCTTACGGCCGGCGTCTGCAACGGCGTACTGGTCGGCTACTTCCGGCAAAGCGCGCTGATCGCGACGTTCGCCACCGGCGCAATCTGGTTCGGCGGTGCGTTGCTGCTAATGCCGCAGCCTGGCGGCGTCGTGCCCGAGGTGCTCGGCGAGTGGTTCGCGATGCGCGTCGGCGTGCTGCCGCTCGCGGCCGTGCCGATCATCGCGGCATGGGCGCTATGGGCGGTGCTGCAGCGTCATCGCTTTGGACGCCGCCTGATCGCAACCGGCAGTTCCGCGGACGCGGTGTTCAAGTCGGGCGTCGATACGCGTGTCGTCAAGCTCCTTGGCTACGTGCTCGCGTGGGTGTTCGTGTTCGGCGCGGCGCTCTGCATCTCCGCGCAGACCTCGTCCGGCGATGCGCGCCTCGGCCTGCCCTACACGTTGAATTCGGTGGCCGCGGTCGTGATCGGCGGCATTTCGCTGGCGGGCGGGCGCGGCACGATGCTCGGCGCGATCTGCGGAGCGCTGGTGCTCGTGCTGATCGGCAACGTCGTCTACTTCGCGGGCATTCCGAGCAACTACCAGGAAGTGTTCAAGGGCGCGGTCATCCTGCTGGCGCTCGGCTGTACGTTCATCGGCGCGAGGAAACCGGTATGAACGCCATGCTCTACTCCAGACGCACGTTGTTGGTGGTGCTGGTCGTCGCCGTGTTGGTGGCCGGACAGTGGGCGGTGCCCGGTTTTACCAACGCGGATCAGCTGGCGAACCAGTTGAAGATCGCCACGTTCCTTGGCTTGTTCGGCGTCTCGCAGACTCTCGTGATGATCGCCGGCGGCCAGGGACTCGATCTGTCCGTGGGCGCGGCGGCCACGCTGGGCGGAACAGTCGGCGCGGCCGTCGTCGGCGCCGGGCCCGGGGGGCTGCCGCTGGCGCTGGTCGCGGCCGCATTGTGCGGCGCTGTGGTCGGGGTGATCAACGGCCTGGGCGTTACTGTGTTGAGAGTGCCGCCGCTCGTGATGACGCTAGCGATGGCGAGCCTCGTCGACGGCGGCTTGATCGTGTGGTCATCGTTGCTGCACGCGAATACCGCCGCCAGCGCGACCCTCGTTGCACTGGCAGGGCGCAGCGTCGCGGGCATGCCGAGGGTTGCCGTGCTGTGGCTCGTGGCGGGGATCTTGGTATGGTGGTTTCTCGACCGCTCGGCGTGGGGTCGGCGGCTGATGGCGACCGGCGCGAATCCGACCGCCGCGCTGTTGACCGGTGCCCGCGTGCGCACCGTTAGAATCGCGGCCTACACGGCAAGCGCGATCATTGCTGCGCTGACCGGCCTGCTGCTGGTCGGTTACGTGGGGCAGGCCTTTCTCGGACTCGGCAGCGGTTATGTACTGAGCAGTGTAGTCGTCGCGGTGATCGGCGGTGTGTCGCTGGGCGGTGGGCGTGGCGACTATGTGGCCGTGGCGATCGCAGCGGTGTTCATCACCGTTCTGACCAGCTTGCTGACCGCGCTGCAGATCGGCGAGGCCGGACGGCAGTGCATTTTTGGCGCCACGCTGCTGGTGTTTCTGGCGGTTAATGGATGGTCGATGGGAAGGCGCGCGGTGGCAGCTTGATCAGTCGAACGGCTCAGTGCGGCGCGAGCGCGCCGGGGCCACCTCTCTTTACCCAACGCACGGGCGCCTTGCGGGTAGCCGCTACGTGGCAGAGCCTTCGTGCGTTGAATGCGGGCAGTAATGGCGGGCGAGTAAGCAGCGGAAAAGGGTTTGACAGTCGTCCTCGCTCCGTGTGTGTTTGAGGCGGCCGTTGATGGCCTCCTTTTTTCGAAGTTATAGCATTCTCAAGAATGTGGGATCGTCATCAATTTTTCAACCGCTGCTGATAGAGCCGTCGCGCAGGAACGCCGGTTGCGCCTTTGGGCAATGCACTGGTACGCGCCCGACGCGAGCCCAGGCAGGCGGTGCAGCGGCCGCTGGCACCATAACGATATTGCGAGCCGCGGCGCAGCGGTGTCGGCAAGCGCACCGCGAGTTTTAAATCAGATCAGCGAACAGGAAACTCCGACATGCAGAACGCAGAATCGAATCCCGGTCAGGCGCAGCAAAACGAGATTGCGGCTAAAAGTCCCGCACATACACCAGCGGCTGGCTCCGCGTCGCCCGATGCGCAGACCCAGGCGCAAGAGTTTGGAAGCAGCAGCACGGCCGGCTCTGCCGAGCCGACGCCCGGTCCCAAGACGTCCAATCCGCTGCCAGATGTCGACCTCGACACTTACGCCTCGCATTCCAGGGATCCGCTGGAGCGGGCCCGCAGCCGGATCGTTTCGGTCGACGTCGCCAACACCGCATCGTCTGATAACACGGTGGACACTGACGGCAAGGCGCTCGAAGCAAAACGCAATCTATCTCCCTGGCACGACAACGTCATCACATCGAACGCGACCCTCGAGAACAATGTGCCGGCACCCGCGTTCGGCCTCGGTGGAATCGACAGCCGGCACAACGGTAGCCTGCCGCAGGTCGCATCGCTGCCTGGCTGGCGTGTGATTCATTGCGGCGTGGTTTACACGGAAGAAGCGAACGGCTCGCGGGTTGAGCATGTCATCCGGCTCGAGCGTTCAGGCGGTGACTGAGAAAGGCGGTGCGTCGGCGGCTCCAGCGCACCGCGTTTACACGCCGTGAGCGTGCGGCCTGTCCCCTTTGGGCAGGGTCTTTTTTTCATGTAGAAAAGCGTGAAGTGATTTTTTCAGTTGCGTACCCTGATGCCTGAATTTGAGGGGTCCGGATGGAAAATTGCTTTCGTCCAGACGTTCAGCGCGAGTGACGCGCACAAGAAGATGAGCGAAAGGGAAGCCGCACGGTGTTACGCCGCATTGTCGTTGGCCTGCTTCTGATGTGCACGTAATCCAGTGCGCCGTACGGCTTGCCGCTCGGGGAGTTTTCTTTTCCGGTTGGAGAGGGAATAGGATGACAGCGAAGGCGTGCCTAAAGGTCGAGATAGATTGACAGAGACCATCTCCGATCTGCGGGCACCACGATCACTGGCCAAGAAGGGGCAGGTCGCACGCAGCGGTCACCCATCCGTCGCCATGATGGAGATACCGCCGTGGGTCTCGACGATTGCGTACTTGACCTGGCCAATATCCGAGATGCCGCGCTGGCGCATTTCGGCGAGGACGTCCCCCTTGTAGATGCGCAATTCCCGCAAGCGCTGCTCGTTCCATTTGCCATGTGCGAAAACAATGCTCGGTGTTCCTTCTGCAACGCGACCCAGGCCGGGAAACCGCAATTTTGCCGTGGAAACGAAAATGTGCAGCAGGACGATAGTGCTCAGTGCGATCACAGCAGCAGTAATGGACTGGTCGCCGGCCAGCACCGCCTGGCTGGACAGGCCGCCGAACAGGAACATGATGACCATGTCGAGCGGGGTCATCGTGCGACTGACCCGGTGCGTCGTGACGCGCAAGACGAGGAGCAGGAAAAGATAGGCTCCAGCGGATCTGATAAGGATGTCCATGACGGTCAGGGAAGCACGATTTGAGTGATGGTGATGCGGGCACCGCCCACGGTCACAACGGTAAGGATCGATCCGATGCGGTAAGGTGCCAGCCTGAAACTGAGTGAGGCGTCTTCGGCAGTTCTGACGTCGAACGTGTAGGTAATGCCGTCTGTCGAGACACGCGCGGCCAGTGGGCGGGGCATGACAGTTTCGATCGCGACCGAATTAGCTAGTGTGGAGTCGAGATGAACGTCGACAAGTCCGGAAAAGCCATCGTTCAGTTTGATTCGCATCCAGCTCGAACCATGGTTTCGCAGGATGCGCTCATAGCTTAGGGTGCGTGCTGCTGGACCTTGTACAGACTCGGTGGCGCGGCTGAGGGGACCGGAGCCGAGCGCGCCGCTCAGCGCGGCCAGGCACACGATCGACAGGGCGGCGATGATCCCATACTCGGCGATGCGCCATCGGCGGTCGAAATCCTGATGCAGTGATAGGTCGAGGTCTTCTGGCTGGCTCATATTGAGTTCGGCGCAATCCGGTCGCAGGTGCTGTAACGAGAGCGGCGCTCGTCATCCCAATAAGCCGCGTTCCTGTACCGCAAGCGCCATGCCGTTCCAAGCAGCTAACGCGCGAACGTTCGCCTGGCTCGATGTAACGGACGGCCACTGGCTGATGATCCCGGCGGAGAACTGCTCTTCTCGAACAGACGCCGGAGGGGTTTAGGACGCGATCGGCAACGCGGCGCCCCTGCAACGCGTGCCGCCCGCCAATGGCTTGGGCGAGGCGACTGGCCCGATGACGATGAAGATTTCTTCCCCTTCATTAGCTGGGCGGGTCGGCACGAGGCGGAAAGCGTAAACGATCCGCCCGTCGGGCACCGGAGGAGCGGCGGGTGCTCAACCGCGCTGCGCCGCTGCGCATTCCGTCTGGTACCAGATGTTGACCTGCCGTTGGGCAGCCTGAAGGTCGGCCGGGTAGTAAGGGTCCAGGCTCCATTCGGGATGATATCCCGCTCGCTCCAATGCTGCGAGTTCGCCCATATCGCGTTCTCTGGTGACGGGAGCGCCGTTTCGGATATCGGTCAGGTCACGACACTGAGCTGCGCTCAGGTGAGTTTGCGTTCCGGTCGGCAAGTCGCTTGAAGCGCAGCCAGTAATCACCGATACCATCGCCGCAAACACAAGCCAGGGTTTGATTGCATTTTTCATTTCACGCCTCCTTGATGACAATCCCTCGCGCACGTTGCATTCCTGGGTGAAATCGTTGTATGCCCCGGTCCGGACGGCTCCGCCCGACGTACAGACAACGTACAGCGTGACGGTGGATGGCAGTGGGTTCCCGCTGGTTTGCGCCGCAAGGCCTAACCCGTCGCTTGCAGGGCTGAGGCTCACGTGCGTTGTCCTCGATCGCCTCGTTCCAGATGTCCCCAAAATTCCACCATGCAATTGTGCGAACACTGCTCGCAGCGTCATCTCCGTGCCCATGGGGCAAAGAACGCAATGGCCCGCGTCGGCATTGACTACAACCGCATAGCGATAGCATCTGATTCGACGAGCCGGTTCTCCGAAGACAAGCGCAGGCCGATTTACGGGCGCATGCCGGGCTGGATCGCGACATGCTCGATAAATTGCGTGGCGCGCGGTGTTGTCTTCCCGCGGGTATTGCGCTCCGTAGTACATGAGAACGGCCGTTTCCGCCGAGCGCAAGTGAGGCGGTCCTGCACGTCAGTCGAACCGGCATTGGAAGAGACCGGCTAGCGTGCGGAGGCCTCCGTGTCCGGATGAGGCATGCAAGTAGGCAGAAGGCGCGAAGCGCCAAGGCGTGTGTCTCGTGACCGGCAAGCCTATTAGCCGCGGCGACAAGCTGTACGGGCCGCGTCTCGCTCAGGAAATTCCGGCACTGTGCGACTGGCTCGTCTCGGAAGGCCAGGTTGTCGGTATGGAATTCGAAGAGGAACTGCAAGCGGGATCAGAGGCGGGATGGTCGGCCCGCAGAAGGCAGTCAAATGTAAAAGTAACCGGTAGGAAACGAATGATCTGAACGAGAACTTATTTGTTGTCCAGAGTTGTTCGAAAACCAATCAAAGCGACCACTGCTCGTGGGTAGCGCGGTGTCGCTTCGGGTGACTGATTGCGAGTAAGCGGGCAGTCCAAAGATGGACAGCCGGACGTCCCGGTCTTGCCTTGATGACTTCGTCAGGGTGTCCCATCGAAACTCCAGGGGCAGCTCCCACTGTCTCCCCAGA
>NZ_JAXDPY010000539.1:0-2877 GCF_034668105.1 Paraburkholderia sp. | reverse complement strand
CCTGCACCAGCGGCTCGGTCACGCCGTGCTTCTTGAAGTCGTGGAACTCGAACTCGACGCCGTGTTCTTCCAGCCATACACGGGCCTTCTTCACGGTGTCGCAGTTCGGGATGCCGTAGACGACGGTCTTGGTGCCGCGTGCCATCAGTCGCCTCGCAGCAGCTCGTTCAGGCCGACCTTCGCGCGCGTTTTGGCGTCGACCTTCTTGACGATCACGGCGCAGTAGAGGCTATGCGAGCCGTCTTTCGACGGCAGGTTGCCCGCTACCACCACCGAGCCCGCCGGAATGCGGCCGTACGACACTTCGCCGGTTTCGCGATCGTAAATCCTGGTGCTTTGGCCCAGATACACGCCCATCGAGATCACCGAGTTTTCTTCGACGATCACGCCTTCCACCACTTCCGAGCGCGCACCGATGAAGCAATTGTCTTCGATGATGACAGGGTTGGCCTGCAGCGGCTCGAGCACGCCGCCAATGCCCACGCCACCCGACAGGTGGACGTTCTTGCCGATCTGCGCGCACGAGCCGACGGTGGCCCATGTATCGACCATCGTGCCTTCGTCGACGTAAGCGCCGATGTTGGTGTACGACGGCATCAGCACGACGTTCTTCGCGATGAACGAGCCGCGGCGCGCGATGGCGGGCGGCACCACGCGGAAGCCGCCGGCGGCGAAGTCTTCAGCGGTGTAGTTGGCGAACTTGGACGGCACCTTGTCGTAGAACTGCGAGTAACCGCCGGCCGGCATCGGCGCGTTGTCTTCCAGGCGGAACGACAGCAGCACGGCTTTCTTCAGCCATTGATTGACGACCCAGTCGCCGTCCTTCTTTTCGGCCACGCGCAGCGCGCCCTTGTCCAGTTGCTCGATGGCGTGGGCGACGGCGTCGCGCACCTCGGCCGGCGCGGCCTTCGGCGACAGGTCGGCGCGGTTTTCCCAGGCGGTATCAATGATCTGCTGAAGTTGTTGCGACATATGCGTGCTTTTCTGAATAGTTGAAGTCTGAAGAAGGGAGTGCGGTGCGCGCGGTTGCTGAATCCGAAAAACTCAGCCCGCGAGCGCGCGGCAAAAATCGACGATTCGTTGTGCGCCTTGCGTGCATTCGTCGACATCGGCGACGAGCGCCATGCGCACGAAATTGCGGCCGGGGTTCACGCCGTGCGCAGTGCGCGCGAGAAACGAGCCCGGCAGAACCGTCACATTATAGTCGGCGTAAAGGCGCTGGGCGAACTCGGTGTCCGACAGGCCGGTGCGCGAGACGTCCGCCCACAGATAGAACGCGGCGTCCGGCAGGCGCACGTCGAGCACCTCGGCGAGCATTGGCGTCACGGTGGAAAACTTCTGCACGTACTTCGCGCGGTTCTCGCGCACGTGCGTTTCGTCGTTCCAGGCCGCGATGCTGGCATTCTGGAACACCGTCGACAAGGCCGCGCCGTGGTATGTCCGGTATAGCAGGAAGTCTTTCAGGATTGCCGCGTCGCCGGCCACGAAGCCCGAGCGCATGCCCGGCACGTTCGATCGCTTGGACAGGCTCGACAGCATCACGAGCCGCTCGAAGCCACGGCCGAGTTGATGCGCGGCTTCCAGGCCACCCAGCGGCGGGCGGCTCTCGTCGAAGTAGATTTCCGAGTAGCACTCGTCCGAGGCAATCACGAAGCCGTAACGATCCGACAGCGCGAACAGTTCGCGCCAGTCGCCGAGCGTGAGCACGGCGCCGGTGGGATTGCCCGGCGAGCACACGTACAGCAGCTGCGTGCGCGCCCAGATGTCCGCCGGGATGGCCGAATAGTCGCAGGCGAAGTTGCGCGCCGGGTCGCTATTCACGAAGTACGGTTGCGCGCCGGCAAGGATCGCCGCGCCTTCATAGATCTGGTAGAACGGGTTCGGGCAGAGTACGATCGCAGGCTCGCCGTCGGCGTTGAGCTTAGGGTCGATGACCGTTTGTGCAAGCGCAAAAAGCGCCTCCCGCGAGCCGGATACCGGCAGCACCTGAGTGACAGGATCGACCGGCGGCAGGTTGTAGCGCTGCGTTGCCCACGTCGCAATCGACTCGCGCAGGGCCGGCGAGCCGATCGTGGCCGGATAGGCCGACAATCCGCCGAGCGAGGCGATCACCGCGTCGCGAATCAGCGCGGGCGTGGGGTGTTTCGGCTCGCCGATGCCGAAGCTGATGTGCGCGAGGCCGGCCGGCGGCGTGACGTCCTTGAAAAGCGCGCGCAGCTTTTCGAACGGATAGGGGTGAAGGGAGTCGAGTAGCGGGTTCACTGGGCGGATCGAGCCTGATCGAAGAGGGCGCAGAGGAATGCTGGCACGCATGCTGACCGTAAAGCGCATGAAACACGCGAAAAGGGCGGCAGCGGCGGCGAGCAGATAATTATAGCGTGGCGGCGCAACCCGCCAGGCGGCGCAGTCAATGCGACGCAGCGGGAACGACGCGAACCGCGGACGGTTCGCGCAAAAAAGAAGCAGGAGCAGCAATGTACATAGCAGCAACGGCGACATACACACGGTTCAGGCAATGCGGGCAGGGGAAGCCACTCAGACAATTCGACCGAGCCGGACTACCAGCTCAAAGCGGCCACAGCGACTGCACCGCCGCCAAGGTCAGCCACCCCGCCAAGGTCGGCAACCCGGCCAAGGTCGGCAACCCGGCCAAAGTCAGCCACCCCGCCCGCACGAACGGCCACCGCCGCGGGAGCCTCCCATCATGACCCACTGGCTTCGCAATGGCTGGCCTACCCTGGCGATCATGCTGGGCGCCTCGGTGTGGGGGATGATCTGGTACCCGCTGCGCATGCTGAATGCGCTCGGCGTGACCGGCACGGCGGCGAGCGCGTTGACGAGCGGTGCAGGCTGCCTGTTCGTCCTGCTGGTGCGCCA
>NZ_JAXDPY010000538.1:0-4932 GCF_034668105.1 Paraburkholderia sp. | reverse complement strand
CGCTACGTGGCGTCGTTGGCCGACGCGCAACTGCAACTGAATCTGCACGCGCGGATCGTGAAAGATGCGGGCGCGGTCCTGACCGTCGAAGGCGCGAGAGGCTTCGGTCAGGTTGTCGCGTTCGAGGCGATGGAGCAGGGCATCGAGCGCGCGAAACGCCTCGGCATCTGCGCGGTCGGCTTGCGCAGCGCGCACCATATCGGGCGCATCGGGCACTGGGCGGAACAATGCGCGCGCGCCGGCCTGGTCTCCTTCCATTTCGTCAATGTGGCGGGCGATCCGCTCGTCGCGCCGTTTGGTGGCGCGGACCGCCGCATCGGTACGAATCCGTTTTGCGCGGCGTATCCGCGGCCCGGCAAGCCGCCGCTCGTGCTCGACTTCGCGACCAGCACGGTGGCGTACGGCAAAACGCGCGTCGCCTATAACCAGGGCAAGCATGTGCCGCCCGGCGCGCTGATCGATCACGAGGGCTTTCCGACGCTCGACCCCACGGTCATGCACGAAGCGCCGTTCGGCTCGTTGACGCCGTTCGGTGGTCACAAGGGTTTCGGGCTCGCGGCAATGTGCGAGATTTTCGCCGGTGCGCTCTCCGGCGGCTTCACCACGCACTCGGACACGCTCGGCACGACCAACGCGATCATCAATTGCATGCTCTCGGTGATCGTCGACCCGGCCGCGTTCGACGCACCCGCCGCGCAGGCCGAGGCGGATGCGTTCATCGACTGGGTGAAGGCTTCACCGCTCGCCGCCGGCGCGGAGCGTATCTATGAGCCCGGCGAACCCGAGCGGATGATCCGCGCGCAACGCGAGGCCGAGGGCGTTCCGGTCGATCCGGCTACGTGGGCGCAGATCCGCGCGGCGGCATTGGCCGTCGGCATGAACGCGGAGCAGGCTGAGCGATGGGCCGCGAAGTTGCAATAGCCTTGATCGCGTGCGAATCCCGGGCGCCTTGCCGCGCCTGCGTTTAATTATTCAAATTGCATATTCTGTCTGCTAGCCCACAAATAAGAAAACAATCATTTGCAAGCCATATTTCGATTGCATTGGCTAATCGAAGGCTAATCCTTCTCATTCAAATCCGGCAAGAAATGCCCGCTTTGTTCGTGCGCTAAATTATTGCGGCAGCGGTTGGTTTTGCAGCTTAATTCCGCCCATCTGCGATGCGCAACCGTTTGCGTCCCCGCATCCTTTTAGTGCACGCTTTTTCTCCCCGCAGAGCGCCGCCAGCCGGGACTTCACGCGCGTGTTGCATTCATCTGTTGGTTACCCCGCTCCCATCCTATTCCGGTCTGCTTTAGGCTCGCATTGCAATACCAGTGTTTAACCCTAAAAGGACCGATCAAATGAACTTGCATAATCATCACGCCTGCCGTCCATTTCTCGAAGCCGGCAATTTGTCGCAAGTCTCCGCTTACTACGAAGAAGGCCGCAACATCATGTGGATGATGCTGCGGGCGCAGCCGCGTCCCTGTTTCAATCTCGATCTGGTGCACGACATTCTGGGTCTCGCGCAGGCAGCACGAGAGTCCGGCTTGCCGATCGACTTCTGGGTGACCGGCTCGTTGATCCCGACCATGTTCAACGTCGGGGGCGACCTCGACTTCTTCGCCGACACGATCCGCTCCGGCAAGCGCCAGGCGCTGCTGGCGTACGCGCGCGCCTGCGTGGATTGTGTGCATGGCGCGGCTCGCGGCTTCGATACGGGGGCCATTTCGATCGCGATGGTGGAGGGCACGGCGTTGGGAGGCGGGTTCGAGGCGGCGCTCGCGCATCATTTCCTGCTGGCGCAGACCGATGCGCGGATGGGTTTTCCGGAAATCGCGTTCAACCTGTTCCCGGGCATGGGCGGCTATTCACTGGTCGCGCGCAAGGTGGGCATGCGGCTGGCCGAGGAATTGATCGGCGTGGGGGAATCGCATACGGCTGAGTGGCACTTCGGCAAGGGGCTGGTCGACCAGCTGTTCGAACCGGGCGACGCCTATATGGCGACGCGCACCTTTATCGACACGCTCCGGCCGAAGATCAACGGCATCCGCGCGATGCTGCGGGCGCGCCAGCGCGTGCTGCAGCTCTCGCGGGCCGAATTGATGGAAATCACCGAGGACTGGGTGGACGCAGCCTTCACGATCGAGGAAAAGGACCTCGCCTTCATGGAGCGGCTGGTGATGCTGCAAAACCGCCGGACGTCGAACTTGCGCCAGGCGAGCGCCGGCGCGGCCAATTTCGCCTGAATCGCTCCGGCGCCCTACCCGATCGCGCGTGAGCGGCGCGCCCTGCGAGACTTCCCGCGGGGGCGCCCAGCGAGCGGATTTCCCGCGCGGCGCGCTAAAACTCAGGCAATCAGTCTGAGCTTCTGCCTGTCCTGCAACCAGCGCTCGAATTCGGCGGCCGGCATGGCCTGAGCGTACAGAAAGCCCTGCACGTAGTCCACGCCCAGTCCCTTCATGAAGACTTCTTCGGACTCGGTTTCAATCCCTTCGGCGACCACCTTGAAATCCAGTTCCTGCGCGACCGCCACCATCGAACGCACCAGGGCTTGCGCTTTGGTGTCGGCATTGATCGAACGGACGAAACTGCGGTCGAGCTTGATGACGTCGAGCGGAATCCGGCCCAATTGCGAAAGCGACGAATAGCCGGTCCCGAAGTCGTCCAGATGAACCTGCGCGCCGAGCTGGCGGAATTGCTTGATCAGATCGATCGCCGCCGCTTCGTCCTCGATCAGGCAACTTTCGGTGAGTTCGAGGTCGACCAGACACGGATCGAGGTTCGCGCGCTGCAGCGCTTCGCTGAAATGCCGCACCACGGCGGTATCGACCAGTTGGCGTGCCGACACGTTGATCGCGATGCGCAGGTTGTAGCCGTCCGCCTTCCATTTGGCCGCCTGCCGTGCCGCCGTTTCCATGACCCAACGGCCGAGCACGCCGATCAGCCCGGATTCTTCGGCATAACGGATGAATTCGGCCGGCATGATCTGGCCGCGCTCCGGCGAATTCCAGCGGACCAGCGCCTCCGCGCCTTGCACCGCACCGGTGGCGAGCACGAGCTTGGGTTGATAGTGCAGGGTCAGTTGCCCTTCCTCGAGGCCGCGCCGCAGGTTGGTGTCGAGCCACATGTACTCGGCGACCTTGCGGTTCATGTCGGGCGAGAACACGCGATAGGTGCGCTTGCCTTCATCTTTGGCCACGTACATGGCCGTGTCCGCGGAACGGATCAGCGATTCGAGGCTGTCGCCGTGTTCCGGATAGCGCGCGATGCCGATCGAGCAGCCGGTGTAGACCTCGACGAGCCCCAGACTGAACGGCGTGCGCAAACGTTCGAGAATGCGCTGCGCGGTGGCTTCGAGCTCGTGGGCGGTGCCCTTGGCGGCGAGCACGATGAATTCGTCGCCGCCGAGGCGCGCGAGCGCATCGTCTTCGTTCAGGCAGGTGCGGATGGCCGCCGACACATCGCGGATCAGCCGGTCGCCGAACACATGGCCGTAGTGGTCGTTGACCTTCTTGAAGTTGTCGAGATCGAGGAACAGCACGCCGACCGATTCGTCCGGGCCGGCTTCCTCGATCGCGGTACGGATCTTGTCCTGGATCGCGTTGCGGTTGGCCAGGCCGGTGAGCGAATCGGTGTTCGCCAGTTCGGTCAGTCTTTCCTGCGCGAGCCGCTCTTCGGTAATGTCGGTGCCCGAGCAGATCAGAAATTGCTCTTCGACGCCGCTGCCGCTGTGAACGAACTTGTTGCGAAACAGGAAGAGCCGCTCGCCATGGATCGTCTTGATGCGCCGCTCGACTTCGTACGAGACACCGCGATTGAAGAACCCCGTGATGTTCTGGCTCGACGCCGCGCCGGATTCAGTGGTCATGAACAGCGCCCACACATTGCGGCCGACGATGTCTTCTTCCTTGACGCCGGTGAGTTCCTCGGCGAGACGGTTGAAGCGCTGTATACGGCCGTGCCTGTCAACGATGACCACCACCGAATTGACTTCGGAGACCACCTGTTCGGCGAACGAAAGACCGTGGACCAGATCGCGCGCGACGGATTCGGTGTCGCCATAGGCCGAAGCGGTACCGGCCCACGTATTGCTGGCGAGTTTTTTACCGACGAGGTGCAGGCGCAGGGGTTCGCCGAACAGCCGCACGTCGAGGATCAGATGCGAGGTGACGCCGGTCAGGCAACGGATTTGAGAAGCCTGTTGGGGATTCAGAGGAATGGCGACATTGGCGGGCACCTCGCCGGTGACGGGCGTGAGTTCCAGTGCGTTGCTGTCGTTCGACAGACGCCAGCAAGGGCTGCTTGTGCCGAACTGCGCAAAAAGCACCTGATCGTGTTGGTCGTCGTTCATGAGATCCCCGGGCGTGTGTGCCGATGAGTCCGTCGTGAAGGCGGGATGGCGGCAAACAGTCTTCATCATACTTAAAGACTGCCCCCATTGTAGCTAAGCGGCTGGCGTTCGGGCCTATAAACATTAACGGTTGCGATGGCCACGAGCTTTAAGCTTTTATTCGGGGCTCGGGCGGGTGTGGCTTGTGTCCGCTCTTTCCCGCGGCTGGGTGATGCGGTTTTAGTCGATCCAGCACAGGCGTGCTTTTTTTGCTTTTGCAGCGAGCATTGCGCCCATGATCCCTGTCTGCAGGCTAACAAGGCCAGCCCGTCTCGACGAGCTGGCGTGGCTCGATCAATAACGTCTCGCAAGCCGCAAACGGGCCTGGGTCTTTGCTTCCATGTCGGTGCCGAGCGTGGGCAGAAAATTAAAGTCGCCGGCAACGAGTGTGGCGACCACGATGCCGTCGCGAAACAGCAGGCGGTTGCCGGCCACCGACGGTACCTTGTCGCCGGTCAGCAAGGTGCCGGCGAGATTGAGCGGATCGGTCGCGGAGACGCACACCCAGACACTGTCGTGTGCATGCCGGCGCACTTCGCGCAGCAAGGGGATCGCCT
>NZ_JAXDPY010000537.1:0-8016 GCF_034668105.1 Paraburkholderia sp. | reverse complement strand
CGCTCCTTGCTCCGGTCCGAACTGCGTCCCAGCAGCACCATTGCGATGGCCGCGGCGCCGTAGGGGATCATCGTCAGCAGGCCGACATTGAAAGCGTCGCTTACGCCCGAGGCCTTGATGAGCGTGGGAAGCCAGAAGCTGATGCCGTAGAGACCCATGATGATGCCGAAGTAGCAGAGGCACAGCACCCACACGCGCCTGTTGGTGAATGCGCCGCTTGCACTATGCACCTCGATGTGCCCTGACTCGTTCGCCAGCCCCGTCTCGAGCAGCGACTTTTCTTCAGCGCTCAGCCATTTCGCCGCGCTGATCCTGTCGTCGAGGTAGAGCAGCACCGCAATTCCGCCGATGATGGAAGGCAGCGCTTCGAGCAGGAACAGCCACCGCCACCCAGCCATGCCGTGCACGCCGCTGAAGGTGTTCAGTATCCAGCCCGAAAGCGGACCCCCAATCACGCCGGCGATTGGAATCCCGGTCATGAACATTGCGGTGATCTTGCCGCGGCGCGAAGACGGATACCAGTAGGTCAGGTAGAGAATGATGCCCGGAAAGAAGCCGGCCTCAGCGACGCCGAGCAGGAAGCGCAGCACGTAGAAGGCAGTGGGCGTCTTTACGAAAATCATCGCACCGGAAAGCAGACCCCAGCTGAGCATGATACGGGCGATCCATTTCCGCGCGCCGAAACGATGCAGCGCGATGTTGCTCGGCACTTCAAAGATGAAATAGCCGATAAAAAAAATCCCAGCGCCCAAGCCATAGATCGTTTCGCTAAACTTGAGGTCGGTCAGCATCTGCAGCTTGGCAAAGCCTACGTTGACCCGGTCCAGGTAAGCGAAGACGTAGCAGAGAAAGAGGAAGGGAACCAGCCGCCATGTCACTTTGGCGTAGGTCCGGTCCTCGGTGTTGGCTGGTGTGACGACATCGCCGTAAGCGGTTTTCAACATCGTTGTCTCCTTGAATCACCGCCGGCGCGCTCCGTCGTTGCGCCGACGCGACTTGTTGTGTATGCGGCGGCCTATCCTGGCCGTTTAGTCGAACATGTCCGGCGTGGTCTGCACGAGCTGGTCATAAATGGGCTGGAAATGGAGCCAGCCGATGTATTCGCTGCCGACGTGTTCGCGGCTGTAGCGCGAGCTGTGCTCCGGAACCATGACGGGCTTGACGCCGGTAGCCTCGACCAGCAACTGCTGCTGACAGCAGCGCTCCAGCGCGATGAACCAGAACGCGGCGGCTTCGATGCTGTGGCGGCTCACCGTCAGCAGGCCGTGATTCTGATGAATGGCCGCCTTGACGTTTTTGAAGTAGTCGGCAACCGACAGCCCGGCCTCTTCCTCGACCGCGACTGCACCGGCCTCGTCCTTGATCACGATATGGTCTTCATAGAAGGCCGCGGCATCCTGGGTGATCGGGTCGAGCGGACGTCCGAGCGCCGCGAACGCGGTGCCGTAGACCGTGTGCGCATGGCACATCGCAACGATGTCGGGATTGGCTTCATGCACCGCAGCATGCAGCACGAAGCCGGCGCGGTTGAGCGCGTACTCGCCTTCGACGACCTTGCCGGTATGGTCGGCCAGAATCAGGTTCGAGAGTTTCACCCGGGAGAAGTGCACGGCCATCGGATTGGTCCAGTACAGCTCCGGGAACTCAGGATCGCGCACGGTGAGGTGGCCGGCGAAACCGTAGTCGAGATTGTGCAGTGCAAAAGCGCGGCAGGCGGCGACGAGGCGTTCCTTGCGGTGCTGGCGCTCCTGGGCGAAGGACGAAAAGTCGGGCAGTTCAGGGAACTTCAGCCCTGCCTGCTTCGGCCGATAGATGGAGTTGTTCGAAGGATGGGAAATCGTGCGACGCAGTTCGGCCTGCTGCGCGCTGATATCGATTTTTCCGGTGCTCATGGTGTCTCCTTTTGTAGCAGTGATCGCATGCCGCTAACGATAAGGAAACACCGGTCGCCGATCTAGGCGCGCCGGGCAATAGGATTTATTACGCCAACATATAAATCTCCGGCACCTATGGCTTCTGCCAGGGCGGCTCGCGGAAGACATCGACGAAATAGTCGATTAAGGCGCGGATGCGCGGCACCAGCTGGCGCTCGGGCAGATAGACGACATGGATCGCGGTGTCATCCTTGGCCTGGTACTCCGGGAGGAGCGGCACCAGGTCGCCTCTGCGGATCGCGGGCAATGCCAGGTGTTCGGCTAGGCGCATGATGCCCACGCCGGCCACGCATAGCTGAAAAAGGGTGGTGCCGTCGGTACTGCGGAAACTACCCTGCACCGCGACCCGTTCGAGCCTGCCGTTGATCATGAACGGCCACTGGTTCAGATGCTCGCGCGGCGACTCCCATGTCAAACAGGCGTGTCTGGACAGGCCGAGCGGAGTCACGGGCTTGCTGTGCGCGGCGAGATAGCCCGGAGACGCGACGACGATTCGTTGCAGGTCGCAGAGCTTTCGACTGCGCAGAGAGGAATCCTGCAGTCGGCCCATGCGGATTGCGACGTCGAAGTTGTCCTCGATCAGGTTGACGTTGGAATCCGATAGGGAAAAATGCACGGACACCTTCGGGTAGGACGACAGAAAACCGGGCAACGCGGGCACCAGCTGATCCATGCCAAACGCATGAGGTGCGCTAATGCGCAGATTGCCGGACGGCTCGCTAGATCGGACCTGCGCTTCCGCTTCCTCAAGGCTTTCGAGAATGTCGTTGCAAGACAGCAGAAAGCGCTCGCCCTCATGGGTCAGCCGCTGGGTGCGCGTTGAACGATGCAGCAGTTGCACGCCGAGCCTGCGCTCCAGACTGTTGACGCTTTGGCTGACAAAGGGTTGGCTAACCCCTAACACATTCGCCGCCGCGGTGAAGCCCCCGGCCTCCACCACGGCCTTGAAGACGCGCATCTCAAGCAATCTTTCATCTTTCATCTTTCGAATCCATGTGCGGCAACAGCCGTACAATTTACCCGGATTGGCGTCGGTCCCTTCTGCGCCCGCTTTCTCCGGCTCGTTCAGTAACCTGGCTCTTTTGCAATGGCCGCTTCTGTTTGCCAAGCCGCCCGTGGAATCATGGCAGATGTAAGGCAGCTTATGGCCGCGTGCCGCCTCATGCAACGGGCATGCGCCGCTTCACCCTCGCCTGGCTGCGGCCGGCAGCACGCACCCGTTCCGGACACTGAACCAAGCGCCCACCTCAACGGCTGCAACGGACATTCATCCGTTCGAGTCGGTCGGCGAGTCATCGGCTAGTGCTGCCTCTCGCAAGGCACTACAGATTCTGATGATCGTGCGACGCCTCCTCGGGGCTCTTCTCATGCGGCTTCACTGTGGAACAGATCATCATCATCTTGTTGAGCAAGTCGAACGAGAACTGCGCGCCGAAGGAAAGTCCGAATGCGGTGACGAGCCAGCCCAGAACGGCGCTAAGCCCTCGAACAGGAAACGCTCATCGCAGGCGCTCAAGTCCTGGCTGAGATCTTCGAAAAAGGTAGAGGAACAGGCGTGTGGAATGTGGACGGGGCGGGGTACGAATGGTTTGCGGCGGTCGTTCGGCGGCCCGCTGCGCCCGGTTATGTTGGGCGCGCTCAGCGCGGCCAGGGGACGCCTCGAACAATTTAAGGTCGGGTTCGCTCCAAGCGGAGAACGTGCGTCCGGATGGCCATTCTTGCGTGGGTTGGAACAACGTTTTGTCTTTATTAGGGTTTTCACTTAGACGCCGGAGGCCTAGAGTTGTTCTTTGAGCGCTATCAGATCGACTTTGGCCGCGGTAATACCCCGGTTGGAACCCGATCGCCCACTGGAAAATCATCATGAACGAATCCACACACATCGAAGACTTTTCCGCCCTCGACGATTGGGCACCTGTGATTCCCGAGTGGCAGGCCTTCAGGCCCGAAGCCTGTGAGCCCTGCTCGATCAAAGAGGACTGCGCCGACTGACGGGGCTCAGGCGTGAGATAGGGTTCGGAAACGACAAAGCCCGACACGAAGCCGGATTCGTGAACACCCCTGGCGGCTGCTCGGCCGGCCCGGCGCAATCTCCGCAGCCTCAATCGTCACATCCACACAGCATCAAGCGGAGTTTCACCATGACTCGAAATCCCGCTCGTTCAACGAGCGTCGATTTCCTGCGCGGCCTGGCGCTGATTGTGATTACGCTCGATCACGTCTCGCACAGCGCGCTCTCGCATCTGACATTGCATACCTATGCATTTTGCGACGCGGCCGAGGTCTTCGTCTTTCTCGGCGGCTATGCGAGCGCCGCCGCTTATTGCGGGATGTCAGTGAGCGGTGGCACAGCGCACGCGCATCGCCGCTTCCTTAAACGCAGCTGGGAAATTTATCGTGGCTATCTCCGGACGGCCGCTCTAATGCTGCTTTGCGGCCTGGCGATGCTCGCGCTGCACATCCACACCACCATACTGACCTATACCGATGCGCCACGGTTTTTGGTCCGGCCGTTCCAGACGCTACTCGATATCGCCACGCTACGGCGCCAGCCTGATCTGGCTGCAGTGCTGCCTATGTATATCGGGTTCGCGCTGTGCGTGCCGCTGGTGACGCCGGTTGTTGGTAGCAGGCCGGCTCCCGCCCTGCTGGCGAGCCTGGCGTTGTGGCTGTGCGCACCCCCGCTTGCGCATCTGCTGCCGAGCGCCGACCCTATCGGCTGGTCATTCGATCCGTTCGCGTGGCAGTTGATGTTTATGCTTGGCATGCTGTGCCGGCTGCATCCGGTGTCCACCGTGTTCCAGACTTCGCGCGCCGGACTACGGCTGACCAGGATTGCGCTCGCCGTTGCGCTGGCTTTCGCCGCTTACAAGTTGATGATTGAGAGCCAGCCGGAACCCGGCAATCTGAAACAGCACCTGAGTTCCCTGAGAGTCCTCAACTTCGTCGCGATCGCCTGGCTAGTCGCGCAGCTGAGCCGGCTCGAGTGGATCGACCGGCTGGCCGCGGCGCTACCGCCAGTGGTTACGGTCGGTCGCCAGGGACTGATCTGGTTTGTCTGGGGAACGCTCATTTCGATCGTTGCCGACACCGCGCTGCAGGTCGCAGCGCCCGCCTTTCATACACGCACGCAAGCGGTTGCTGCGGCGCTATCAGCCGACTTGCTGACGATCGCGGCGGTGCTCGGCGTCGCCATCGCTGCGGCCAAGCTCAAATCCAATCGGCCGACAGCGCGGCGGCAAGACAGGAATGGACAATACGGATGCCGAACCGCTGCACCGCACTTGCCAGTACCGACGATGGCCGCACCACGACCGAGTCGCCGCCACCCTCCAATCGCTTGAGTGAGGTTGAGCGACAACAGATGGAGGGCCAACAACCGAAGCATTGCGTGGCCATCAACACGCTAAACTGCCAGCTCACGATGTTTCCCGTGCAACTTCATCGATCGCGCGGCGTTAGCGGCGAACGCTGATCAGACCGCTATGAACGGAGGTAGATCGCGCTGCCGACATCGTGCCGGGGTCGATGCGGGTCGACCGTCAGCATCCAAGTTCCGGCGGTTACCGGATCGATGCGCAACAGGTGGCCAATTCATTCGTTGTGAGCTTATCGCCGTGCGCCGCCATTTGCTTGCTCCCCAACACCTGTTTAATCAGTGCAGTCTAGCCCGTCCATTTCGCATTGGATAATGGAGAACCGGTTGCGCGGTAAGGTTCGTCTGTCGCGATTCGATGCACCACGAAGTAAAGAGGACAATCTGGACCCGCGCTCGGGACATACCGTTGTACTGCCCCAACCACGAATACGATCCTTCCTCGTTCTGGAAGACGACAATGCCTGATGAAACCGTAAATCGAACCCATTCCACTTCAGGAAACAAGAGCATGAGGCGAACAACCCACCTCGACAAGGCTTCGGTCAATGAAAACGCGATATCAATGACAGACGCGGGCTGCGCGCAGCCGGTGCGTCGAACGCTGATCAAAGGCGTCGCCGCCATTGCCGGCACCGGCATGTTGCCCACGTTCGCCATCCGTGGTGCCTATGCGGCAACGGGAGCAACGGGCACCACTGCAGAGCCAATCGTCGAAACCACAAGCGGCAAGGTGAGCGGTGCGCGCGAAGGAAAGGGTTTCAGCTTCAAAGGTATTCCGTACGCTGCATCGACGGGGGGCGCCAACCGATTCCTGCCGCCTCAACCGGTGAAGCCTTGGGGCGGTATCCGCTCTGCGCTGGCGTACGGCAACTCAGCGCCGCAAAACGCGGAGGAGCCCACGCCGTTGACCGGCTGGTACGTATCGCTCGAGCCAACGAGCGAGGACTGTCTGTCGCTCAACGTCTTCACGCCACAGTTGAAGGACGGCACGCTGCGTCCGGTAATGGTATGGCTGCACGGTGGCGGCTGGGTCACGTGCGCGGGCAGTGCGCCCGGTTTCAACGGCAGCGAGCTGGCAAGCGCCGGTGATGTGGTGGTCGTGACCGTGAACCACAGGCTCAACGTGTTCGGCTCTCTCTCGCTAGCGGGTAGCGATGAGCGGTTTGCCGACGCGGGCAACGCGGGCGTGCTGGACATGGTCGCGGCATTGCGGTGGGTCCGCGACAACGTGGCAGCATTCGGTGGCGACCCGAACAATGTCACGATCTTCGGGCAGTCGGGCGGCGCGGCGAAAGTGGCCGCGCTCTTGCAAATGCCGGCCGCCAATGGCCTCTTTCACAAGGCAATCGCGCAAAGCTGCTCGGGCGGACTACGCCTTACCGGCCCCGATGAAGCCGCCCGGCAAGCCGCTCAGCTCGCGAGCAAGCTCGGTCTCGCGCGGGCCGAGGGGGAAGCTTTGCAGCGGGTGCCCGCCGCCCGGATGCTCGCGGCAATGAAAGAAATCAGCGATCCTTTCCGGGCCGTGCTCGACGGCCGCTCCTTTACGCGCAACCCCTACGATCCCGACGCGGGCGCGCTTGCGCATGGCATCCCGCTCCTGATCGGCAATGCGGCGACCGAGACGACCTTGATGCTCGCGCGCGACCCGAACAATTTTTTGCTGGGGATGCCCGAAGTCGAGCGGCGGGTCGCTCGCTATCTGCGCGTCGCGCCGGCCGCCGCGCGCACCGTGGTCGAGGCTTACCGTTCGACGTTGCCAGGCGCCTCGCCGACTGACGCGCTGGCGCAAATCACCACCGACTATATGTTCCGCCGCAACACTGTCGAAATCGCGGTACGCCAGGCGACCCGTGCGAGCGCGCCGGTCTATGCCTACGTGTTCGACTGGCGCACACCGGTGATGGGGGGCGTGCTTCATTCGCCCCACACCGCCGAGGTGCCGTTCGTGTTCGGCACGGCCACGACGGCCGCGGGGCTCGTCGGCACCGGCGAGGACATTGCGCCGCTCACGCGCCAGACAATGGCGACCTGGGCGGCGTTCGCGCACACCGGAGATCCGAACAACGCGCTGCTGCCCCACTGGCCGCGCTTCGATCAGGAGCATCGCACGACGATGCTGCTCGATCGCGACAGTCGTATCGCGAGCAACCCGGGCGGCGAGGCGCGGGCCGCCCTGGCGGGCCTGCCGTACTATCAGTACAGCATGCCATTGAATTTCGCGCGCGCATAGGCGGGGGCATGCCGGGCGGGCGTGCGAGTCAGCGTGTCCGGCGCAAGCAAACTGCGGCGTGAGTCATCCGTAAACCGCGGCAAGAGTGACACCGAGTCGATCTCGATGCGAGAAGGCGAGGTCCTCGCCGATCTCCCTGGCCAGCTCGTCAAACAGGATCCCGTGCTGCTCGAGTTCGCCGACGATCGCCTGCTTTTTGTCGGCGTCGCTCCAGGCCTGCAGGAACGCGTCGAGCGAGACTAAACACTTGCCGATCGTGATGCGCGTGAAATCGCGCAGCGACCCGGTGATCAGCTTGCCGTCCGGCCCCAGGTACTGCATGCGTTCGTTGGCCACGTACACGGGGGGCTCGGCGTCGACGTAATCGTCGAGATACTCGGGTAGCAACGCTAGTTGCTCTCGCGCCGCGCTTTCGATGAATCGTTTCATGGGCCACCATCGGAAAACGTGTTGACTAACTATGGCAATCAACA
>NZ_JAXDPY010000536.1:0-3408 GCF_034668105.1 Paraburkholderia sp. | reverse complement strand
TGAGCAGAGCAATGTTCGAACGGCACAAATGGGTCGACAGCCGAAGTTCGCCGCTGTTGGCGGTGCGGCTTGCGACGAACTTCCTGGTTCGGCCAACCGCGTCGGGCCCGACAAGGGGAAGTTAGCGAAAGGCAACGGTGCTGCGGGCAACCTGGAATCCGAAGGAAGCCGGGAGTAAAGCGCTGGTCCGACGAACAGAATCTCGAAACCCTGATTACCTTTCCGCCCTCGTCAGGCGGCGGCCGCGACCGTCACCGCATCGCCGACCGAACAGACGCCGTCGCTCAGCACCTCAAGATAAATGCCAAGATCGGCATGGCCGAAATGCTGCATGATCGTTTTCGGCAGATTGGCATCGCGTGTGGCGGTCTCGGGGTTGACGTTGATGGCGGCACAGCGCCGCGTCCGTAGGGCCCCGCGAAAGCGTATCCCGCCAATCTCGACTTCCCGCCCGAGCCAGTTGAGCTCCGCCCAGGCAGGCACGCCGTCAAGATAGATGTTGGCGCGGAAGCGCAGGGGGTGCACGGAAGTCCCGGTCGCCTCCTCAAGCGCCCGCACGGAGGCCAGGTTGATCACCGAGATCGCTTTCATCATGACCGGCGAGACCACGCTGACATCCGTGAATATGTGGCCTGCGGCCGAGACTAGGCGGGGGCGGCCTTCAGTCGCTTCGCCCAGATAAGCCGCCATGAAATCCTCGATCGCCTCGCGGCCCGCAGCACTCGTCGTCGCCGCCTCAAGCACAAGCTCACCGCGATAGCGAATGGTTAGCGTGCCGGTCTCTGGATCCAGCCGCGTCTCCAGCGCGGCAAGCTTTTCATTCTTGCGCAGCATCAGGAAATAGCCCTTGTCGAGCGGCTCGGGGGCTTCCGGATCGAAGCGCGTCGTGCCGAGCGCCAGCGCGAATGCGCGGTCGAAGGACAGTCCTTGCCCGTGGCTGACGGCCATTTCCGTCAAGGGCTCGGGAGAGAGACCCTTGATTGGATAGCGGTAGAGATTGATAACTTTCGCCATTATTCCTGTTCCATCACTGATTTTCGCCGTTATTCCCGCAGTGCTTAACATAGCACCTGGTGAGGGGGACCAGCCACCAGGAACCGGGGATGGCTCGACAAGCGGCTCGCTCAATATGCGCAGAACAGTCCTTTGCGAGCATTGACAGGCGGGGACACAAATCGGTGACGTCTAGTTGCGTGCGAGCGGCGGCGGGGCAGAACGGTCGCTCTGCAGCGCAGTGGCGGCATTCGCAGAAACTAACTGGGGACGGGAAGGGGCTCCAAAGCGCCCACCGACCGATAGGTCGCGCCGACGCGATGTTCGAGGGCGACTGCGCCCTAATGCTTGATTGGAATTTCGGAAAAAAAGAAATCGACTACGAAAAGGCGCGCAGCGTGTAGATCTTCCTGAGTCCATAACCGTTTTACACTTGACTGCGCTAGTTTTCGTTACGTTTGCCTGTCGAGAATATACAATCAGAGTACATCCTTCTGTGCGCCACAGGCGGGCTAGTAGCGTCGACGCAGCACCCGTGCGTCGATCGGCCTGACGGCCCATCATGCGCACTCCGCGCTCGGCCGTCATCAACACCCGCCGACAAGACTATAGGCCGCGTGAAGCGTGGTCGTGCCTTGGCGTTCGGCAGTCGGCGCTCATCTGGAAGGCTTTGGGCTAAGCCAGCCTACGAAGTACTTACAGATAGCCTTACACGATTCTTGTGGACCCAGCACACCCGGGCACAGGTCGGCTCAAACCGAGTGTTCGACGGCGGGCAACCTGATCACTTCTCCGCCTTGTCGGGAAACGAAGACCGCTCGAGATACGACGCTTCGTATGTGTACAGCGCTTAGTCCGAGGGTAAGGACGCAACCATCATGAACTCAATCTGGTCCGAGCGCCGAATCGTCATTGCTTGTACGTCAGCCGCCGCGGTCCTGACAGCATCGTCCAACTTCGCCGCGAGCTCCGAGGAACCAAACGCTGCCACCAATGAAAACGAACGGAGACTCTCATGACGATGACAAACTCTACGCGCCGCGCGCTGATTCGCAAGCTTGCGCTTGCTGGCCTTTCGGTTTGCGCGGCACAAGTTGCCAGCGCGGCAAATGTCACCATCGCTACTTTCAACGGTCCGGCCACGATCGAACTCAAGAAGCTTTCCGCGAGCTTCGAGAAGGCGAACCCGGATATCAAGCTGAACTGGGTGATCCTTGAGGAAAACGTGCTTCGTCAGCGCGCGACGACCGATATCACCACTAACAGCGGCCAGTTCGACGTGGTTGCAATTGGTACGTACGAAACGCCGCAGTGGGGCAAGCGCGGCTGGCTGGTGCCGATGACCAATCTGCCGGTCGATTACGATCTCGACGACGTGGTAAAGACCGCGCGCGACGGCCTTTCCTACGATGGCCAACTCTACGCGCTGCCGTTCTATGTCGAGAGCTCGATGACCTTTTATCGGAAGGACCTGTTTCAGGCCGCTGGGCTCAAGATGCCGGATCAGCCGACTTACGGCCAGATCAAGCGATTCGCCGACACGCTCACCGATAAGCCCAAGGGTCAGTATGGCATCTGTTTGCGCGGGAAGGCAGGTTGGGGTGAAAACATGACCTACGTGTCGACCGTGGTGAACACCTACGGTGGACGCTGGTTCGATGAGAACTGGAAAGCACAGCTTGATACGCCGGAGTGGCACAAGGCGATCAGCTTCTATGCCGATCTCTTGAGGAACGATGGGCCGCCCGGAGCGAGCTCGAACGGCTTCAACGAGAACCTGACGCTGATGTCGTCCGGGAATTGCGCGATGTGGATCGATGCGACGGCCGCCGCGGGCACGCTCTACAACAAGTCGCAGTCGAAAGTGGCGGACAAGATAGGCTTCGCTGCGGCACCGGTTGCGGTGACGCCGAAAGGATCGCATTGGCTGTGGTCGTGGTCGCTCGCGATCCCCAAGACCTCGAAGTCGCGGGATGCCGCGAAGAAATTTGTTACCTGGGCAACGTCAAAACAGTACATCGAGATGGTTGGAACGGACGAGGGCTGGGCATCCGTTCCTCCGAGCAGAAAGTCGACTTTTGCACGTCCCGAATACAAGCAGGCCGTTCCGTTCGGAGAATTTGTGTTGAAAGCGATAGAATCGGCCGACCCGAACGACCCGTCGCTCAAGAAGGTGCCGTACAGTGGGATTCAATTCGTAGGCATCCCCGAGTTTCCGTCTTTCGGAACCATAGTGGGGCAAGCTATTGCGGGCGTCGTTGCTGGGCAAACCAGTGTGGACGCAGCGCTGAAGGCGGGCAACGCCGCCGCCGATCGCGCTGTGAAGCAAGCGGGTTATCAGAAGTAAGATGGGTCGCTTGCTGCCGATCGCCGTCAGGCAGTGACCGGCCCAGATTGTGTCAAAACGCTTTTTGG
>NZ_JAXDPY010000535.1:0-4607 GCF_034668105.1 Paraburkholderia sp. | reverse complement strand
CGCGCCGCGTCGGCCGGCGCGCCGGTGATCCTGCGCGCGGCCACGCCGCTCGACACGGTCAACGCGATGCGTCCGCCGTGCTCGTCTAGCAGGAGGATTCAGGCGGCAGAATCAAGCGTGGGGATTTTGAGCGCGATCTTAAGTTTGGCTTAATTCTTACCTGTAACTATGACGCTCAACATCCCCTGTTGAGCCGCCAGAACATCGGCGGCGCTTTTTTTATCGAAGGGATGTCGCCGACGCGCCGATAGATGGTTAGCATGCCTGCGAAGAAGGAGTCAAACGATGGTGGAAGACACGGTATTCGAGCATTTGCGTGCGATGCCCGGTAACGAATGGGTGCGCCAGATCCACTCGTGCAAGGTCTCGGACCCTTTGCAGCCTCCGTGGGGACGCTCGTACAGACTCGTCGAATGGACCATGAAGCACACCCCTGAATCGAGCCGCCGCGTGGTGCCCGCGGAAAGCACACCACTCGAAATCGCCCAGGCGGTCGTGTCCCACATTCCCGGGCGCCGCTTCTGCCAGCACGGCGACGACTAATCGCGCAGCCGGCAACCCGCACTCAACTTTTCGCGCGCTCGCGACTTCTTCCTCAAACAGGGCGAATTCTTCCGTAGCGGCTTCGACGCTCGGGCGCAGCATCAATCGCTTGTAGTACTCAGCAACGGCCGGCCATTGCGACAGATCGATGCCGCCATACGACGCCCAGTTCAGCACGGTGACCCGATAAGCGTCGCCCACGCTGAACGCATCGAGCAAATATTCTCTTTGCGCCAGATGATCTTGCAGAACGCCCAGCCGTAACGGGGCCTTGTCGCGCGCATAGCGCTTCACGTCTTCAGGCGCCCGCGCATCGAGTAACGGCACGAACACCACCTTGTGCAACTCCGTGCCGATAAAACCCAACCATTGTTTGTTGCAGCCGCGCGCGCTGCGCCGTGTCCGCCCCAGGCGCGAGCCGCGCGGCCGGATAGCGATCGGCCACATAAGGCAGGATCGCGGTGTTTTCGCTCAACAGCCAGCCTTCGTCCGTACGCAGCACCTTCACCTGCCCGAGCGGACTGATTGGATAGAAGTCGCGTGCGTCGTTGCGGGCGACAGCAGTCGCGGGGGTGGCATTGATATGCGGCAGCGCGGGCGCGTCATCTGGACCGGCAGCGGGCAAAGCCACCGCTAAAGGACGTGGACGCTAGCCAGGCGGTTCCGTAAAAAGACGGGATATACTGTACGTATATACAGTACTTTTCGTCTGAGCAATGCGTCTTCCTCCCTTCGATCCTCCCACGCTTGCCGATCTGCGCGCCTGGTGGCGCACGCGCGACGAACAGGCCATCCAGCGGCTCATTCTCGAGATCCAGCGCCAGCGCCTCACGCTGCTGGAGCTGCGCCACCTGATCGACAGCGGCGTCCAGCAAGCGCGCGCCGCCGACCGCACGCTGGTCGAACGCGGCGAACCCTTGATGACGTTACGCATCCGGATCGCGCAGGAAGTGCTGCGGGTTGGCGACATCGACGATACGCGGCAGATGAGCCGGGCCGAACAGGAACGGCTCGCCGTGCGCACCGAGGGCCAGATGGAATATGCGCGCGAAGGCCGCCTGCGTAGGCAGCGCCGCAATATCTAGCTCAAGCGAGCGTGGCAGCGTATTTCCGCGCGCCCGAACCAGAAAAAGCGCGCGGCGGCCTTCGAACTCGTCAGCGCGTTTGCGTGGCGACGCGCAGGCCGAGCGAAATGAACAGCACGCCGATGATCTTGTTTTGCCAGCGGCTAAGCCACGTCAGGCGTTTGACGAGTTTGCCCAGCGGACGAATGGTCAGCACGATTAGCGTTGTATAAAGCGCGCTCATGCCGACAAAGATGAGTCCCAGCGTCGTGAACTGCAGGAACGTGGAGCCGTGCTCAGGACGAACGAACTGCGGCAGGAACGCGAGGAAAAACAGCGCGGTCTTGGGGTTCAACACTTCGGCGGGGATCGCCTGAAAGAAGGCTTTAGAAGCGGATACCGGCGCCACCGCCGGCAAATGCGCGCTCGCCTGCTTCTCGCGCAACGCGCGAACGCCCAGATAGACGAGATAGGCGGCGCCGACGAATTTCACGGCATTGAAAGCCAGCGCCGACGTCATCAGCAGCGCCGACAACCCGACCGCCGCGCCCAGGGTGTGGATGAAATCGCCAACCGCGATACCGAGACCGGTGAGTATGCCGGCCTTGCGCCCTCCATGCACCGTACGCGTCAAAACCAGCAGCACAGCCGGACCGGGAATCAGAAAGAGCCCTAAGACAACGGCAACAAATGTTCCTAGCGTGGAAAAATCAAGCATGTCGTCTCCTTGGTGGCGCAGCCGGTGCGGTCAGAAGCGCGTTCAGCGGACGATTGTAGACGAATGCCGATCACCCGTTGACGATCCGTTACCATGGCGTGCACAGGGCCGCGTGAGACCCGCGCATGAGATCCGCATGGGGTCATGCATGAGGCCCGCATTTTTTATCCACTGAAGTCTTTGCCTTGCCCACTTATACCTTGCCCGCGCCGCTCTCCGCCGAACTGGAGATTCGTAAGAGCCGTTTCATCGCACATGCGATTCCCGTCGCCGACCGCGACGCCGCGATGGTCGAGTTGCGGCGTCTGCGCGATGAGCATCCGGGCGCGACGCACGTGTGCTGGGCGCTGCTGGCGGGCGGCCAGTCAGGCATGTCCGACGACGGCGAACCGTCCGGAACCGCGGGCCGGCCCATTCTCGAAGTGCTGCGGCATCACGATCTGGACGGCGTGCTGGCGGCCGTCGTGCGCTATTACGGCGGCGTGAAGCTGGGCGCGGGCGGCCTGGTGCGCGCGTATACGGACGCGATTGCTTCGGCGCTATTGGACGCACCTCGCGTGGAGAGGATTGCCCAGGTGACGCTGATCGTCGAGGTGAGCTACGCCGATGAAGCGAAGCTGCGCAGATGGATCGAGGCCGAAGGTTACGGACTCGTGGAAAGCGTCTACGGGATGCTGGTGAGGATCACCGTCCGGCTGCCGGTCAACACGGTGGACAATGCCCGGCGAGCCCTCGTGGATATGACGCAGGGGAAAGCCGGGTTTTTCTGATCGTGATGATGAGCATGGCTGTTTCAAATGTTCGAGCATCCCGGCCCCGGATCCAGTTAAGAGGATCACGGGATCGGCGCGCTGTTACCATGCTGCTCTGTACCGGGATTGTTCAACCTGAAAGGCAACTCCTCTGACCTCGACTGCCGCTTTTTCCAGCACAGCGCCCGAGTCGCCGCAACAGAGTCAGACTCTGCGGCAATCGCTCGGCTCTCCGCGTCCGGCCTTGAGATCCGCTGTGCTCAAGGGTTGCGGCGTCGTCGCACTGCCGTTGATGCTGTCCGCGTGCTCCTGGTCGTGGTTCGGCCTGAATAGTCCACCGCGCGCGGCCACGCATGCAACCGGCTGGCTCAGCGTCGCTCCCGCCCGCGATTTTGCCTACATGCCGGCTCGCAACGGCCAGGTGTCGCCGAACCGGATCGAAAACACGGCGATGACCGGCATCGTGTTGAAAAACGATATCAACGAAACCGTGCGCAACAGCGTTGCCAGCAGCTTGCAGGCTGCCGGCTTTCATCTCACCGAGGGTAGAAAGGTGCTGAGCGGCAGCATCGAGAAGTTCACGGTAGAGGACGAGCGCTCGCCCGCCTTCTGGACACTGAAAATGCGTTACGTCGTGACTGACGCCGCGACCCAGAAAGTCGTTTTCTCCACCATCAAGACCGTCCGCCGGAAGTCGCCTAAATTCACCAGCAACATCATCGCCATCGAAGACACGGTCAGGCTGAGCGTCGATGCATTGATCAGCGACCCCGGCTTCGTCAAATCGGTGAATTGAAACGGCCGGACTGAATCGGTGCGTTCGCCGATTCGCTACAATCGGCACATATCGGGAAACGCGGAATCAGTGCCTCACTCGTGCTTGTCGCGTCCTGTCACTTCCCCGTTTCGCGCGCCCGATTCGTTGCACTCACGTCTACTTCTCCGTGCGAGCTGTCATGTCCATCACCGCCTGGCTGTTCTTCCTGCCCGCCTGCTTCGCGATCAATCTCGCGCCCGGCCCGAACAACCTTCTATCGATCAACGTCGCCGCGCGTCACGGCTTCATGACGGCGTTCGTCGGTGGCACCGGGCGGCTGGTCGCGTTCGCGTTGATGCTAGGGCTGGCCGCGACCGGACTTGCCGTCGTCCTGCACGCATCCGAGTGGTTCTTTCTGGCGATCAAACTGGCCGGCGCCGGCTATCTGATCTGGCTTGCGATCCAGTTGTGGCGCAGCGACGCGCCGGCTATCGATACGACGCGGCAGGACGACGCGTCGCTGTGGCGGATCGCGCGGCAGGAATGCCTCGTGGCGGCCGGCAATCCGAAAGCCATTCTGGTTTTCACCGCATTTTTGCCGCAGTTCGTCGATATCGCCAAACCGATGTTGCCGCAATTCGCGGTGCTCGGCGCGAGCTTTCTGGTACTCGAATGGGTAGCGATCGCGCTGTATTCGTGGGCGGGTATGCATCTTGGCAAGTGGCTGGTTCGCGCCAGGGTTCGCCGCTGGTTCAACCGCTGCTGCGGGGCGT
>NZ_JAXDPY010000534.1:0-4664 GCF_034668105.1 Paraburkholderia sp. | reverse complement strand
CTTCGTCGGCGAGGCCTTGCAGCGTGATGAGCTTGCCGCCGGCCCACGCCAGCTTGTACGGCAACGACAAGCCGTCACGCATCGTCAGCACGGTGGCAAGTTGGAGATGACCCATGCATCTGATACGCCGTGACAAGCGGTTGTGTACCGCCGTTTCCGGTAGGAACTGCATGAGAATAAAACGTTTCCCCCGATGCCGTGTACCTCCTCAACACGCGCTGACAACTGCCCTCTAGATGCATGCGCAGTGGCAGCAATCTGAAACTCAGATGTCGGCGTGCGGTAATACTGATTCGTCGCGTCTGTTCTTGCGCGGCAAAATATGCGGCAAATTTTGCGGCTTTTAATGGATCAAAAGCGGGCACGTCGGTAAGGGGCACGGAAAAAAATCATCAATTCCCCCACGCGATTTTTTTCGCTTTTTTTCATCGTAGGATGGATTCGTGCACGACCGTCGGGCATCACGCATTTCGCGCGATGCCACCTGTCGACCACGGCCACTCATGTGGACCGGACACGCTGCCCGGCTGATCTTCGCCGGGTTGGCCTGCCGAGCGTCCTGACGACGCTTTCCATTTGCGCGGCTGACGTTGCCGTCGCCAATGTGCTCCGGTCCTTCCACTATCGCCTTGAACGCGGCACCTTGCGCGCCGCCTTCGCATGGGAAGACGACCACATGAACAACAGGATTGCCGGCTTCGACGGATTGCGAGCGATTGCAGTCCTGATGGTCTTTTTTCAGCACCGTCTATTCGGCGACATTGGCGAGATCGGCCACCTCGGCGTATGGATCTTTTTCGCGCTGAGCGGGTTCCTGATCATCGGCATTCTGTCCGCGCAACGCGGGCGCATCGAAACGAACCGCAGCCGGTTCGGCGCTGAACTGAAGCGCTTTCTGTTTCGGCGTACGTTGCGCATCTTTCCGATCTACTACCTGATGCTGGTGGTGATGTGCGTGCTGATGGCGTTCGGCATGGCGAGTCCCGAACTGGCGAGCGGCATGCCGTTTCATTTCGCTTATCTGTCGAACTTCTGGATCGGCTCCGTGCTGCACTCCTGGCCGGGGCGTTATTCGCATCTCTGGAGTCTCGCGATCGAAGAGCAGTTCTATCTCGTGTTTGCGCCGATATTGCTGGTGGTTGCGGTGCGGCGTCATCGCACGGTCTGCCTGGCGATCGTCGCCGTGGGACTGGTTTCGTTGCTGGCGATGCGCGCGGCACACTGGCAGGACATCACGATCTATACGCATCCGCTGACCAACTTCTGGCTGCTGGCGTTGGGCGGCCTTGGCGGCTTGATGATCGCCGGCAAAGAGAGCCGTTTGCGCGTCGTGCTCGGGCACGGCATGACGCTGTTCGTTTTGAGTGTTTGCCTGGTGGGGTTTTGCGCCACTGAACCGGTGTGGAGTCAGTTGAACGACTCACTCGCCTTCACGACGGTCAGCGCCTTGTATGGCATCTCTATCGCGGCGCTGGTGTGTTCGATTGCGTGTTGCCGGAATGTGGCAGTGATCGGCCTGCTTGAAACCGGCTGGCTGGTGAACTTTGGGCGCATCAGTTACGGCTTTTATCTCTATCACAATCTGATTCCGGACCTGACCCGCAACCATCACGCCACGGCGTTCTTCGGCGGGACCGTGCCGATGTGGGCACATGTCGCCGGGATTGTCGCGTCCTTCCTGATTTCGCTGACGATGGCCGTGCTGTCCTGGCGGCTGATCGAAGCACCGATCCTTCGCCTGAAGACACGGCGCACGCCGGCGGCGGCGGACAGCGCGAATCCAGTGGCTGCGCAAACGCCGGCCATGTCCGCCGCCAGCACCAGGCGTGCACCGAGAAATGAAGGCGCGACCTCAGATGCCGCTTAAGGCGCTTAATGCAGCCGGCTCTTACGTTCGCGCAGATGGTTTGGAAATCCGGGGTTTTGTAAGGTCTGGCACCCCGCGTGCCGGTGAATTCGGGTGGTGGAACGCGCATTGCTGATCATGGCCGACAGCAACCAATAGCAACGCACCGGAAGCCATGGAGGCAACTATGCCCAATTCCCCAAGCGAGCCGGAAAACAAGCCGGAAGAAGATCCCGGCAGCCCACCCACCGAGGTCTCGAAGCCGATTGGCGACGCCATTCCCACGCCTGTCGAACCGGGTCTCGATCAACCGTTGCCGCACAAGGGTGAAGCACCGCTGCCCGCGAAGAAGGCGGACGACGAACCTTTGGGGGAAACCGAGACCCCACCCGGTGTTCCGCCCCCCGGCCCGTCGGACTTCGCATAGCGTCGGCGAGGCGCTGATCAGCGCCTCGCGCGCAAAGCGGATCAAGCCGCAGCGGGCTCGTGGACGATCTTCAGCGCGCTTTTGTGCTCCTTGATCAATCGGTAGACGGTTTCGCCAGGCACCGTTTCCCGTTCGAGCAGTTCATCGGCGATCGCACGCAGCACGGGCTCATACGCATGCAGCAGCCCGTAGCACAGTTCGTTGAGTTCCTTGAGCAGCACGTTGGCGTGCTCGATGGCGCTCTTCATTTGCAGGCCCGCGTACTGCGACGGCAGCGCCGCGAGGCTGAACAGATCGCCGTCGCGATTGAAACCGAACTTCGACACCATGTCGAGGCTGATGCGCGAGGCTTCCTGCAGATCCGACGCAGCGCCGCTCGATGCTTCGGAGAACGTGAGAATTTCGGCGTTACGACCGCCGAGCAAGACCTGAATTTCGTTGCGAATTTCGGTTTCGCGGTACAGGTGCTTGTCTTGCGCCTTGGTGATGAGCGCGACACCCAACGCGCCGCCGCGCGGCAGAATGGTGACCTCTTCCAGCACGCCGGTGCCGAGCACCGCGGCCACGAGACCGTGTCCCGCTTCGTGCACCGCGATGCGCGTGCGTTCGTCCTCGCTCAGTGCCCGCTCGGCGCCGCTCACGTCGCCGATGCGGGCGATCTTGATCGCCTCCATGAAATGCTTCGCGGCGATTTCCGTCTCGCCGGCTTTGCGCGCCACCAGCCCCGCCTGATTCACGACCATCGCGACCGTGGCCGGCGAAAGACCCGTGGTCAGGCGAGCGAGTTGGTCATAGTCGATGTCGGTGGCCTTCGACTTCAGCTTCTCCGCATAGAAGCGGAAAATTTTGGCGCGGTCTTCGCGGTCCGGCAAGCGGACCTGCACCGTGCGATCGAACCGGCCCGGGCGGCGCAACGCCTCGTCCAGATTGTCGGGATGGTTGGTGGCCGCGACGATGATGACGCCTTCATTCGACGCGAAACCGTCCATTTCAGCGAGCAACTGGTTGATGATGCGATTGCTCTCGGCTTCGACGGGGCCACCGCCGGTATCCGTGCGTTTGGCGAGGCCGTCGGCTTCGTCGATGAAGATGACCGTGGGCGCATTCTTGCGCGCGAGTTCGAACAGGTGCTTGACCTTCTGGATGCCGACGCCGTAGTACTTCGCACTGAAATAACTACCCGTGATCGAAATGAAGTTCGCGCCGCATTCGCCGGCCAATGCCTGGGCGAGCCGCGTCTTGCCGACGCCGGGGCCGCCGACCATCAGAATGCCGCACGGCGCGCGCACGCCCATCGAGGAAAATTGCTTCGGATTGGACAGATAGCCGCGAATGTCCGCGAGTGCCGCCTTTGCTTCACCGGCGCCGATCACGTCGTCGAAACACAGCGTGGGTGCCTTGTTGAGCAGCGACGCGCCGCCTCTCATCTCGCGGCGCATGAACCACACCATGCCGCCGATCAGCAACAGCGGCAGCAGCAGGCTGATCACGTCGCGCACCTGGCCGAACAGCGGAACCCAACGCGACGCGCCAGTGCGGATGTCCGCATCGGGCAGCCATACGAGCTGATAGGGTGTGGCCTCTCCCGCTTTGGGCTCGCCGAGCAGCAGCGCATGCGAGAACGTTGCGTTATGGTCGGTGACGAAGTATTTCGCGCCGTCGCGCTTCGACACCAGAATCGCGTTGGGGCTCACGCCGATCGCGGCCACGTTGGCATCGTCAATATCACGCAGCATTTGCGACGCGTCTTTCTCGTCGCGCGCCCACGCCGAGGGATCGTGGCGCATCTGACTTGCGATGCCGGTAAGCGCCGGCGTGGTCTGCGCGCCGCGCTGCTGGTACTGCCAGACGCTCAATGCGAGCAATAGCGCGATGAGTGCGGCGCCGACACCAGAAGCAATCTTGCGTGCACGTCTTTTCCCAAGCGAGTTCTTTCCCGGCTTCATGAGTCACTTCCAAAAGCGGGCCAAAGGGTGGCCCTGAGTACTGGTCAAAATCAGGTGGCAGAGGCTGCTGGGAGGGAATCGGCTGATGCGACACCATGCCTGCAAGGAAAGAAGGACACCCAACCATACGTCCCTTTAACAGCTCTGACACCAGCCAGTATGCCGGTCGGCCGCTCTTTCCAGATTGCAGAAAAGGCCCATTTCTACCGTCTATCCGGCGGTTTGCAGCGTCGGATTTGAGGGAGCGATCCATCGCTTTTAAAACAATGGGCCGCTACTCCGGGCACAGTTTATCAGCCCTATATTCAACGCGTATTCTGCATACGTGCAATTCACCGAGCCCTATTTAAAAGCGGTCAAAATTGCAGCAAAAACGCGGAATTAGACGACGTTCATCCAGGCGCGCTGGTGGCGATCAGTTGTATATGAATTATGACAAAGGGGA
>NZ_JAXDPY010000533.1:0-11324 GCF_034668105.1 Paraburkholderia sp. | reverse complement strand
TTGACCGCGAGAAACGATATCAATCGTTGACCGCGACGATTTGCTCAATGCGGTGTCGGCGCCGAAGCGCTCACGTAACGTACCGAATGCGGTGTCGATTTCAGCATCGGCTCCATGTAGCAGAATTTTAAGTGACGCAATATTGTGGATCTCTCGCTCAGAGTGATAGTGACAGGTTATTCCGGATCTTGCGATATCGTCTGCGAGGTAGGGGTTTCGCCTTACGCAATGCCATCCACTGTGGGAAAAAAGCGTGACGTGCAATGGACGGCGTCGGGTGAAGCGCAAGATTTGTTCACTCACTGCGGGTGTTAGCGTCTGTTCCCACATCGGGGGTAGCAGTGGATCAGTTTTGATGAGGACGCCATTGCAGGAGACGACCGTTGGCGTAAAGTCGATTTTTTGCAGAATTCGCCTGGCATCCGCATCGAGTCGCCCGGTGGCAATGACAATCACCATATTGCGTCTATGCAAAAGCTCCAGTACCTTGATTGAACGGTCAGAAATATTCCCTTGATGATTGAGTAAGGTCCCGTCGAGATCGATAACTGCGGCGCGCCACGGTTTAGGCGAATCTGTATGGAGCGAAGATTGCAGCGTCATTAATTCTCTCCGATTGTTCGATTGGTCGATTGAACGCACGATCGTTTTTCGATGACCTGGCATTTCTTCCCCAAAGGCACTTTCAGGCAGACGGGTGTCTCTATCATGTTATCCAGGATCCCGATAAAACGTGTTAAAAGACACGCTACCGTTTCTTCCGCCAGTTCACGCGCGTCGTAAAACAGGCGCAGTTGCAGACCATCCTTGTGCGGGAACAGACAAAATACCGTTTGATGGTTGCTGCCGGAAACCACGTCCAACAACTTGAAACGAAACGGCAGGTCGTTGTCGAGATGTGCTTCAGGCATATTCTCGAACACGAACAAGCTGCCGAAAGGAGAGACAGGGAGCCAGTTCTGGTCGTATTGGTTCAGTTCATGGAAAGCGAATTGCTGGCGATCCCTCTGGGTAGCGGAAATGTCCTCGAGCAAGTCGGATAGGCTGCGCTGTCTGATTGCTGTTAAGCGTAATACTGGACTGGCGACAAACAGCCCAACCAGATGCTCGGCGTTGTCGATTTCCGCAGGCCGTTCACTCATTGTGGTTCCGATACAAATGTCGTCCTCGTCCAGTCTCTCCGAAAGTGTCAATATCCAGGCCAATTGGGTGAGTTGATTGGCGGTATAGCCGTGCAGTTTTACAAATTCGTATAAGGAACCGTTCTGCCTGGATGTCAATGCCGATTCCACATAACGCATACGCAGCTTACGACGGATATCGACCATTTCTCCTGTGTCGCCAGGCAGTCGTTGATTTAGCTTTGCGCCTTGCAAGTACGGCTCCCAGAACGCGTGCGCTTGCGCGTTATCGACATTGCGTTGCAGGAACGCCGAAAATGGCGCAAAACTACGAGGCCGCTCTACTGGCGGAATGCCTTTTTGAAGCGCAACATAGGCCGCACTGACCTCCTTCATCATGGTGCCGAGAGACCAGCCATCAAACAGAATATGATTAAAGGTATGGATCAGTACATGGCGTTCGGTTTCGGCGCGAGCGATAAATAGCCGGAATAGAGGGGGACGTTCAAAGTCAAACGGTTGATTGCGCTGCTGCAGGATTGCGTGATGCAGTGCGTCGCGTCTGGCGTCGTCATCAAGCCCACTCCAATCAACAATCTGAAAAGGTAATTTAACCTTCTTGCAAATGAAGACATTCGGGTCGCCGGGAGATGCGCCATCGCTAAACCCGGCTCGCAGAATGTCGTGCTGTGCGACCACATGTGCCCATGCCCTGCCCAGAAGTTCTGGCTCGAGCGGTCCACTCAATTCATGGACTATCTGGTCGATCTGAAAATCTGAACTGACGCGATTGAAGTACATCAATTCACGCTGAAAATGGGTCGCACGGTAAATGTTTTCAATCGCGTGTTCTTTCTGTAGTCGATCGAGCTCGGTCAATGTGATTGCTGCGTCGGGGAAATCCCCTGGCGTAAACAGACTGTGTCCCACTGCGGATCTGGCCGCGCACAGATCAATGATCTCTTTAAGTACCTCAGAGAAGTCGTTCGCGAGTTTTTGCGCAACGTCATGACGCAGTCGACTCGTCAAAGACAGATGCAGGCGTTGCTGAAAGACACCGCCGACGATATTGATAAGGTTGTTGTCGACGTTGAGCGTATCGACGTGGGCTCCGCAACCTTCGGTGGCAAGCTGCCAATGATTGGACGGCTCGCTGGATATGAATTGCCCCAGATAGTTGAAGCTGATCGGGGGCAGGTGATGTGCTTTGAGTCGATTCCCTTCAACGTTCCCGCTGCTCGCATACTTGAGTGCACCAAAACCAATGCCTTTGTCCGGAATTGCTCGCAAGCTTTCCTTGATGTGCCGCACAGTGCTGGTCAATGTCTCTTTCACGGCCAGTTTGATTGGGTATAAGCAGGTAAACCAGCCGACTGTACTCCGGATATCCAGGCCCGGATCGATCTCTTCCCGCCCGTGACCTTCGAGCGTCAGCCAACTCTCCGAGTGACCATGCCAGCGCTGCAATGCGACGCATAGCGCACTGAGCAGGAGATCGTTAATCTCGGTGTGGAAAGCAGTCGCTGTCTCCTTAAGCATGCGGGTCGTCTGTGCCACGTCAAGCAGGATCGACGTCTGGTGATACTCATCAATAATGTCGTCACGTAGCCGGTAGTCCGGCTGATTGGCAATCTGCTCTTGCCACCAGGAAATCTGGCCCGCGTGTTGTGTCGCGTAGTCCTCGACAACAGCGACCCATTGCCGATAACTACTGCCTTTATTGCCGAGGCATTCTCCATGGCATAGGGCTTTCACGTCATTGAGAAGAATGCGCCAGGAAACAGCATCTATGATTAGATGGTGGGCCGCGAACCAGAGTTCGCACACGTTGCCCTCCAGTCCGTCGATGTAGGCAACGCGCCACAATGGACCATGAAAGATATCGAAGTCGCATTGCAGGGCGGTCAACTGCGCGTGGCGTTGTGCTTCGCTCATCCGCGCGAGATTCAAGCGTTCAATTCCGGCGAATGTCGTCGCGGAATCCGATAAGTATTCCTGCTGTGGTCCTTCAGGTGTATCTACAAAACGGCAACGTAGCATGTCGTGACGTTGCGATAGCGTTGATAACACGGAACGGATCTGTTCGATAGTAATTGAGTCGGGTAGCGTCAGCCGGAACGCCTGATTGAAATAGTTGGGCCGTGGTAGTTGATTGGCGAAGAACCAGGCTTGTACAGGCAAAAGCCCAAAACGCCCTGTCAATGCCCCCTGTTCTCCAACTTGCAGGGGCTTTGCCTCGTGGTTTTCCAGCCATGCCGCCAACTGCGCAACAGTCGGCGCGGCAAACACATCCTTTACCTGCAAACAATACCCCGCACGGCGTAGACGCGATACCAGGCTGATGCACACGATTGAATCTCCCCCGAGCCGAAAGAAGTGGTCGTGGATGCCTATGCGCTCTAATCCGAGTACTTCTTGCCAATGAATACAGAGAGCGATTTGCAGGGCGGTTTCCGGCGCGTGTTATCGACGGTCATCCAGCCATTCCGGTTCAGGTAAAGCCGCACGCTCCAGCTTGCCGTTTGACGTTAGCGGAATCGCATCGATAAACGAAATAGTGCTGGGCAGCATGTACGCAGGTAAAAGACTCTCAAGAGAAGCGAGTAGATCTTCTCGTTGCGGCCGGCAGCCGGCTTCCGCCACGACATATGCCACAAGCACTTTATGGCCGGCGTGTTCCAGGTCAATCACCACGGATTGCCTTACGCCTTTTAACGTGTTAATCGAATTCTCGATTTCCCTTAGCTCAACACGATGGCCTCGAACCTTGATCTGACTATCGATACGACCCAGATATTCAATGTTTCCGTTTGGAAGCCACCGGCCGAAATCTCCGGTCCGATAAAGTGTCGTGTAACCGCGGGTGCGATCTTCAGCGCTCGAAAAAGGGTTGGGAATAAAGCTTTCTGCGGTAAGCGCTGGTTGATTGAGATAGCCACGTGCCAAACCGGCTCCAGCGATGTGAATTTCACCAGCGACTCCCACAGGCTGAATGTGCCCAGTCCTGGACAGGATATAGACCTGGCGCGTGTTGATCGGACGACCTAGCGGAACGCCGGCTGACCAGCTCTGTGTACCAAGATCAAAGGTTGTCGTGAAAGTGGTACTTTCCGTTGGACCGTACCCGTTCAGAATTTGGCGTGGCCGGGTCGGACTTGCTAGCAGTTCCCGCATGATATCGCTGCTGAGCGCTTCGCCCCCGACAAGTAGCACCCTCAGGCTGGCGAACATGTCCGGCTGTTGTCGATAGAGGCTATCAAACAAAGCACGTGTCAGCCAAAGTATGCTCACTTTTTGCTGGCCTAATAAATGAGCGACGTCGGCAGCCATCAGACTTTGAGTCATGGGAGGCAAAACCAGGGTTGCGCCGTTGCATAGCGCCCCCCACACTTCAAACGTAGCCGCGTCAAAACTGGGATTCGAGAGAAACAGGAATGTATCGGTGTTCGTAATTTCGACAAAGCTGTTGTCGCGCACCAATGAAACTACCCCTCTGTGCGCAATCTCGACTCCTTTGGGTTGCCCGGTTGTCCCGGACGTATACATGATGTAAGCAAGATCATCTGGCTCATTGGTTAGAGGAAGGTTATGAGGTGAATGATCCAGCGCCTTCGATACGCTCACCAGATCTGGTGAGCGCCGCGCCCCTGCCATTATGTCTAGTAATTGCGCCTGCCATTGATCTGATGTGACAATTAACGGTGGTTCGGAATCGTCAATCATAAAGCGAATGCGCGAGTTGGGATATGCGGTCGAGAGAGGCACCCAGGCTGCACCGGCCTTTAGAACTCCCAGCATTGCGATGACGAAATCGAAGCTCCGTTCGAGATAAATGCCAACTGGTGTGTTTTTTGGAAGCCCATGTCTGTGCTTTCTTTCAAATTGCAGGCGCAGTTCGCGGGCCAGCTGATTTGCCCTGGCGTTCAGCGTCTCATAACTCATGACGTTCTGCCCCATGCGCAAGGCCACGTTCGGTCCGCGAAGCTCTGCAATGTCTTGAACCAGTTGCTGAATGCTGGCCCGATGCGGATAAGCTGTTTCGGCAGGATGTAGAGCGCGCAACTCGCATTGTTCCCTTTCGTCGACCAGGGGGAAATCGCCGATCGGTGTGTCGGGCTGTAATAACAGCCGCCGCAACAACATGCAGAAATGCCGCGAACAGGTTTCTATTTGTGCGGGGGAAAATACATCGTGTAGATACCGTAGACGAAAATCGAATCGGTCCTCGTACTCGTGATACTCCAGCAAAATTGAAGCACCGCCCATGTCATCAAAATAGCGCTGGTTGCCTTCAGCGCTGCAATTAACGAGTTTAATCGCATAATCGCGTAAATCCGTTTGTGCGAAACTCGCATCAAAGGATTCAATGCCACAAGCTTGTGCAATTTCATGAGTGGGCAGTTCGGTATAACGAGCACCGCTGGCGGAGCGCGCGTCCCGGAAAAACTGCAAATTTTTCTGATACAGTTCGCGAAAGGAACTCTTCTGTATATCGCACATTGGCAGCATGGCAACGTTGACGTGCGCTCCCATGGAAAAATCACGTCCAGGCTCGATTGAGACGGGAAAGCTGATTTGCGTGTTGTCGCAATTGCCGTAGCGCGCGAGGAGCGCTCCCCACGCACCGATAAACAGGTGGAACGGAACAATATGCCGTAGTGGTTTGTCCGGCCGCCATTTTTTTATTTCGGCCTTATTGAGGGAGAACAGGACGGCGCCCCCGTTTCTGTTGGTGCGCGCAGGTCGCGTTAACTCTGGCAGCGTATTTGCGAGACTGAAATCACAGCTGCGCTGCTTCCAGAACGCTTCTGCCCCTGCAACGCGCAATTTCTCGACATCACGTCTGATTTTCTCAGTATTGATCGAAATTTCTTTTTCAGTCAACGATTTTGGAGGGGTGGATCGATTGTATCGTGCCTCCAGGCCTTTGAATAAATGATTGCCTGAGGTGCCGTCAACGATCAAATGATGCAGGACGATAATGAATTCATATTGCTCCGGTTGCTTTTCGAATATGCCAAATTTATATAAGGGTCCTTGTTCGATATCGAAATAATGTTTGACGAATCGTTGCTGGTTGTCGAGGCCCCGGAAATATTGGAGCCCCCCTGGGTGATGATTTTTTATCCAGTACAACGCTCCCTCTTCTTCGAGCAGGTGACTGTCGAATAGAACATGATCTGCAATGAAATCGTCGATCGCTGTTTTCAGGCGCGGAATATCCAGCTTCCCAACGATTGTCTGATCCAAAACTACGTTATAGGCCCGGGATTCCGGGGCGATCTTAAACTCGTTCCAAAAAATGGTAGAGTAGGGCGAGCATTTTATCTTGTGCATGGGATTTTCACGGTCAGAGAAGCTGGCGAAGTCGATGACTCACAAAGGGCTTGTAGGGGCGAGAAATTGGATGGGCACTCCTGTCCATCACTCAACGCCCTCAATCCAGCTGTATCGATATCCAGTGAAAACGCAGCGAGACCGTTTTTTTCGGCCTGCGCCGGACCGATAGGCCGCAACACGAGTCCCAATCGACGATAGAGCCGATCCATACTGGAGGGCGCGACACCTACTAATTGACGGATTCCCAGGCTTTGCGAGCGAATAAAGATGAAGCGAAGGAGTTCGCGAATTCTTGGGATGCTGCAACTTACGCCGTTGTCGAAAGTCGTGAACCGGGATAGCTCCCACGTTGACGAATCGCTGATCAAGGGAACGGAACACAGGTCGGGAAAAACTTCGGAAAGCAGATAAGGCCGCGTGGTGGGTAACAAGCGCGCGTAGCCGCAGATACGTCGATCGTGCGTATAGGCGATTACACAGACGGTATTGTCGCGGTCAAATTCGTCCCATTCCTCGATCGTGTCGGGCCCGACTGACGGTAGGTCCCATTGCATTTGCTGGACGAATACCGTATGTCGGTATCTGCCAAGTTGCTGCCGCTCGAGAGGGCTCAGCTTTTCCATTGTGGTGAATACGATCTCTTCCATAGGTCTGCTCGGTAGCTAAAGTAATCCGTAGGCAATGGCGTAGGCTGCGGCACTCGCCTTGGACTGGGCGTTAAGTTTTCTCTTGCAGTTTTTCAGATGAAAATTCACCGTATCGATTGAAATGTCGAGCGCATTTGAGATGCCTTTGGCTGACTTTCCGTCAGCTGTCCAACGAAGAACTTCAATTTCACGCTGTGTAAGTCTCGCGTCGGCGGCGGTATTGCTCTGTTGATCGGCGATTCGAGTGAAGCAGGACATCGACAGTTGACCGAGCGCGAGGAGAAAAGGCCGCAGGATCTTGATCTCACCGGCGCCTAGCGGCGTGTCTTCTCTCGCCAGCGAATAAACCCCGAACTGGCCGCGAGCGTCCCAGCAGGGTTGCGAAATGCCGATTGCAAGTCCCGCCGATTTGGCTTCGGCCCATAAGTGTTCTGCGTCAGCAAACAGCCGGTCGGCCCATATGACGGGAGTCAGGTCACCCGATTCGAGTTTGGCGATGGGGTCTACCGTCAGATATTCCCTTTCTCGATATCTCGCCACCCATTGCTCAGGATAAGAGCTATTGATAACGATATTTCTGGAGCAGAAAGGCACGCGATTTGCGTAGCCGAATGCGCAATACGAAAATCCGAGATCCAGAGAGGCGCGCGACAGGATGGAAAACGCGCGGTCGGTCTTTTCACAGGTTTGTAGTTCGAGGAATAGATCGCTCCACCATTCAGACAGGTCTTGGGACATCACTGACTCCACTATGCGGTTCTTTAAAGACTGTTATTTAATTAAATGGTTTTTCACTCCATAGGGTGCGTGCTGCCGATAAATTTCTGATAGACGTCGTTGTCAGGAATTGCAGGTTATATCGTAAATCATAAACTCGCGACGTTTGGCCGAAAGCCATGATTTCCTACCAGTTTTGGGATGTGACGGATGGGCGCATGGGCGCTGGTTCTTTGGTTTCGCTGCACGGAGATGGGCGTTCCGCAATGAATAAGGACATCTGCGAAGGGTATTCCTATTTTTAGAATATTTTTTTCAGAGAATGGCCGAATCAGGTGAGTTCCAGGTCGTTCGGAACGTGATGATCCACTGACTGGGGAAAGAGGGCGGTTCGTGATGTGATTCAGATTTTCATGATGAGAATATAGGCAGGCAAAAAAATGACGGGAGGCCGCGAAATGTACCACGGGCGTTGGCGCGAATCTGTTTGTCAAATATCCGATTCAGGAGGCTACCAGTAGCGGGAGCTGTTTTGTGATCAATTTCATGTAATTGTTTGCGCTTCAGGATTGATGTGAATGGATTGAGAATAAATCGCCATTTCAATCTGGATGGATAAAAAAGGAGCCTGCCGTGGCGCAATCAAATTCAGATATTTTTGACTTGCCAGTTTTTGATCCCGATAAGAACGGCTTCACGTTGGAACAGATTCATGCGAATGCTGGGTTTAAGTGCGCAGCCCGCATTGAGTTCCTCGCAGGCGGACCACGCATGAAGTTCCGTGCGATGCGCGCCGCGCCGTTCTCGCGCCTCTGCGCAGAACGCCGATGACGCGCTTCCTTCAGCGGTGGATCGGACTCAGGAGCAAGGGCTTCGGCGCACTCGCGTGCCGGGACTTCAGGCTGTTCGTCTTTGGTAACAGCCTGTCGTTGATCGGCATGTGGGTGCAGCGGGTCGGTGCCGGCTGGCTTGTGTGGGAGATCAGCCATTCGAGCGTATGGCTCGGCGTGCTCGCCCTCGCCGATCTTTTTCCGACGGTGTTCCTCGCACCGGTTGCCGGCCTGATGGCGGATCGTTGCGACCCGCGCCGCGTCATGCTTTATTGTCAGTGTGTCGCGATGGCGATGGCCGTTTTGCAGGCCTGCCTGATTCTCGGCGGCGTCAGTTCGATGGAATGGCTGCTCGTGGTGACGCTGGTAACGGGTATCGCCGGTGCACTGTGCCAACCCACGCGCCTCGCGTGGGCGTCGGCGCTGGTGCCGCAACAACAGCTTGGCTCGGCAGTTGCGCTCACCTCACTGTGCTTCAGCCTGGCTCGATTTCTGGGGCCGGCGGTGGCGGGCGCGCTATTGCTGAAGCTCGATCCTTCGGCATTGTTCTTCGTCAGTGCGCTGGGCTATGCGCTCTTCATCGCTGCCATGGTTCGCATTCCGGCGAGCCCGCGGTCGCCAGAAGATATGCCGCCCTTGCATTGGCGGCGCGACGTCACGGACGGAATTCGCTACGTCGCGTCGGACGTCTCGTTGCGGGCAACGTTTCTGATTCTGATTGCGTGCGCCGTGTGCCTTCGCGGTATCCCCGACATTGCGCCGGCCATTGCGGACGCCATCGTGCAGCGGGGCGCACAGGGTTTCGCGTCGCTAGTCGCCGCGGCAGGGGCCGGTGCGCTTGCGGGTGGCATCTGGATCAGCGGCCGCGACACGACGGTGCCGCTAGCGGGACTGATCGAGCGGCACGTGTTCGCCGCTTCGCTGTGTGCACTCGGGTTGGCCTTCACGCAGCATTTCCCGGTGGCGCTGGTGCTGTTCTTTGCGCTGGGTTTCTCCGTGGTCGTGACGGGCATCGGCGCACAGACGCTGATTCACCTATCGGTTCCACAGGCAATGCGCGGACGTGTGCTTGCCTTATATGGCGTGACCTATCGTGGCGGACCGGCGCTCAGCGCGTTGTGGCTCGGCGCATGTGCTCCGCTTTGGGGACTGCGCGCGGCGCTGGGTGCCGCCGCCCTGACATGCATGGCGGCGTACTGCGCCACGAAGCTTCGCGCGCGTCGGCGGACTCCGCCGACGCGATGACAGGCGCCCGCTGGCTCAACCGCTTCATGATGCAAACCGCTAGTACCGATACCGGGGTGATCGGGCAACGGGTTGCGGCTGCGCGCGGCAGGCGCCCGTATCAGTCGCGCGAACCGTCGGCCGCAGCCGGACGGTTCGCATAGTGCCCGCGCTTTTCCTCATACATCAGCAGATCGGCGCGTTGCACGCCGGCTTCCAGCCTCTCGCCGCGCTGACACGTCGCCGCGCCCATCGAAAAGCTCAGCAGCGAGCCGGGATAGAACTGGTTGTTCAGATCGACCAGTTGGCGGATCGCGTCGATCATCGCGGCGCCGCCGCGCTCGTCGGTGTCCGGCAGCAGGATGGCGAACTCGTCTCCGCCGATACGCGCCGCGTGAAAAGGCACGTCCGTCGCCTTGGCAAGCACTTCGCCGGCCCGCCGCAACAAGGCGTCGCCGGCCGCGTGGCCGAGCTGATCGTTCACGCGTTTGAGCCCGTTCAGATCGGCCATGATGATCGTCACCGGCCATGGACCCTTGCGTTCCAGCCGGTTCAGTTCATCCACATAGAACGAGCGGTTGCGCAGCTTGGTCAGCACGTCATGCTTGCCCAGGAACTCCAGGTAAGCTTCGGCCTTCTTGCGCGCCGTGATGTCGGTGAGGGCCACCAGCACCAGGTCCCAATTGCGTTCATGGCCCGGCAGCACGGAGAACTGCAGGTGCACGTGCACCTCGCTGCCCTCGAGCGAATAGTTGAGCACTTCGCGCTGCTGGAACAGCTTGCCGTCCCACAGATCGATCAACTGCTCACGGAAATGCGGCCGCATGTCGTCGCGGAAGACTTCGGACAGGCGTGCCAGCAGCATTCTTTTGTCTTTCGCCGCGAACATGTCGAGCGTGTGCTGGTTCACGTCGAGTACGTGGATTTCCTGCATGCAACGCTCGACAAACTCGGGATGCACGTCGGTGAACACCCGAAAATCGCTGATGCCGGCCGCGCGCGCCTCGTCGAGCAGACGCTTGACCGCGCTGAAATCTTCCACCCACAGCGACACGGGCGAATATTCGAACAGGCCGCGCACATACTGTTCGGCAAGCGTCACGCGATGCCGCGCGCCTTCGAGTTCGGTAATGTCTTCGACGGAGACGAGCACACGGTCCCAGTTGTCTTCATGACCGGGCAGCACGGCGCCTTTGAGCAGCACGTCGAGGCGCCGCCCGCCAAGGGTGTAGTTGACCGTCTGACTCGTGAACTGGGTTTGCCCGGCCCACAATTGGCATAGCTCTTCGAGGTGGGTCTTGAGCATGTCGTCGCGGAACACGGAGGCGAGATTGCTGGTGAGCGCCTCGAAATCGGCGGCTTCGAATTGCGTCAACGTCTTCTGATTGACCTTGATGACGCGAATGCTGTGCGCGCATTCGGCGACCCGGCCTGGATCGTCCGCG
>NZ_JAXDPY010000532.1:0-12863 GCF_034668105.1 Paraburkholderia sp. | reverse complement strand
ACCGTCGTCTACGGCATCCCGAACTGCGACACCGTGAAGAAGGCCCGTGTATGGCTGGAAGAACACGGCGTCGAGTTCGAGTTCCACGACTTCAAGAAGCACGGCGTGACCGAGCCGCTGGTGCAGGACTGGCTGAAAGACGTGAAGCTCGACGCGTTGCTGAACCGTCGCGGCACCACGTGGCGCGGCCTGTCCGACGACATGAAGGCGGCCGCGGATACGCAGTCGGGCGCGATCGCGTTGATGATCCACAAGCCTTCGGTGATCAAGCGGCCGGTGCTGGTGGTCAACGGAAAGGTCAAGTCGCTCGGTTTCTCCGCGGACGACTACGCGGCGCTGTTTGCCTGATCTCGCGAAGATCGAACGCAACACGCTGCAACAAGCAGTAAAACGCGGCCTCGCCGCGTTGCTCAAAAGCTGTTGCCGGCTGCGGTGCCCCACCGCCAGCCGGCATTTTTTCATTTCAAAGTGGCTTGTACTGAATCCATGTCCGGCACCCTCGCCCTTACCGAACAACTGATCGCGCGCGCCTCCGTGACGCCCGACGACCAGCATTGCCAGCGCCTCCTGATCGAACGCCTGTCCGCAATCGGCTTCGAGCACGAGACCATCGAATCGCACGGCGTGACCAATCTGTGGGCCGTCAAACGCGGCGTCGACGGCACCGCGGGCAAGCTGCTCGCGTTTGCCGGCCACACGGACGTCGTGCCGACCGGCCCGCTCGAACAATGGCAATCGGCGCCGTTCGAGCCGACCCATCGCGACGGCAAACTCTATGGCCGCGGCGCGGCGGACATGAAGGCGTCGATCGCCGGCTTCGTGGTGGCAAGCGAGGAATTCGTCGCGGCGCACCCGGCGCATCGCGGCTCGATCGCATTCCTGATTACGAGCGACGAAGAAGGCCCCGCTACCGACGGCACCGTCAAGGTCGTCGAAGCACTGCAGGCACGCGCTGAGCGCATGGACTACTGCATCGTCGGCGAGCCGACCTCGAGCGCGCAATTCGGCGACATGGTGAAAAATGGCCGGCGTGGCTCGATGTCGGGCAAGCTGATCGTCAAGGGCGTGCAAGGCCATATCGCCTATCCGCATCTGGCGAAGAATCCGGTGCATCTGCTCGCGCCCGCGTTGGCCGAACTGGTCGCCGAACGCTGGGACGACGGCAACGAGTACTTTCCGCCCACCACGTGGCAAGTGTCGAACATCCATGCCGGCACCGGCGCGACCAACGTGATCGCGGGCCATGCTGATGTGATGTTCAACTTCCGCTTCTCTACGGCGAGCACGGTGGAAGGTTTGCAGGCGCGCGTCCATGCGATCCTGGACAGGCACCAGCTCGAATACGACCTGCAATGGACCGTGAGCGGCCTGCCGTTCCTCACACCGCGCGGCGACCTGTCGAACGCACTGGCCAAAGCGATCAAGGACGAAACCGGCGTAACAACCGAACTGTCGACCACCGGCGGCACCTCGGATGGCCGTTTCATCGCCCGCATCTGCGAACAGGTGATCGAATTCGGACCGCTGAACGCCAGCATCCACAAGATCGACGAACATATCGAAGTCGCACACATCGAGCCGCTGAAAAACGTGTATCGCCGCGTGCTCGAACAACTGATTGCCTGATCCCCAAGGAATTTCCGCGATGACGCTCCCGTTCTCCACCGTCCGCGACCTGCTGCGTTTCGCGGTGTCGCGCTTCAATCAGGCCGGGTTGTCGTTCGGCCACGGCTCGGCCAACGCCTACGACGAAGCCGCTTATCTGATACTGCACACACTGCATCTGCCGCTCGATCTGCTGGAGCCGTTTCTCGACGCGCGTCTGGCCGCCGCTGAAATCGACGCCGTGCTGAACGTGATCGAACGCCGCGCCGCGCAACGCGTGCCGGCCGCGTACATCACGCAGGAAGCGTGGATGCACGGCTTCCGCTTCCACGTGGATGAACGCGTGATCGTGCCGCGCTCGTTCATTGGCGAGTTGCTGCAGGACGGCCTGCAACCGTACGTGGAAGATCCCGACCAGGTGAGCGCCGTGCTCGAACTCTGCACCGGCTCCGGCTGCCTCGCGATCCTCGCCGCGCACGCGTTCCCGAACGCGGATATCGACGCAGTCGACCTCTCCGCACCCGCTTTGGAAGTCGCCACGCGCAACGTCGCGGACTACAGGCTCGACGACCGCGTCGCCCTCTTCGAAGGCGATCTGTACGCGCCGCTCGCCGAGCGCCGCTATGACGTGATCATCAGCAATCCGCCGTATGTGAATGCCACCTCGATGCAGGAACTGCCCGCCGAGTACAAGCACGAGCCGGACATGGCTTTGGCGGGCGGCGCGGACGGCATGGATATCGTGCGCCGGATCATTACCCAGGCGCGCAACTGGCTGACCGACGACGGCGTGCTGGTGGTCGAGATCGGCAACGAGCGCGCGAACGTCGAAGCGGCATTCGGCGGCCTCGATCTGGTCTGGCTGTCCACCAGCGCCGGCGACGACAACGTGTTCCTGATCCAGGCTGCGGATCTGCCGGTCTGACGTTTTATCGCCGGAGCACTGGATCGCCAGACCGTCTATGCAATTCGACCTGCTTCACATCGGCTCGCTTGTCGCCCTCGCCCATATTCTCGGCGTGGTTGCGGCGTGCCACGCGATTCTGAAGACGCGCACATCGCAAGGCGCGATCGCGTGGGCCGTGTCGCTGGTCGCCATGCCGTATCTGACGCTGGTGCCGTACCTGTTTCTCGGCCGTAGCAAATTCCAGGGCTACGCGGACGCTCGCCGCGTCGAAAACGAATTGCTGCGTACGCGTGCCCATCCTCCGGAATGGGACACGCAGGCTTCCTCCACGGGGCTGCCTACGCAGCAGCTGGGCGCGAGACTCGTGCATTCGCTTACGCGGCTGGGCGGCATGCCGTTCCTGCCGGGCAATACCGTGCGCACGCTGGTAAACGGCGCCGCGACTTTCGAGGCGATCTTCGACGCGATCGAAGGCGCGCGCAACTACGTGATCGTGCAGTTCTTCATCGTGCGCGACGACGCGCTCGGCGAAATGCTTAAAGACGCGCTGATCGCTAAAGCGCAGCAAGGCGTGCGCGTCTACTTCCTGTACGACAGCATCGGCAGTTTCGATCTGCCGCACCGTTACGTGGCGGCGCTGCGGGCGGCCGGCGTGGAGACGCATCCGTTCGCCACCAATCGCCGCTTTGTCAACCGCTTGCAGCTGAACTTCCGCAATCACCGCAAGATCGTCTCGGTGGACGGTGAACGCGCGTTTGTCGGCGGCCACAACGTCGGTGTCGAATATCTCGGCGGCAAACCACCCCTGTCGCCCTGGCGCGACACGCATATCGAAGTGCGCGGGCCGGCCGTTGCCAGCATCCAGTTCGTGTTCACCGAAGACTGGCATTGGGCCACCCAACAACTGCCCGAGTTCGACATGCCGGCCTTCCGACCGACCGAAGATGGCATGCACTGCCTCGTCGTGCCGAGCGGTCCGGCCGACAAGCAGGAGACCTGCTCGCTTTTCTTCGTCGAGGCGATCAACGCGGCACGCGAGCGCATCTGGATCACGACGCCTTACCTCGTGCCCGACGAAGCCGTGTTCGCCGCGCTGCGGCTGGCGGCGCTGCGCGGCGTGGATGTGCGCATTCTGATTCCATGCCGGCGCGATCACCGCGTGGTGTTCGCCGCCTCAAAACTGTATGCGTACGACTCGCTGCGCGCGGGCATCCGGATCTTCCGCTACCAGCCGGGCTTCCTGCATCAAAAGGTCGTGCTGATCGACAGCGTGGCGGCGGCGATCGGCAGCGCCAATCTCGACAACCGTTCGTTCCGGCTGAACTTCGAGATCATGGTGCTGACCGTGGACCGCGGCTTTGCCAGGGAAGTCGAAGCGATGCTGCTCAAGGACTTCGCGGATTCGCTCGAAATCGATCGCAACGAGTACCGCCAGGCAAGCGCGCTGCGGCGCGTGCTGATGCATGTGGCGCGGTTGTTTTCGCCGATTCTGTAGCCGCACTGCTGCTACGCCGCCGAACCGGCATCAACCTCAGCATTGGCATCAACCTAAGCATCGGCATCAGCCCTGACGCTGGCCCACGCCCGTTCGGACAGGCCAGCCAGGCGGTGATGTCCGACGATCCGGCGCCGCGCCGGTTGCCGATTCCCGCCCCGGCCCGAGTTGACCCTTCGCCGCCGCGCCGGTCGCCGCCTCCAGAGCCCGCCGACCCCGCGCTGACCTTCCGGCTCCGCGACTCGTTACAGCAGCTTTTCGATGTCCTCGGTAATCGCATCGGGCTTGGTCAGCGGCGCATAACGCTTCACCACATTGCCGTCACGGCCGATCAGGAACTTGGTGAAGTTCCATTTGATCCCCTCGAGCCCCAGCAGCCCCGGCGCCTCGCCCGTCAGATAGCGGAACAGCGGATGCGCATTGGCGCCGTTCACATCGATCTTGTCGAACATCGGGAAGGTCACGCCGTAATTCTTTTCGCAGAAGCTGCCGATCTGCGCGGCGTCGCCCGGTTCCTGCTTGCCGAACTGGTTGCATGGAAAACCGAGCACCGTGAGCCCACGCGCCGCGTAAGTGTCATAAAGCTTTTGCAGACCCGCGTACTGCGGCGTGAAGCCGCATTCGCTCGCCGTATTGACGATCAACAGGACCTTACCTTGATAGCGCTCGAGGCTCACTTCCTCGCCGCCAAGCGTACGTGCGGAAAACGAATAAATCGATGTCATGTGCTCTCCCCGTGAAAGCCGTCAGTCTATGCCAAAAGCTTCGCCGGTACAGTCGGCCGAATGGCCGATCCCGGCTGAGCGCCCGGTGTCAGCCCCGGCAGTCTAAAATAGCGTTTTTCTTCCGCCGGCCTCTTCGTGATCCGCTTTAACCAGTTCAGCCTCGCGCGCGGCACCAAGCCGCTCTTCGAAAACACCACGTTCACCCTCAACCCGGGCGAGAAGGCCGGCCTGGTGGGGGCCAACGGCGCGGGCAAGTCGACGCTGTTTGCCGTGCTGCTCGGCGAACTGCACGCCGACGGCGGTGATTTCTCGATCCCGCCGAACTGGCAGATCGCCCACGTCGCGCAGGAAACGCCCGCCGCGGACAAGACCGCTCTCGCCTATACGCTCGACGGCGACGCGGCGTTGCGCGCGATCGAAGCGTGCATCGCCGAAGCCTCGGCCGCGCATGACGGCGCCGCCGAAGGCGAAGCGCACGCCGCGTTCGCCGACGCCGACGGTTACACCGCGCCGGCCCGCGCCGAAGCGCTGCTGCTCGGCCTCGGCTTCACGCTCGAACAAACGCGCGAACCCGTCAGCAGCTTCTCCGGCGGCTGGCGCATGCGGCTGAATCTGGCGCAGGCGCTGATGTGCCGCTCCGACCTGCTGCTGCTCGACGAGCCGACCAACCACCTGGATCTCGACGCGATCGTCTGGCTCGAAGACTGGTTGCATCGTTATCCGGGCACGCTGATCGTGATCTCGCACGACCGCGAGTTTCTCGATTCCGTCTGCAACGTCACGTTGCATCTGGAGCATCAGCAGATCAAGCGTTACGGCGGCAACTACTCGCAGTTCGAAATCCTGCGCGCACAGCAGATCGCGTTGCAGCAAAGCGCGTATGAAAAGCAACAGCGCACGGTCGAGCATTTGCAGAGCTACATCAACCGCTTCAAGGCGCAGGCCACCAAAGCGCGCCAGGCGCAGAGCCGCGTGAAGGCGCTCGAGAAGATGGAACTGATCGCGCCGGCGCATGCGTCTTCGCCATTCACGTTCGAATTCCGCACGCCCGATTCCGCACCGAATCCGATGATGGTGATGGAAGACGTGCGCTGCGGCTATCGCGGTGAAAACGGTGAAATTCCGATCGTCGATCATGTGATGCTGTCGATCCAGAACGGCCAGCGCATCGGCCTGCTCGGTGCGAACGGCCAGGGCAAATCAACGCTGATCAAAACGCTCGCCGGCACGCTCGAAGCGCTCGGCGGCCATGTGCGCGAAGGCAAGGGTCTGCGCATCGGTTACTTCGCGCAGCATCAGCTCGAAACCTTGCGGCCCGACGACACGCCGCTGCAACATCTGGCGCGTCTTGCACCGGACACGCGCGAACAGGAATTGCGCGACTTCCTCGGCAGTTTCAACTTTTCCGGCGAAATGGCGACCGCGAAGATCGCGCCCTTCTCGGGCGGCGAAAAAGCGCGTCTCGCGCTCGCGCTGATCATCTGGCAAAAACCGAATCTGCTGCTGCTCGACGAGCCGACCAACCACCTGGATCTCGAAACGCGTCACGCGTTGACCATGGCGCTCGCGCAATTCGAGGGTACGCTGATTCTGGTGTCGCACGACCGGCATCTGCTGCGCGCCACCACCGACGTGTTCATGCTGGTCGCCAAACACCGTTTGCAGGAATTCGACGGCGATCTGGACGACTACCGCGACTGGCTGCTCCAACATGCGGCGCAACAGCGCGCGGCGCTGAAAGCGGGCACGCCGTCGAACGGCGCGGAGAGCGCGGACGGCGGCGTCAATCGCAAGGAACAGCGCCGTCTCGAAGCGGAAACGCGTCAAAAGCTTGCGCATCTGAAGAAGCCGCTGCAAGGCCGCATCAACAAGATCGAAAAGGAAATGGACACGCTCAACGCGGAGAAGACGACGCTCGATGCGTTCGTCGTCGATCCGGCGAGTTACGAGCCCGAGCAGAAAAGCAAACTGACGGAGGCGATCCGCCGTCAGGCAGATGTCAACACGCGCCTCGATGCGCTCGAAGCCGAATGGCTCGAGATTCACGAGGAACTCGAACAAATCGGCTAGCGGCAGGCTGTTGCTCAACCGCGCCGGCATCGATCGGAGGTAGCTCTTGTCACGCGTGAACTCGTCTGCGGCGTCAGTTGCGTCATTGTCCGCGGCCTCGGCCGGGCCGTCGGCCTCGTCGTCAGGTGCTTCGTCGGGGGCTTCGTCGGGGGCTCTGCCGGGGGCTCGGTCAGGCGCTTCATCATCAGCTCCGTCAGGCACGCCGCCATCCGCGGGAGCACCTCCTCCGCTTCAGGGCCTGCGCGTGCTGGACCTGACTCGCCTGCTCCCGGGTCCGGTGGCCGCCTTACGGCTTGCAGAACTCGGCGCCGATGTGCTGAAGATCGAAGCGCCCGGCGCGGGCGACCCCACCCGCGCGATGATGCAGTCATCCAGCGACCGCGTGGCGGGTCGCCCCGGCGCGTTTTACCGGCTGGTGAACCGCGGCAAGCGCGAGACGCGCCTCGACCTCAAATCGGAAGCGGGCCGCACTGTGTTGCGCGCGCTCGCGGCCGAAGCCGATGTGCTGATCGAAAGCTTCCGGCCCGGTGTAATGGAGCGCCTCGGCATCGGCTACGAAACCTTGCGCGCGGTCAATCCGAGACTGGTCTACTGCGCGATCAGCGGCTACGGCGCGAGCGGCCCGTTTGTCGACCATGCAGGCCACGATATCAACTACATCGGCTACGCGGGCGTGCTAGATCAACTGGCGGGCCGCGACGGCGCGCCGATTCTGCCGAATTTCCAGATTGCCGACCTGCTCGGCGGCGCGTTGAGCGCGGTGACGCAAATTCTCGCCGCGTTATGGCATGTGTCGCGCGGCGGCGATGGCCGCTTCGTCGACGTCTCGATGACCCATGTCACCCACACGCACAATGTCGTCGCGCAAGTCGCGCTCGTCAACGAAGGCGCCGCGCCGGCCGCGGGTGCCGGTCTGCTGAACGGCGGCGTGCCCTGCTACAACCTCTATCGGACGCTCGACAATCGCTGGCTGGCGGTCGGCGCACTGGAGCTGAAGTTCTGGGAAACGCTATGTATGGCGCTGGACCGGCCCGAATGGGCGACGCGTCACTGGAGTCTCGGTCAGGCAATCGGCGGGCCGGACGCCGCCGCGTTGACGCACGAGCTGGCCGGGCTGATCGGCAAGCGCCCGCTGGAAGAATGGGTTCTGTTGCTGGAGTCGCTGGACTGCTGCGTCTCGCCGGTGCTGACCCCGGCGGAAGCCGCGCAGCACCCGCTGTTCAACCGTGAGGCGTACGCCGCGATGACCGACGATCAAGACGGAAACGACGCCGGGGACGACGAGCGTCTGAGCGGTTAAATCCTCAGCGCGCGGCCCGAAACCTCAGCGCCGCACCACCGTCTGCCGCGGCAAGACCTGGCGCGGCGTTTTTTCGTCGTCGTACAGGAAATGCTTGCGGCCTTCCACGTGACGGTTGATGGTCGCGCGCACTTCGGCGGCGGTAACATGTTCGGCTACGACCCGGCGCGAAATCTGCCCTGCCGTGTCGATCCATTCGACAATTCGGCAAGCACCGCCCCAAGGCTGGCGAATAGGCTCGGAGACGCGGCAGCCGCGCACCTGCATGGGCCGCTCAGCTGCGGTTTCATATGACTGTTTCAAGGCGCGATCCTTTTTCGGCATCAGAAGGGATGCAACACCTTCGCAGCTTAGGAAAAAGGAATGTCGGGTAGGTTACAGCCAATATGGAGATATTTACGGCCCATTACGGGAGCAAACGCGTCCGCAAGCGCCAAAGCCCCGTCTACTCTAGCGTGCGGACCCGGTCGATGGCCTGTTCGATCCGTTCGACGGCAACGACCTGTAAGCCTTCAATCGGCTGTTTCGGTGCATTGGCTTTCGGAATGACCGCGACCGAAAAGCCCAGTTTGGCCGCTTCCTTGAGGCGATCCTGACCGCGCGGCGATGGCCGGATCTCGCCGGCAAGCCCCACTTCGCCGAATACCACCAGCCCTTTGGGCAGCGGCTTGTTGCGCATCGAGGAGTGAATCGCGAGCAGCACGGCCAGGTCGGCCGCGGGTTCGGTGATCTTCACGCCGCCCACCGCGTTCAGGAACACGTCCTGGTCGAAACAGGCGATGCCGGCGTGCCGATGCAACACCGCCAGCAGCATCGCCAGACGGTTCTGTTCCAGTCCCACGGCGAGGCGCCGTGGATTCGGCGCGTTGGCCGCATCGACCAGCGCCTGCACTTCGACCAGCAGCGGCCGCGTGCCTTCCTGCGTCACCAGCACACACGACCCCGGAACGGATTGCTCGTGCTGCGACAGAAACAACGCCGACGGATTGGCAACGCCGCGCAAACCGCGCTCGGTCATCGCGAACACGCCGAGTTCGTTGACCGCGCCAAAGCGGTTCTTGATCGCGCGCACCAGGCGATACGAAGAGTGGGTGTCGCCCTCGAAGTACAGCACCGTATCGACGATGTGCTCGAGCACGCGCGGCCCGGCCAGCGCGCCTTCCTTGGTGACGTGGCCGACCATGATGATCGTGGTACCCGACTGTTTGGCGATGCGCGTCAATTGCGCCGCGCACTCGCGCACTTGGGCGACCGAACCAGGCGCTGAAGTCAGCGCATCGGAATAGACGGTTTGAATCGAGTCGATCACCGCGACGTCCGGCCGCTGCTCGGCGATGGTCGCCTGAATTTTTTCGAGCTGAATTTCCGCCAGTAGTTGCAGCTCGCTGGCTTTCGAGCCGGGTTCCAGCAACGAAAGTCGTTGCGCGCGCAACGCAATCTGCGCGGCCGATTCCTCACCGCTGATATAAAGCGCGCGTTTATCCGCGGCAATTTCCGCGAGCGATTGCAACAGCAGCGTCGATTTGCCGATGCCCGGATCGCCGCCGATCAACACCACACCGCCCGGCACGAGGCCGCCGCCCAGCACACGGTCGAACTCGCTGACGCCGGTCGAGAAGCGCGGCACGTCGGACGCTTCGATATCGGCGAGACGCCGCACCGGCGCGCTCTTCGCGAGCGACTGGAAGCGATGCGTGGACGGCGTCTCAGCCACCGACTCCACCAGCGTGTTCCACGCATTGCATGACGGGCACTGTCCGGCCCACTTCGGCGATTGGCCGCCGCATTCACTGCAGATGTACAACGTCTTCTGTTTAGCCACGCGCCCTTGCCTGTCTTGCTGTTCTTTGGATTGATGGGCTCGCTGAGCGCTCCTCGTCGAGGAGCTCACTGCAACCGTCTTTGAGATGTTCTCCACCGCTATTGAGGCCGCCATCTGCGGCCGCCATCTGCGGCTAGCGCCCGGCTCGTCAATGCCGTGCCTTACTCCGCCCGCACCGGCACACGCGGCGCCACCGCGCACATCAGCTCGTAGCCGATCGTGCCGCATGCCTGCGCGACGTCGTCGATCGGCAGCGCGGCGCCCCACAGCTCGACGCGCGAGCCGATGTTGGCGGTCGGAACCGGCGTCAGGTCGACTGTCAGCATGTCCATCGACACCCGCCCCACGATCCGCGTACGCACGCCCTCGACGATCACCGGCGTGCCTTCCGGCGCGACCCTCGGATACCCGTCCGCATAGCCGCAGGCCACCACGCCGATGCGCATCGGCCCGCGTGCCTTGAACACCGAACCATAACCGACCGTGTGGCCTTCGCCGATCGTCTGCACGGCGATCAGTTCGGAGGCGAGCGTCATGGCCGGTTGCAGGCCGGTGCCGCCGATCGCGGCCGTGACGCCCGAGGGCGACGCGCCGTACAGAATGATGCCCGGGCGCACCCAGTCGAAGTGCGCGGCCGGATGCCACAGCGTGGCCGCCGAATTCGACAGGCTGCGCGCGCCGGCAATGCCTTGCGCGCCGCGCTCGAACGCTTCCATCTGGTGAGCCACGCCGCGTTCGCTGTCGGCGTCCGAGAAATGCGTCATCAAGGTGATCTGACCGACGCCCTGGCAGGCCCGCGCGCGCTCCCACGCGGAGCGGTATTTTTCCACCGTGTAACCGAGGCGGTTCATGCCGGTGTTCATCTTCAGCTGGATATTGACCGGCTTGGACAGGCGCGCCATTTCGAGCATACGCAACTGTTCGTCCGAGTGCAGCGCCGTGGTCAGGCTGTAGCGGTCGATCACGTCGATATCGGTGGGCCGGAAGAAGCCTTCCAACAAAAGAATCGGGCCGGCCCAGCCCAATTCACGCAACTTCACGGCTTCTTCCAGGTCCAGCAACCCAAAGCCGTCGGTTGCGCGCAAGCCGGGAAATGCGCGCGCAAGGCCGTGCCCGTAGGCGTTGGCCTTGACGACGGCCCATACCTTGGATTTTGGCGCGTAGCGCCGGGCGACAGCGAGATTATTGGCGAGTGCGGCAGTATGAATCGTGGCTGAGAGGGGGCGCGGCATGGGCAATTTTCGTAAAGACGCTTGCGAATCAGGAGCTTACAGGGCGTTTTCAGCGCTCGGCGGCCACTGGGCGGTGCGATCAAGGATTCTGCTAGTCCGAATCCAGCTATTTTCGTGATATAAAGCCGTGCGCACAACCCATTTCGAACGGCATAAGCCCGGACGCTTTGCACACGGCCGGGGCGGACAGACCGCAGCGAGGACAGCATCGCATCAGATGAAAAAAGGTTTTTACACCATCATGGCCGCGCAGTTTTTTTCGTCGCTGGCCGACAATGCGCTTCTGATCGCTGCTATTGCACTGCTGAAAGACCTCCACGCCCCGAACTGGATGACGCCGCTGCTCAAGTTGTTCTTTGTGCTGTCGTACGTCGTTCTGGCCGCCTTCGTGGGGGCCTTCGCCGACTCCCGTCCGAAAGGCCGCGTGATGTTCGTCACCAATACCATCAAGGTGGTCGGCTGCATCACCATGCTGGTGGGCGCGCACCCGTTGATCGCCTATGGCATCGTGGGTTTCGGCGCGGCGGCTTATTCGCCCGCCAAATACGGCATTCTCACCGAACTGCTGCCGCCTGACCGGCTGGTCGCGGCGAACGGCTGGATCGAAGGCACCACGGTCGGCTCGATCATTCTCGGCACCGTGCTCGGCGGCGCGCTCATCAGCCCGCACATCGCGGCACCGATCCTCCGGCTGCACATTCCCACGGTCAACACGCCCGCTGAAGCGGCGATGCTGGTGATCATGGCAATCTACGTGATCGCCGCGCTCTTCAATCTGCGTATTCCCGACACCGGTGCGCGCTATCCGAAACAGGAACGCGGCCCGATCAAGCTGGTCACCGATTTCGCCGACTGTTTTCTCGTGCTGTGGCGCGACAAGCTGGGTCAGATTTCACTCGCCGTCACCACGCTGTTCTGGGGCGCCGGCGCGACGCTGCAGTTCATCGTGCTGAAGTGGGCGGAAGTGTCGCTGAACATGTCGCTTTCGGAAGCTGCGATCCTGCAAGCGGTGGTGGCCGTCGGCGTGGCAGCCGGCGCGATTTTCGCGGCTTCCCGTGTGCCGTTGAAGAAGTCGCTGACGGTGCTTCCGGTCGGCATCATGATGGGCATCGCCGTGATGCTGATGGCCTTCTACACGCGCGACCTGTTCCCCACGCATTGGGGCCTCTATTTCGGCCGCGTGCATGTGCCGGGCTATCTGATCGTTGCGTATATCTTCCTGATGATCGTTGGCGGCCTGTCGGGCTTTTTCGTCGTGCCGATGAATGCGCTGCTCCAGCATCGCGGCCACGTGTTGCTGTCGGCCGGTCACTCGATCGCGGTGCAGAACTTCAATGAAAATCTCTCGGTGCTCGTGATGCTGTGCCTGTACGCCGTGCTGGTGTGGCTCGACGTGCCGGTCACGGCGGTGATCGTGCTATTCGGCACCTTCGTCTGCGTGATGATGTGGTTCGTGATGCGGCGCCACCAGGCAAATCAGCGCGCGTTCGACTCGGTCGCGCTGATCGGCGAAGTCAAGCACTGACCCCCGGCAGGCACTGCTTTTGGGAGTGGCCGCGCCTTCTTCCTTTCCTCGTTCTGCCATGACTCAACCCATTCCCAACGTGCTGACGATCGCCGGTTCGGATTCCGGCGGCGGCGCCGGCATTCAGGCCGATCTGAAGGCTTTCTCTGCGCTCGGCGCTTATGGCGCGAGCGTGATCACTG
>NZ_JAXDPY010000531.1:0-2980 GCF_034668105.1 Paraburkholderia sp. | reverse complement strand
TTGTACGCATCAAGCCGGTTCAAACCACTTCAAGCCACTTCACGCGGAGGCGTGCAGGAAAATCTGATTGAAGGTTTTCGTCCACGCCATCTTTTCCTTCAGCGGCATCGCGGGATCCACCAGCGTGATCTTCGTGCCCTGCAATGGCGACGCCACCGTTCTGTTAGTCGGCACATAGTCGAGCGACGCAAGAACACGCTGGGCGTCGACCGAAAGCAGATAGTCGTACATCAGCAACGCGGCAGCGGGATGCGGCGCGTGATTCGTCACGGCGATGCCATTCGCGCGCGCGGCCGCGGGTTCCATCAGAAACCAGTCGATCGGCGCGCCTTTGCGTTTCGCCTGCGCGGGCATGTAGTTGTACACCTCGAGGCCGAGCGGCACTTCACCGGCCGCGACGAGATTGGTCAGCAACGAATTGCCGACCCGGGCCGATACGCCATTGCGGTCGACCAGCGTTCTGAAAAATTCGACGCCGTTCTCGCCCCCCATCTGCGTCGCAATCGTCGCGAACCAGTCGGCGCTCTTGGCTTCAATGCCGAGCTTGCCTTTCCAGTGAGGGGCGAGCAGATCGTCGAAGGTCTTCGGCAGATCGCCGCGCTGAATCAAGCTCGTGTTGTACGCCTGCACCCACACCGACAGCATCGTCGCGGCCCATTGGCGATGCGCGGGAATCGTCTCCGGCATCAGTTGCTCGAGCACCGGCGACACAACCGGCTGCAACAGCTTCTCGCGGCGCAAGGCGTCGAGAAACGAGGAGCCCGTATGCACGGCGTCGACGATATAGCGCCGGCCTTGTGCCTCGGCGACACACCGTTGCACGACCTGTTCATCGCCGGCGCGCCACACGTTGACCTTGATGCCGTAGCGGCTTTCGAATGGATCGATCAGCGGCGCAATATCCGACTGTGCGATCGAGGTGTAAAACGTCAGTTCGCCTTCGTCTTTCGCCGCGCGCAGGATGCGTTCGGCACGATCGGCGCCGGTGTACTGGGTGAGCGGCATGTTCGGCGAGATTTTCTCGGCGGCCAGCGCGAGATTCATTGAACTGGCGAGAGGCCAAAGCGCGCACAGCTTGATCAGCGAGCGTCGGGTAGTCATGTTGTCTCCATGTGTTTTTATAGTAGACGGTAGAGCAGGGTTCTTCTACGACGGGACCTCGAAATTGCTGCGCCACACCGCATCGAGCCTGCTGAACGCATCCGCGTCGAAGGGCGCCGCGCCGGACACATCGCACAGTTCTTCGAGCTGATGGCAGGCGGAAAATCCGCCGAGCACGGTCGTGACGCCGGGATGGGAGAGGACGAATCGATAGGCCGCTTGCGCGAGCGTCAACCCCGCTTGCTGTGCGAGGAAACTCAATTGCGCCGCCTTCTGCTGCGCGTCGAAGGTTGCCTGCGAACTCAGGTCGATGCCACGCGCAAGCGGATGGCGCTGCGCGCCCGACACGCTTTCGTCGGTCAGAAAGCCGCCTGCCAGCGCGCTGAATATAGCCGTGCCGGTGCCGCGCCGCGCCGCCGCGCCGATCACGTCGCCACCGTCCCGGTCCACGATCAACCCAGGCGGACACGGCATCCCCGCAGTCGGATTGAGCAGCGTATAGGACACGTTGACCATGCTGAACAGGCCGGTATCCAGCAGCGTTTGAACTTCCGCCGCGTCGTTGCCGCGGCAGATGAAGCCGATATGGCGCGCCTTGCCGTCGCGCAGAATCCGCTGCAAGCCGTCGAGCGCGCCGTTGGGGCGCAGGAAATCGTCCAGGCTCAGCGTCTTGTAGCCGCGTCCTTCGAGTGCCGTCGGCCCGGCGCGCGGCCCGTTGTGAATCTGCAGAATGTCCAGGCATTCGATCCCGAGGCGCCGCAGGCTCGCCTCGGTCGAACGCACCACGTGTCCCGCGATATCGTCGAGATCGGTCACGCGGACCTCGACCTTCGAATTGATCAGTGGCCGCGCGCCTAACGTCTTCAGCACGGCGCCGAGATTTTCTTCAGCCGCGCCGTCACCGTAGTCCGGTGCGTTGTCGAAATAGTTAATGCCGAGTTCGAGCGCGCGTTCGACGATCGCCCGCTGTTCGCTGAAGTTGCCGCGCACCATCAAGCCCGCGTTGCCGCCGCAGCCGAAGCCGATCTCCGAGACGTCGAGACCGGTCATGCCTATCGTTCTGTAGTGCATCGTTCGTTCCTCGTCCGTGATGGACGGAGCGCAGCACGCGCGATGACGTCATCGCACGCGCCGCGCGTGGGGAGTCGGTTTCCGGCAGTGTGAATCAACGCCGGGTGAAGCAACACAGCCTGAATCAACCGGCGTTCGCGTCAGCACCTTCGCTTGCTTCTGCCCGCGCCGTTTCGAACTCCTCGATCCGTCGATGCAGATCCTTCACGAGTTCGAGCGCGGGGCCATAGCGATCGGCGTCGTCGTTGAAGAAACCGCGGTGATACATCTTGCGGAAATTGTGTTTGAGAAGCGGTTGACTATAGTCGGGCGCACTGCCTGACCCGTAGATGATCTCCGGCGACTCGCGATAGAAGTTGATCGGCTCCAGGCCTTCTTCCACCCGGCCAATCTGCGCGTCGAGCTGACGGCGCAACAGCACGATCGGGATATCGGTGCGGCCGAGCAATTCGGTGCTGCGATCGGTAATGGGGCCCTGTGCGTCCCACACCAGCGCGTCCTGCGCGAGCACGTAGTCGAGAATCGGCTTGCCGTTCTCGTCGAAGCGCGGCGGTTCATACCATGGCACCGAATCCTGCTTCGGCGCCTCGACGCCCGGCGGCGCCGCATAAACCTGATAGCAGATGTGATAGGTGTGGGTGTCGTCGACCGGCACGCGAATCTGATACTCGCTGCGCGGCGCGCCGGTCTTGCCGGTCTGCGTGAAGAACGGAAAGATCACGGCAGAGTGTTCGCGCGTGTAGTCGGAGTCGGCGCCGAGATCCTTCGCGTAGCGCACGCCCTTGGCGATGCCGGTTTCCGTTTCGCT
>NZ_JAXDPY010000530.1:0-2619 GCF_034668105.1 Paraburkholderia sp. | reverse complement strand
GCAGGCCGATGTCGCGCGTGTGATCGAAACGGCGAAAGCGATCAACATCCCGACCGACCAGCAGGTGCTGCATATCCTGACGCAGGAATTCATCATCGACGGTCAGGAAGATGTGCGCGAGCCGATCGGCATGAGCGGCATCCGGCTGGAAGTGAAGGTGCATATCGTCACCGGCGCGGTGAGCGCGGCGCAGAACATCGTCAAGTGCGTGCGTCGTTGCGGGCTCGAAGTGAACGATCTGATCTTGCAGCCGCTGGCGTCGTCGCTGGCGGTGCTGACGGAAGACGAGAAAGAACTCGGCGTGGTGCTGGTCGATATCGGCGGCGGCTGGACGGACATTGCGATTTTCAGCGAAGGCGCGATTCGCCATACGGCGGTGATTCCGATCGCCGGCGATCAGATCACGAGCGACATCGCGATGGCCTTGCGCACGCCGACGCCGGACGCGGAAGACATCAAGGTCGACTACGGCATTGCGAAGCAGGCCTTGGCCGATCCGGACGAAATGATCGAAGTGCCGGGTCTCGGCGAGCGCGGTCCGCGCACGCTGTCGCGCCAGGCGCTGGCGGCGGTGGTCGAGCCGCGTGTCGAAGAACTGTTTTCGCTCGTGCAGCAAGTGGTGCGCGAGTCGGGTTACGAGGAACTGCTGAGCTCCGGCGTGGTGCTGACCGGCGGCGCGTCGATGATGCTCGGCATGGTGGAACTCGGCGAGGACATTTTCCTGAAGCCGGTGCGCATCGGCGTGCCGGAATACGCAGGCGGTCTGGCTGACGTGGTGCGTAACCCGCGTTATTCGACGGCGATGGGCCTGCTCGTCGAAGGGCGCTCGCAACGGATGCGCGGCCGCAAGGTCGCGGTGCAGTCGGGGTCGATGGGGCAGGTCTTCACGCGCATGAAAGACTGGTTCCTCGGCAACTTCTGACGAATTTTGGGTTTGAACGGTTTTACCTGAATACGCGCCGGTGCCGGCGGCTTGCGCGCGACAGGAGGTTGCCCGATCTCCTGCCGAATAACGGCCGAAGTGGCTGTAATTTTTTATCTTGACGGAGGCAACATGGAATTCCAGATGCTGGAAACCGAAACGAACGGCACCATCATCAAGGTGATCGGAGTAGGTGGCGCTGGCGGCAATGCCGTTCAGCACATGATCAACAAAGGCGTGCAAGGCGTCGACTTCATCGTGATGAACACGGACGCGCAGGCGCTGTCGCGTTCGCGCGCCTCGGCGGTGATCCAGCTCGGCAATACGGGTCTGGGCGCCGGCGCGAAGCCGGAAATGGGCCGCGCGGCAGCCGAAGAAGCACGTGAGCGCATCGCCGACGCACTGCGCGGCGCGCACATGGTGTTCATCACCGCCGGCATGGGCGGCGGCACGGGCACGGGCGCAGCACCGGTGGTCGCGCAGATCGCCAAGGAAATGGGTATCTTGACTGTTGGCGTGGTCAGCAAGCCGTTTGAATTCGAAGGCGGCAAGCGGATGCGCGTCGCAGAAGCGGGTTCGCAGCAACTGGAGGATCACGTCGACTCGCTGATCGTCGTCCTGAACGACAAGCTGTTCGAGGTGATGGGCGATGACGCCGAGATGGACAAGTGCTTCCAGTGCGCTGACGACGTGCTCAACAACGCGGTAGCCGGCATTGCGGAAATCATCAACGTCGATGGTCTCGTGAATGTCGACTTCGAGGACGTGAAGACGGTGATGGGCGAGCAGGGCAAGGCGATGATGGGCACGGCCACCGTAGCCGGCGTCGATCGCGCGCGGCTTTCGGCCGAACAGGCCGTCGCCAGCCCCTTGCTTGAAGGCGTTGATCTGTCGGGCGCGCGCGGTGTGCTCGTCAACATCACGTCGAGCCGGTCGTTGCGTCTTTCGGAAACGCGCGAGGTGATGAATACGATCAAGAGCTACGCGGCAGAAGACGCGACCGTCATTTTCGGCGCCGTCTACGACGACGCGATGGGCGATGCGCTGCGCGTGACCGTCGTCGCAACGGGCCTCGGCCGTTCGGTCGCGAGCGCTGTGAAGAAGCCGCAGGCGACGCCGATGACGCTGCTGCGCACCGGTACGGACAATCAGCCGGTAGGCGCGGCGCAACACGGGCACGCTGTGACGCACGCGACGTCGGCCGATTACGGCGCGCTCGATACGCCCGCAGTCTGGCGCAACTCGCGGGAGACGGCTGCCTCGCATGTGCAGGCGCTGCAGGAAAAGGGCGTTGACACCTACGACCTTCCGGCATTCCTGCGCAAGCAAGCGGACTGACGCGTGCGGCGTGCATGAAGTCGCCGCGCGCATTGCGCGAGCAATATGCGCGTGCATGGGCTCGCGCGGGCTGAATGCCACAAAAGCCGCCGAAACCACGGTAACCACGGTAACCGTGGGAATGGCCGTGGCATCAGAAAATGTTCGCCGTAGGGCGAAAGGTTGGCGTATAGCGGGAAGCCGCGGCGCCCGGTGAAGCACGTTTGACGACGGCGTGGTCAAGGCGCCGTACGTCGAGCGGGGCGAACTGCCGACTCGGCGAAGGCCGCCGGCGGCGACACGCCGCCAGTTGCAAAACGCTCGGGTGTTGCGCCCAAGCAACGGCCGTTGGTTCGTCTGTTACGGTTTATAGCCGACAG
>NZ_JAXDPY010000529.1:0-20459 GCF_034668105.1 Paraburkholderia sp. | reverse complement strand
CTTCTCGCCCGAACTCGGCGTGCTCGCCGGCACGGCCGCGGCGACGGTGCTCGGGCTGGTGGTCGGCCTGTTTGCGATTCGCCGGCAGGGGATCTACTTCGCGATGGTGACGCTGGCGCTCGCGCAGATGGTCTACTTCGTGTTCCTGCAGGCGCCGTTTACGCACGGCGAAGACGGCCTGCAAGGCGTACCACGCGGCAAGCTGTTCGGCTTGCTGGATCTATCGTCGGATGTGACGCTGTATTTTGTCGTGCTGGCCGTGATGGTGCTGGCGTTTTTGCTGATCGTACGGATCGTGCACTCGCCGTTCGGGCAGGTGCTGGTGGCGATCAAGGAGAACGAACCGCGCGCCGTGTCGCTTGGCTACGATACGGATCGTTTCAAGCTGCTGGCGTTCATTCTGTCGGCGGGGATTGCCGGGCTGGCGGGCTCGCTCAAGGTGCTGGTGCAAGGCTTCGAGACGCTGAGTGACGCGTACTGGACCATGTCGGGCCTCGTGATCCTGATGACGCTGGTGGGTGGCATGGGCACGCTGTTCGGGCCGCTGCTCGGTGCGGCGCTGATCGTCGCGCTGGAAGACCGGCTCGGCGATATTGGCACTGCGCTGGCAACGTCCACGGGCGTCGATTGGTTCCGGTCGCTGGGTGAGTCGGTGACCATTGTGACGGGCCTGATTTTTATCGCCTGTGTGCTGGCGTTCCGGCGCGGTATTGTCGGCGAGATCATTGCGCGGGTGCGGCCATTGCGGGCCTGAAATGGTGCGGAATATCATATTGCTTCGGCATCCGATGTAATTCGCCAGTCTTGAAGTATGTGAAGCGAGGCCTTATGCTGCGCGTCTCATCGCTGCAAGCGAGGCTGCGCATAACGTGCCCCAATTCAGTGCCGCAGTGCACCACTAGGGTAATTGCTAGTTGTAGCGAACCAGGTGCTCGTTTAATCTTCATGCAGTTCTGATGCACCACGAATTTTGCAGGTGGAGAACGAGGAGACAATGAGGCACTTAGTGCCCAGACGAAAGCGCTGTTGGATTGATATCCAACAGCGCTTTTTATTTATGCTTTTTGTAAAGCACCATTCAAATTCCATTCTAATTCGGTGCCCCTTTTCTATTCACCGAAGCACGCCCCGTTTCACCTGCCGCGCCCCCGCAAAATGCTTGCAGCGCGGAGCTTTCGTCCGCTAAACTCCCCATTCACCGACCGCCTGGTCGGCGATTCGAATCCGCGGATTTGAATTTAAATGTATAACGGGGTAGATAGAGGAGCGGGATGAAGTCGGCATTGCGTTGGATGAGCGCGGCACTGGTCGCCGCCGGGGTATCCGCAGCATGGAGTGGCCATGCATTCGCGGACGTGAAAATCGGCGTCACGGTGTCGGCAACGGGACCGGCCGCGTCGCTCGGTATTCCGGAAAAGAACACGATCGCGCTGCTGCCGAAAGAAGTGGCGGGGCAGAAAATCGACTACATCGTGCTCGACGACGCCACCGATTCCACCCAGGCCGTCAAGAACGTCCGCAAGCTCACCAGCGAAGATCATGTGGATGCGTTGATCGGCTCGACCGTCGTGCCGAACTCGCTGGCCATGATCGACGTCGCGGCGGAAAGCACCACGCCGATGATCTCCATGGCCGCCGCGGCGAGCATTGTCGAACCGATGGATGCGAAGCGCGCATGGGTCTTCAAGACGCCGCAAAACGACATTCTGATGGCCACCGCGATCGCGCAGCACATGGCGAATCACGGCGTGAAAACGGTCGGGTTCATCGGCTTTGCCGACGCCTACGGCGAGAGCTGGTTCAAGGAGTTCGGCAAGGCTGCCGACCTCGCCAAGATCAAGATCGTCGCGAACGAACGCTTCGCGCGCAACGACGCTTCGGTGACCGGCCAGGTGCTGAAGATCATGTCGCAGAATCCGGACGCGGTGCTGATCGCCGGCGCGGGCACACCGGCCGCGCTGCCGCAGAAAACGCTCAAGGAGCGCGGCTACAAGGGCAAGGTCTATCAGACGCATGGCGTCGCCAATAATGACTTCCTGCGGGTGTGCGGCAAGGATTGCGAAGGCACCTATCTGCCGGCCGGTCCGCTGCTGGTCGCTGATCAGCTGCCCGATTCGAACCCGGTGAAGAAGACCTCGCTCGCCTACAAGCAGGCGTATGAAGCCGCCTACGGCGCTGGTTCGATATCGACATTCGGCGGTCACGCGTGGGATGCGGGCTTGCTGTTGCAGCGCGCGATTCCGGTGGCGCTGAAGAAAGGTCAGCCCGGCACGCCTGCGTTCCGCGAAGCACTGCGCGCAGCACTCGAAAACACGAAAGACATGCCCGCTTCCCACGGCATCTTCAACATGAGCGCGAACGACCATGCTGGCCTCGACCAGCGGGCGCGTGTGATGGTGGAGATCGTCGGCGGTAAGTGGAAGCTGTCCGGCGACTGAGCGAAGGCGAGCCGATACGGAATCTCATCAAAAAAGACGCGAGCAGTTGACGCGTCTTTTTTATTGTCCGTATTTGATGAATGGCGGTGCATGAAACAGGTTGGAGAATCGAACAACAGGCGCCCGAAGAACGCTGACGCAGCTGGATTCGGGACGAACCCGCAGACGAATAACCGTCTATTGTCTGTGGATGAAGCAAAACACAATGCCACTAACATGTTAGTGTTTCGCGCATAAGAAATCGCAGTAGTGGTTCGCAGCAAGAGAGTGGTACGAGAAGGGCGAAGGCATTGATGCCGGGCAGGGGAAACCATGCTTGGCATGCGTGAACCCTATAACTAGATTTAGACACCCGGCCCGTGAGCCGGAATTCAGATACGCGCTTCGAAGCGTTTGGAGACTTGCAATGAAAAAGACAAAGCAATGGGTACGCACCGGTATCGCAATGGCGTTGATGTGCGGCGCGGGCGCAGCCTTTGCGCAGGTGAAAATCGGCGTGACGTTGTCCACCACGGGACCGGCTGCATCGCTCGGGATTCCTGAGAAGAACACCATTGCGCTGCTGCCGAAAGAGATCGGCGGCAAGACGGTGCAGTACATCGTCCTCGACGACGCATCGGACACCGGCAAGGCTGTGCAGAACACGCGCAAGCTGATCGACGAAGACCACGTCGACGCCATCATCGGTTCGACCGTCACGCCGAATTCGCTGGCGATGCTCGACCCCGCGGCCGAAGGCAAGACGCCGGTGATCTCGCTGGCGGCATCGGCCGCGATCATTTCGCCGATGGACGCCAAGCGCGCATGGGCCTTCAAACCGCCGCAAAACGACAGCCTGATGGCTGACGCGATCGCCGACTACATGGAGCATCACGGCGTGAAGACGGTCGGCTTCATCGGCTTCGCGGACGCGTATGGCGACGGCTGGAACAACGTCTTCACCGCTGCTGCCGCGGCACATCATCTGAAGATCGTCTCCAACGAACGCTTTAACCGCACCGATGCATCGGTGACCGGCCAGGTGCTGAAGACGATGGGCGCGAACCCCGATGCAGTGCTGATCGCGGGCGCGGGTACGCCGTCCGCGTTGCCGGCCAAGACGCTCAAGGAGCGCGGCTACAAGGGCAAGGTTTATCAGACGCACGGCGTCGCCAACAACGACTTCCTGCGCGTATGCGGCAAGGACTGTGAAGGCGAGTTCCTGCCGGCTGGCCCGATCCTCGTGGCCGATCAGTTGCCGGAATCGAACCCGGTGAAGAAGTCGTCGCTGGCGTACAAGGCAGCATATGAGAAAGCGTACGGCACGGGTTCGGTGGCGACCTTCGGCGGTCACGCATGGGACGCCGGCCAGATGTTGCAAGCTGCGATTCCGGTCGCGCTGAAGACCGCTCAGCCGGGCACTGAAGCGTTCCGTGTGGCACTGCGTGGTGCGCTTGAGAACATCAAGGAGCTGCCGGTCTCGCACGGCATCATGAACACCACGACGACCGACCACAATGGCCTCGACAAGCGCGCACGCGTGATCGTGCAGATCGTCGACGGCAAGTGGAAGCTGCAAAACGACTAACAACAAAAACAATACGCGCCTCTCGCGCAACCTGCGGCAGATGACGCCGCATTGCCATTCTGTTCTATGACAATGGCAACGACCGCCGCGCCGTGTCCCGGCGCGGCGGTTGCCTTTTCTGGCATTGCAGGTCAGTGGCCGGCCGCGAGTTTTGCCGCCATGACTGTTTCCCGGTTTCGATTTCGACGCTTCAGGATGAGGAAGTATGGATCTATCAATTGCGGCGATCCTCGCGCAGGACGGTATCACCACGGGCGCGATTTACGCGCTGCTCGCGCTCGCGCTGGTGCTGGTGTTCTCCGTGACGCGGGTGATTTTCATCCCGCAGGGGGAATTTGTTTCGTACGGCGCGTTGACGCTCGCCGCATTGCAGACGCAGAAATTTCCGGCGACCTGCTGGTTGCTGATGGCGATGGGCGCGGCGTGCTTCGTTGTCGAGGTGGCAGGGTTGGTGCGTCATCCTGAGCGGCGTCGGCATGCGGCTCGCACGCTGGTGATGCTGGTGGGCAAATATCTGCTGTTTCCCATCGCGGTTTACGCGCTCACCCAAGGCGTTTTCCTACATCAGCTACCCATGATCGCGCAGATCGCACTGACGCTGCTGATCGTGATTCCGATGGGGCCGTTCGTCTATCGACTCGCCTATGAGCCGATCGCGGAGGCGACCACGCTGCTGCTGCTGATCGTGGCGGTGGCGGTGCACTTTGCGATGGTCGGCCTCGGGCTCGTGATGTTCGGTGCGGAAGGCTCGCGTACCACGGCGTTCTCGGATGCGACCTTCAATCTCGGCAGCTTGTCGATTTCGGGGCAGAGTTTGTGGGTGGTCGGGACGGCGGTGGTACTGATCGGTGCGCTGTATCTGTACTTCGACCGCTCGATCTCCGGCAAGGCGTTGCGCGCGACTTCGGTGAACCGGCTCGGCGCGCGGCTCGTGGGCATCGGCACGACGCAGGCGAGTCGTCTCGCGTTCACGCTCGCGGCAGGGCTCGGCGCGCTGTGCGGCATCCTCGTCGCACCCTTGACTACCATCTATTACGACTCGGGCTTCCTGATCGGTCTGAAGGGCTTCGTGGGGGCGATTATCGGCGGCCTGGTCAGCTATCCGCTGGCGGCAGCGGGCTCGATCCTGGTCGGCCTGCTGGAGTCGTATTCGTCGTTCTGGGCGAGCGCTTATAAGGAAGTGATCGTGTTCACGCTGATCATCCCGGTGCTGCTGTGGCGGAGTCTGGCCAGCCCGCACTCGGAAGAGGAAGAGGAGTGACACGATGAAACGGATCATGCAAAACAAGTTCTTCTGGCTGTTCCTCGTGGTGCTGTTCGCGTTGCCGGTGTTGCCGCATCCGATTCATGTGCCCGAGTACTGGGTGACGCTGCTCAATTACATCGGCTTGTATTCGATCGTTGCGATCGGTCTCGTGCTGCTGACAGGCATCGGCGGGATGACGAGCTTCGGGCAGGCCGCGTTCGTCGGCATCGGCGCCTATGCGACCGCGTATCTGACGACGACGTATGGCGTGTCGCCGTGGCTTGCGCTGATCGCGGGCGTCGTGGTCACGGCGTTGATCGCGCTGATGCTGGGTCTCGTGACAATGCGGCTATCGGGCCACTTTTTGCCGCTGGGCACGATCGCGTGGGGGCTCGCGCTGTTCTATCTGTTCGGCAACATGGAGATGCTCGGCAAGTACGACGGCATTAACGGCATTCCGGTGCTGAATGTTTTTGGTATCAACCTGGAGTCCGGCCGCCATATCTATTACCTGATCTGGGTGGTCGTGCTCGGTGCGGTGATTTCCGTTCAGAATCTGCTTAATAGCCGGCCAGGGCGGGCGATCCGCGCGCTGCGCGGCGGCGGCATGATGGCGGAAGCAATGGGCGTGAACACGGCATGGATGCGCGTGGTGATCTTCGTCTATGCCGCAGTGTTGGCGTCGATCTCCGGTTTCCTGTACGCACACCTGCAGCGGGCGGTGAATCCCACGCCCTTTGGTTTGAACCACGGCATCGAGTTTCTGTTCATGGCGGTGGTGGGTGGCGTGTCGCATGTCTGGGGCGCCGTGCTTGGGGCCGCAATCCTGACCGTGCTGCAGGACTATCTGCAAACGCTGCTGCCCAAGCTGCTCGGCGAGAACGGTAATTTCGAAGTGATCGTGTTCGGCATCTTGATGGTGTTGCTGTTGCAATACGCTCGCCAGGGCGTTTGGCCGTTTGTCGCGCGATTTTTCCCGAAGGGACCCCGGGCCCATCTGTCGGATCATGCCGAGCCGTTGCCGCAGCGCAGCAAGCCGACTGCGGGTGAAAACCTGTTGACGGTGAATAAGGCGCGCAAGCAGTTCGGCGGCCTGGTCGCGGTGAACGATGTCAGTTTCGAGGTGAAAGCAGGGCAGATCATCGGGTTGATCGGTCCGAACGGGGCTGGTAAGTCAACCACCTTCAACCTGGTCACGGGCGTGCTGCAAGCGACAAGCGGCGAAATCACCTTTCGCGGCGAGCGCATCGATTCGCTGAGTTCACGTGAAATCGTCAAGCGCGGCATTGGCCGCACCTTCCAGCACGTCAAGCTGCTACCTGGGATGACGGTGCTGGAGAACGTTGCAATCGGCGCGCATTTGCGTGGCCACGCTGGGGTGTGGCGCAGCGTTGCGCGGCTGAACGGCGCTGAAGAAGCGCGTCTGATGGCCGAAGCGGCGCGTCAGATTCGCCGCGTCGGCCTCGAGCAGCATATGTACGACGAGGCGGGTAGCCTTGCGTTGGGCCAGCAGCGGATTCTCGAAATTGCTCGGGCGCTGTGCTGTGACCCGACCTTGTTGCTGTTGGACGAACCTGCCGCCGGTCTGCGGTATCAGGAAAAGCTGCAATTGGCGGACTTGCTGCGGCGCCTCAAAGCCGAAGGCATGAGCGTGCTGCTGGTCGAACACGATATGGATTTCGTGATGAATCTCACCGATCGGCTTGTGGTGATGGAATTCGGCACGCGGATCGCGGAAGGCCTGCCGCAGGACGTCCAGCAAGATCCGGCTGTGCTTGAGGCGTATTTGGGCGGGGTGGAGTGATGGAAAACACGATGAATGCAGCTGCGCCGATTCTTGACGTGAACGCGCTGTCCGTCCGCTATGGCAAGGTGGAGGCGCTCCATGGCGCGGCAATCAAGGTGCGGCCCGGGCAGATCGTCTCGGTGATTGGTCCGAACGGCGCGGGCAAGTCCACGCTGCTGAACGCGATCATGGGCGCATTGCCGACTACGGGCCATGCGAAAGGCTCGGTCCTCTATCAAGGTGAAGATGTCAGCGCGGTGCCGGTTGAAAAGCGGGTCGCGCGTGGCATGTGTCTAGTGCCGGAAAAGCGCGAGTTGTTCGCGTCGATGACGGTTGAAGACAATCTGGTCCTCGGCGCGTATCGGCGCAAGCGGGCAGGGGAGCGCAACTTTCTCGATCAACTCGAGCCGGTCTTTACGCTTTTTCCTCGCTTGAAAGAGCGCCGGAAGCAGGCGGCCGGGACGTTGTCCGGCGGTGAGCGGCAGATGCTCGCAGTCGGCCGTGCATTGATGGGCAAACCCGATCTGCTGATGTTGGACGAACCGAGTCTGGGTCTCGCGCCGCTGATCGTGAAGGAAATTTTCCACATCATTAGCGCACTGCGGCAGACCGGTGTCGCGACGCTGCTGATCGAGCAGAATGCCCGGGCAGCGCTGCAGATCTCGGACTACGGTTACGTGCTTGAAACGGGTGAGCTGGCGCTAGAAGGGCCTGCAGCTGATCTGGCGCAGAATCCGCGTGTAATCGAGACCTACCTGGGGCTGGCCAAGAAGGTAGCTTAATTCCTCGTTTTCTTCTGGGTGACTGCGGTGCAGAGCGGTGTGTTTCACGTGAAACACACCGCTTTTTTCTTGTCTGGCCATTGGGCAGAAATTCGGGCCGAAACCGAACCCGTTATAATTCGCCCATACATTTTCCTTTGAAAGGCTCACGCGACGATCTGGCGTGAGATCCGCGATGCTTTTTCCCACAGAATTTGACGTAATCGTCGTCGGCGGCGGTCATGCCGGCACCGAAGCCGCTTTGGCTTCGGCACGCATGGGTAATACCACCCTTCTGCTGACGCACAACATCGAAACCCTCGGCCAGATGAGCTGTAATCCGTCTATCGGTGGTATTGGCAAGGGCCATCTGGTGAAGGAAGTCGATGCGCTTGGCGGTGCGATGGCGGCCGCGACGGACGAGGGCGGCATCCAATTCCGCATCCTCAATTCGTCGAAGGGACCTGCTGTTCGTGCGACGCGTGCACAGGCGGATCGTCTGCTGTACAAGCAGGCAATCCGGCATCGGCTGGAAAATCAGCCGAACCTGTGGCTGTTCCAGCAGGCGGTCGACGATTTGATGGTGGAAGGCGATCGGGTGGTTGGTGCTGTGACGCAGGTGGGAATTCGTTTCCGCTCGCGCGCGGTTGTGCTGACGGCCGGGACGTTCCTCGACGGCAAGATTCACGTGGGCTTGAACAACTACACCGGCGGCCGTGCCGGTGATCCGGCGGCGGTGTCCCTATCGGCGCGCCTCAAGGAATTGAAACTGCCGCAGGGGCGCCTCAAGACTGGGACGCCGCCGCGTATCGATGGTCGGACGATCGACTTTTCAAAGCTTGAAGAGCAGCCGGGCGATCTGGATCCGGTGCCGGTTTTCTCGTTTCTGGGGCGCGTCGAGCAGCATCCGCGCCAGGTGCCGTGCTGGGTCACGCATACGAATGAGCGCACGCACGACATCATTCGCGGCGGTCTCGATCGCTCGCCGATGTACACGGGCGTGATTGAAGGGGTAGGGCCGCGGTATTGCCCGTCGATTGAGGACAAAATTCACCGCTTTGCGTCGAAGGAATCGCATCAGATCTTTCTTGAGCCGGAAGGGCTGACGACAAACGAGTTCTATCCCAATGGGATTTCCACCAGCCTCCCGTTTGACGTGCAGCTGGAACTGGTGCGCTCGATGCGCGGCTTGGAGCACGCGCACATTCTGCGGCCGGGTTACGCGATCGAATACGACTACTTCGATCCGCGTGGGCTGAAGGCATCGCTGGAAACCAAGGTGATCAACGGGCTTTTCTTTGCCGGTCAGATCAACGGCACGACCGGCTATGAAGAGGCTGCCGCACAAGGTTTGCTGGCGGGAATCAATGCGGGCTTGCAGGTACAAGGCAAGGACGCATGGTGCCCGCGCCGTGATCAGGCGTATTTGGGTGTTTTAGTCGATGACCTGGTCACACGCGGGGTTTCCGAGCCGTATCGCATGTTCACGAGCCGTGCCGAATACCGTCTGAGTTTGCGCGAAGATAACGCCGATATGCGTCTGACGGAGATCGGTCGTGAGCTCGGTGTGGTCGACGATATCCGCTGGGATACATTCAGCCGCAAGCGCGACGCTGTTTCACGTGAAACAGAGCGCCTTCGGACGACGTGGGTCAACCCAAAGACGCTGCCGGCTGATGAAGCGACAGCTTTGCTCGGCAAGCCAATCGACCACGAATACAGTCTGGCCGATCTGCTGCGCCGTCCTGGCGTGACTTACGACGGCGTTTGCGGTTTGCGCGCGGGTGCATGTGCTGCGCCGGAAACACTGGCCGAAGATGACGTTCTGCTCGCCCAGATCAAGGAACAGATCGAGATCGGCATTAAGTATCAGGGTTATATCGACCGCCAAGCCGATGAGATCGAGCGGAATGAGTCGCACGAAAGTACGCGCTTGCCGGAGGGATTGGACTACGCCGAGGTGAGAGGGTTGTCGTTCGAGGCGCGTCAGAAGCTGACGCAATTCCGTCCCGAGACTATCGGCCAGGCGTCGCGTATCTCCGGCATTACTCCGGCGGCCATCTCCTTGCTGATGGTGCACCTGAAGCGTGGCTTAGGGCGCCGTTCGACGAAATCCGCCGAACCCGGCACCGACAGCACGCCGGTGACGCAATGACGGTGAGTCAGAAGGGGCGGGATAGTGACGCGATGGCGCCGTTGCTAGCGAACGGCGTCCGCGAACTCGGCCTCGATTTAAGCGACGCCCAACGCGGCAAACTGCTCGACTACGTAGCGTTGCTCGCCAAGTGGAACGCCGTCTACAACCTGACGGCGATTCGCGATCCCCGGCAGATGCTGATTCAGCACATCCTCGATTCGCTTTCGATCGTGCCGCATCTCGCTACACGCGGTGCGTCCTCGGTGCTGGACGTGGGTTCCGGCGGTGGCCTGCCTGGTATCGTGCTGGCCATCGTTTTGCCCGACTGGACGGTCACTGTCAATGACATCGTTCACAAGAAGACGGCTTTCCAGGCGCAGGCCAAAGCCGAGCTCGGTCTTGCGAACCTGTCGGTTGTCACGGGGCGCGTCGAGACCTTGAAGCCAGGCGCCGAAGTACCGGCAAAGTTCGACGTAATCGTGTCGCGCGCATTCGCAGAGCTCGCGGATTTCGTTACACTGGCCCGGCATCTGGTTGCGGACAAGGGTGCGATCTGGGCGATGAAGGGGGTGCGTCCGGATGGTGAAATCGAGCGCCTGCCAGCGGGCGCCCACGTGGAACAGATCATTCGGCTAGACGTGCCATCGCTCGAGGCGGAGCGGCACCTGATCAAGGTGCGGGTGGACGCCCAAAACTGACGGCCACCGCCGGATCCGGACACTCACCGCGTATCGGAAGCGCTTTCTACTTTATTCAAGCAGCAAAAAAGGGACAGGGACACACCAACGATGGCAAAAATCTTCTGCGTTGCGAACCAGAAAGGCGGCGTCGGCAAGACGACGACGGCAGTCAATCTGGCCGCGAGCCTGGCAGCGCAGGGACAGCGAGTCCTTCTCATCGATCTGGACCCGCAGGGCAACGCCACGATGGGCAGCGGCGTCGACAAGGCTGCATGCGCAAACACCGTCTACGAAGTGCTGGTGGATGGCGTATCGGTGGCCGATGCGCGAGTACGCCCGGAAGCCGTCGGTTACGACATGCTGCCCGCCAACCGTGAACTGGCTGGCGCCGAGGTTGAGCTGGTCAGCGTGCAGAACCGTGAGCGCCAATTGAAGGCCGCCTTGGCGGCCGTCGAGAATGAATACGATTTCATCCTGATCGACTGCCCGCCGGCTTTGTCGCTGCTGACGCTCAATGGCTTGTGCGCCGCGCACGGGGTGGTAATTCCGATGCAGTGCGAGTACTTCGCCCTGGAGGGTCTGTCCGATCTGGTGAATACGATCAAGCAGGTGCACGCGAACCTGAATCGCGATCTGAAGGTGATCGGTCTGCTGCGCGTCATGTTCGATCCACGCATCACCTTGCAGCAGCAAGTCTCGGATCAACTGAAAGAGCACTTTGGCGACAAGGTGTTCGACGTGGTGATCCCGCGCAACGTGCGCCTCGCCGAGGCGCCTAGCTACGGGTTGCCGGGTGTGGTGTTCGATAAGGCGTCGCGCGGTGCGCAGGCGTATGTGCAGTTCGGTGCAGAGATGATTGAACGGGTGCGCACGTTGAACGACGCGCCCTTGGCGTCCTAAGCGGATCGAGGAACCACGATGAATGCAGTAGCAAGAAAGAAGGGTTTGGGCCGCGGTCTGGAAGCATTGCTTGGCGGTAGTGCGGATATTACCGAGGCCGCAGTGATCGAGGGGGCGCCGAATGTACTGCCGCTCAGCAAACTGCAGGCTGGCAAGTACCAGCCTCGCACGCGCATGGACGAGGGTGCGTTACAGGAATTGGCGGCCAGCATTCGTGCCCAAGGCCTGATGCAGCCGATCCTGGTGCGGCCGGTTTCGGCGGATAAGTATGAGATTATCGCCGGCGAGCGACGTTTCCGCGCTGCACGCATTGCCGGCCTCAACGAGGTGCCGGTGCTGGTAAAGGACGTGCCGGACCAGGCCGCCGCGGCCATGGCGCTGATCGAGAATATTCAGCGCGAAGATCTGAATCCGCTGGAAGAAGCACAGGGCATTCAGCGCTTACTCGACGAGTTCAATTTCACACACGAGCAGGCGGCTGAATCGGTGGGCCGCTCGCGCAGCGCGGTATCGAATCTGTTGCGTTTGCTCAACCTGGCGGCGCCGGTGCAAACGATGTTGCTGGCCGGTGATCTCGACATGGGGCATGCACGCGCGCTGCTGGCCGTCGACGCCGCAACGCAGATCACGCTGGCCAACCAGGTCGTCAACAAGCGTATGTCGGTACGCGAGACGGAAAAGCTGGTGACGGCAACCACCAAGGTTGCGCCCGCAGTGAAGGCGCGTGCGAATCAGGACGGCGGCCGCGACACGCGACGGCTCGAAGAGGAGTTATCCGATCTGCTTGCCGCAACGGTAAAGATCAAGCTCGGCCGACGTGGCCGAGGCCAGGTGCTGGTGGACTTTGGCGATCTGGACGCATTGGAAGGCATTCTTGTCCGCTTGCGGGGTAACGCCACTACCGCCTGATGGTGGCGGGTTGAACGCGAGGGATGTTAAATATGCATGCGGTTGGCTGGGTTTCGAACTCGCCCACACAAGCTGTTTGACGTGCCTCGTGTGTTTCCGGCGGCGATGTCGATCGTGCAACGGTTGCCTCTGCCGCCAAGCAGGATTCGTTTTTGCGGTCTCTCTGCTGAGTCGAAACCCGGCCTGATATCCCGTGGATTCCTAACCATGCGCTTTGCCAGGTAATCAGGAATACGATGTATCGTGTTGTGCGCTGATATATTTGCACCGATGCGGGCGGCCATAGCCGAGTTGCTCGGTGATTTGATGGCCACTCCGGATGTGGCAGCCGGCGGGGGCTGAGCCTGACCGCTGTGTTGCCTCGACGAGTTCAAGGTCCGCCACGTTTCGCCCGTTAGGACCCGCGGCAGAAGTCGCATACGACACATGGATGGGGCCGTCGGCAGGGTAGGGCAGGCTTCGACATGAAACGGCCGGCGCGTGGTTGCCGCTGCGTCGATCGTTCGGTTCGGAAGGTTCGTTTCATGCCGACCGGTCACCACGGAGAGGCAGCAGCCATTTTCAATGTCTCGCTCCTACCCGGCGCCGCACCGCATGTCCACCAAAGCTGGCAGAAACCATCGTCTGTTGCATTTTTGAGACGTCCGTAGCAGCGTCGAAACGACGCATCCCCACGCTTCGACGGACCTGATTCAATAGGCATGTTTTGCCTTTCCCCTGCCGCCTTACATTTGCCGTGTACAGGGCGGCCTAAATCGAATTCCCGCATGGTGAAGGCCGTTTTCATGCTGGTTTTTGAACGGCCTAAAGTCTTGAATTGCCTGCAACTATCGCTTACAATCGCCCGGATTTAATTGCACGGCAACCCCGTAAGCGCAGCGTAAGCTCGCGGGCTGGAACAAGACTTTCGGAACACTGCGATGGCGGTTAAAACGTCGAATCAAGCGCCGAAGAATGGGCGTGACGACCACCGCGCTGAACGCACCATTTCCGATGCGTCCACCGGTCAGCACGTTACTACTGACGATGCGTGGGATGTCGAGCAACAAGATAACAATATCGTTCCGCTCACGCGGGCCGAGGCTGAAAAGCTGTTTGGTCCGAACGTGAGTCGTCCATCGCGTGTCACGCCTTTCAAGGTCGTGGCGGCGCAAATGGCTTTGTCCCTGGGTGCTACGCTGGTGTGGTGGCTGTTCTATAAGCCGCCGGGCGCTGCTGCGCTGTCCGCGTTCCTGGGAGGGGCGATCTGCTGGGTGCCGGGCGCGTTGTTCGCGGCACGCCTTAGAACGCTGAGTGGCGCCGAAACAGTGATGAGCTGGATGATTGGCGAAGCGCTCAAGATGGGGACGACGATCGCGATGTTTGTAGCCATCGCTTTCTGGTATCACGACGTACGCTGGGTGCCGCTGCTCGTGACCTACCTCATCGCGCTCAAGACTTACTGGATCGCCCTCGCGTGGCGCTAAGGTCGTAGCAGAGAATAGCAACACAAAATTCAGGTCGGCGCGCAGCGCTGGCATAAGGAGTGCGGATATGACACGATCCGCACCCGGCGTGTTCCCGCAATACACAATTGTGGCGGGAGCGGCCTAAGACGATTTTCGACAATTTGGGTGGCATTAACGATATGGCAGCTAGCGAAGGCACGCGCGCTCTGGATCCGTCCGAGTACATCGCGCACCACTTGCAGAACTTTTCCACCGCGCACCAGACGTCGATTTTCGACATCCATGTGTGGAATCTGGACACCCTTTTCTGGTCGATCGTTTGCGGTCTGGCCACGATCGCCATCCTCCATCTGGCCGCTCGGAAGGCGACATCCGGCGTCCCGGGTCGTTTCCAGTGCGCGATCGAAATGTTGGTCGAGATGGTTGAAGATCAATCGAAGTCGATGATCCATGGCTCGCGCACCTTCATCGCACCGCTGGCACTGACCGTGTTCGTCTGGGTCGCGCTGATGAATTCGCTCGACTTCATCCCCGTCGATCTGCCGGGCCGCGTGATCGGCTGGCTGGGCCTCTCGGAAGCCATCCCCCATCATCGCATCGTGCCGACCGCCGACCTGAACGGCACGCTCGGCATCGCACTCGGCGTGTTCGCGCTGATGATTTACTACAACTTCAAGATCAAGGGCGCAGGCGGCTTCGTGCACGAACTGCTGTCGGCTCCGTTCGGCGCGCATCCGCTGCTGTGGATTCCGAACCTTGCATTGAACATCATCGAGTTCGTCGCAAAGACGGTTTCGCTCGGCATGCGGCTGTTCGGCAACATGTACGCGGGTGAGCTGTTGTTCCTGCTGATTGCTCTCCTCGGCAGCATGTGGGGTTTCGGCGCGGACGCGTCAGTGCTCGGCTTTATCGGCCACGTCATCGCAGGTACGGTCTGGGCGATCTTCCACATCCTGATCGTTCTGCTGCAAGCGTTCATTTTCAGGATGCTGACGCTGGTGTACATCGGACAGGCACACGACAGCCACTAATCACGGCGTGTCGAACGACGAATTGTTTTTCGTTTTGTTTTATTAAATCCCAGTTCCAACCAGTTCTAAAAGACTTTTCACAAAGGAGTGATCATGCAAGCTTTCATCGCCAACATCCAGGGTCTGACCGCCATCGGTATCGGCATCATCATCGGCCTGGGTGCAATCGGCGCCTGTATCGGTATCGGCCTGATGGGTGGCAAGTACATCGAAGCATGTGCTCGTCAGCCGGAACTGATGAACCCGCTGCAAACCAAGATGTTCCTGCTGGCTGGTCTGATCGATGCGGCGTTCCTGATTGGCGTTGGTGTGGCAATGCTGTTCGCGTTCGCGAACCCGCTGCTGTCGAAGCTGGCAGGCTGAGGTTCCTCGGAAGTTTGCGCCTGAGCTATAACTGGTAAAGGCGCAGGGCGGAACGGGCACTTGGGCGCTGATCGAATACAGAATCGATGAGCGCCTTGCCGTTTCACTTTCCGAACTAGCAACGTTTAAGGAAACACCGTGAATCTCAACGCAACCCTGTTTGCGCAAATGGTCGTGTTCCTGATCCTCGCGTGGTTCACGATGAAGTTCGTGTGGCCGCCGTTGATCAACGCCCTCGACGAGCGCTCGAAGAAGATTGCTGACGGTTTGTCTGCCGCTGAAAAGGGCAAGGCTGAACTCGAAGCCGCTCACAAGCGCGTCGACCAGGAACTCGCTCAGGCACGCAACGACGGTCAGCAACGTATTGCTGATGCAGAAAAGCGCGCTGTGACAGTCGCTGACGAAATCAAGGCTCAAGCACACGCTGAAGCCGCTCGCATCATCGCGCAAGCGAAGGCCGACGCGGACCAGCAAGTCGTGAAAGCACGCGAAACGCTGCGCGGCGAAGTCGCTGCACTCGCCGTGAAGGGCGCTGAACAGATCCTGAAGCGCGAAGTCGACCAGGCAGCTCACGCTGACCTGCTGAATCAACTGAAAGCCGAGCTCTGATCATGGCCGAACTTGCAACCATCGCCCGTCCGTACGCAGAAGCGCTGTTTGGCGTGGCCGAAGCTGGTGACACCGCCGCCTGGTCCACGCTCGTGCAGGAGCTGGCACAGGTTGCGCGTCTGCCCGAAGTGCTGTCGATTGCCTCGAGCCCGAAAGTAAGCCGCGCCCAGGTCAGCGAACTGCTGCTGGCCGCGGTCAAGTCGCCGCTCAAGGACAACGCGCAAGCGAAGAATCTGGTGCAAATGCTGGTCGATAACCATCGCCTGCAATTGCTGCCGGAAATCGCTGTGCAGTTCGAAGAGTTGAAAAACGCCCGCGAAGGGGCGGCAGATGTGCTGATCGTCAGCGCATTCCCGCTCGAAGGCGCGCAATTGAACGAACTCGTCGCAAGTCTCGAACGCAAATTCAAGCGCAAGCTGAAGCCGACGGTCGAAGTCGACACGTCGCTCATCGGCGGCGTGCGCGTGACGGTTGGCGACGAAGTGCTCGATACCTCGGTCCGCGCGCGGCTTGCCAGCATGCAGACGGCTCTGACGGCCTGAAGCGCCCGAGGCGCTTCAGCAGCTGGCACGCAACAGAATTGACTATCAGGAGCGAATAATGCAACTCAATCCCTCTGAGATCAGCGAGCTGATCAAGAGCCGGATCCAGGGCCTTGAAGCGAGCGCAGACGTTCGCAACCAGGGCACCGTGATCTCCGTGACCGACGGTATCGTGCGTATTCACGGCCTGTCGGAAGTGATGCAGGGCGAAATGCTCGAATTCCCGGGCAACACCTTCGGTCTCGCACTGAACCTCGAGCGCGACTCGGTCGGCGCCGTGATTCTGGGTGAGTACGAACACATTTCGGAAGGCGACATCGTCAAGACGACGGGCCGCATTCTTGAAGTGCCGGTGGGTCCGGAACTGCTCGGCCGCGTGGTCGACGCACTGGGCAACCCGATCGACGGCAAGGGCCCGATCAACGCGAAGAAAACCGACGCAATCGAAAAGATTGCGCCGGGCGTGATCTGGCGTAAGTCGGTTTCGGAGCCGGTTCAAACCGGTCTGAAGTCGATCGACGCGATGGTGCCGGTTGGCCGTGGCCAGCGTGAGCTGATCATCGGCGACCGCCAGTGCGGCAAGACCGCAGTCGCAGTCGACGCGATCATCAACCAGAAGGGCAAGAACCTCTTCTGTATCTACGTCGCGATCGGCCAGAAGGCTTCGTCGATCATGAACGTGGTGCGCAAGCTGGAAGAAACCGGCGCGCTGGAATACACGATCGTCGTGGCCGCTTCGGCTTCGGAATCGGCTGCGATGCAATACCTCGCACCGTACGCCGGCTGCACGATGGGCGAATACTTCCGCGATCGCGGTCAAGACGCGCTGATCGTCTATGACGATTTGACCAAGCAAGCTTGGGCATACCGTCAGATCTCGCTGCTGCTGCGCCGCCCGCCGGGTCGTGAAGCTTATCCGGGCGACGTGTTCTATCTGCACTCGCGCCTGTTGGAGCGTGCTGCTCGCGTCTCGGAAGAGTACGTCGAAAAGTTTACGAACGGCGAAGTGAAAGGCAAGAGCGGTTCGCTGACGGCACTGCCGGTCATTGAAACGCAAGCAGGTGACGTAACCGCATTCGTTCCGACGAACGTGATCTCGATTACCGACGGCCAGATCTTCCTGGAAACCGACCTCTTCAACGCAGGTATCCGCCCGGCAATTAACGCCGGTGTGTCGGTGTCGCGCGTTGGCGGTGCGGCTCAAACCAAGGTGGTGAAGAAGCTGTCGGGCGGTATCCGTACCGACTTGGCGCAGTACCGTGAACTGGCGGCGTTCGCACAGTTCGCATCGGACCTCGACGAAGCGACCCGCAAGCAGCTGGAGCGCGGCCGCCGCGTGACGGAATTGCTGAAGCAGCCGCAATATCAACCGCTGCAAGTGTGGGAACTGGCAATCGCCCTGTTCGCCGCGAACAACGGTTACCTCGACGATCTGGAAGTTGCGCAAGTGCTGCCGTTCGAAAAGGGCCTGCGCGAATATCTGAAGTCGAGCCACGCTGACCTGGTCAAGCGCATCGAAGATACCAAGGAACTCTCGAAGGACGACGAAGCCCTGCTGCATACGGCTCTCAAAGACTTCAAGAAGTCCGGCGCATATTGATCTGCGAGTGATCCGCAAGGCATAAACGGACCTTGAAGCGGCGCGGGCCGCAAGCAACTGAACCCGCGCTGCTTCGATCGCTTTGCATGGGACCCGAGTCAGCGCTGAAGCGCTAACTCGGGGCGACAAGGAGCAAGCAATGGCTGGAATGAAGGAAATTCGCGGCAAGATCAAGAGCGTGCAAAACACGCGCAAGATCACGAAAGCGATGGAGATGGTGGCCGCATCGAAGATGCGCCGCGCTCAGGAGCGCATGCGCGCTGCTCGCCCGTATGCCGACAAGGTCCGCGATATCGCTGCACACATGAGCCGTGCGAACCCGGAGTATCGTCACCCGTTCATGGTGTCGAACGAAGGCGCGAAGACGGCTGGCATCATCCTCGTCACGACCGATAAAGGTCTGTGCGGCGGTATGAACACCAACGTGCTGCGTGCGTCGCTGCAGAAGTTCAAGGAGCTGGAAGGTCAGGGCAAGACGGTCGAGGCAACTGCGATCGGCACCAAGGGTCTGGGTTTCCTGAATCGTCTGCGCGCCAAGGTGGTGTCGAATGTCGTGCATCTGGGCGACACGCCGCATCTGGAAAAGCTGATCGGCGCGGTGAAGGTGCAGCTCGACCTGTACTCGGAAGGCAAGGTTTCGGCGGTGTACCTGGCGTACACGCGCTTCGTCAACACGATGAAGCAGGAGCCGGTGATCGAGCAACTGTTGCCGTTATCGGCAGACCAGTTCGAGCGCAAGGACGAAGACGGCACGACGCCGAGCACGCAGTGGGACTACATCTACGAGCCGGATGCACAGGCAGTGGTGGACGAACTGCTGGTGCGTTATGTCGAAGCGTTGGTCTATCAGGCCGTCGCGGAAAACATGGCATCGGAGCAGTCGGCCCGAATGGTCGCAATGAAGGCCGCTTCGGACAACGCGAAGACGGTCATCAACGAACTGCAGCTCGTGTACAACAAGAGCCGTCAGGCCGCGATCACGAAAGAACTGTCGGAAATCGTCGGTGGCGCCGCTGCGGTCTGATCTTAGCGATCAGGCGTGCCGCTTGGGGCAGACCCCAACTAGGCGACCCCATCGAAACTGCGCCTTTGCGCGAGTGAAGAATTGAGTATCTAAAGGAAAAGCGATGAGTACTACTGCTTTGGTAGAAGGCAAGATCGTACAGTGCATCGGCGCGGTGATCGACGTGGAATTCCCGCGTGACCACATGCCGAAGATTTACGACGCGCTCATTCTCGACGGTTCGGAACTGACCCTCGAAGTCCAGCAGCAGCTGGGCGACGGCGTTGTCCGTACCATCTGTCTGGGTGCATCGGACGGCCTGCGCCGTGGCACGACGGTGAAGAACACCGGCAAGCCGATCAGCGTGCCGGTTGGCAAGCCGACCCTCGGCCGGATCATGGACGTGCTGGGTCGCCCGATCGACGAAGCCGGCCCGATCAACTCGGACGTGGTTCGCGGTATTCACCAGAAGGCTCCGGCGTTCGACGAACTGTCGCCGTCGACGGAACTGCTCGAAACCGGCATCAAGGTTATCGATCTGATCTGCCCGTTCGCCAAGGGCGGTAAGGTTGGCCTGTTCGGTGGCGCGGGTGTGGGCAAGACCGTGAACATGATGGAACTGATCAACAACATCGCTAAGGAACACGGTGGTTATTCCGTGTTCGCCGGTGTTGGCGAGCGTACCCGCGAAGGGAACGACTTCTATCATGAAATGAAGGATTCGAACGTTCTGGACAAGGTCGCGCTGGTGTACGGCCAGATGAACGAGCCGCCGGGCAACCGTCTGCGCGTGGCGCTGACCGGTCTGACGATGGCCGAGCATTTCCGTGACGAAGGGCTGGACGTGCTGTTCTTCGTGGACAACATCTACCGTTTCACGCTGGCCGGTACGGAAGTGTCGGCTCTGCTGGGACGTATGCCGTCGGCAGTGGGCTATCAGCCTACGCTGGCTGAAGAAATGGGCCGTCTGCAAGAACGGATCACGTCGACGAAAACTGGCTCGATCACCTCGGTGCAAGCCGTGTACGTTCCTGCCGATGACTTGACCGACCCGTCGCCGGCTACGACTTTCGGCCACCTGGACGCAACCGTCGTGTTGTCGCGTGACATCGCTTCGCTGGGTATTTACCCGGCAGTCGACCCGCTCGATTCGACCTCGCGTCAGATCGACCCGAACGTGATTGGCGAAGAGCACTACGCGATCACGCGTGGCGTGCAGCAAACGCTGCAGCGCTACAAGGAATTGCGCGACATTATCGCGATTCTGGGCATGGACGAACTGGCTCCAGAAGACAAGCTCGCCGTGGCGCGTGCTCGTAAGATCCAGCGTTTCCTGTCGCAGCCGTTCCACGTCGCTGAAGTGTTCACGGGCTCGCCGGGCAAGTACGTGCCGCTGAAGGAAACGATTCGTGGCTTCAAGATGATCGTCGAAGGCGAGT
>NZ_JAXDPY010000528.1:0-4897 GCF_034668105.1 Paraburkholderia sp. | reverse complement strand
TGACGAGACTGTTGGTCAGCACGAGCTGGTCTTCGACCTCGCGAAACGCCTGCAGCGCAGTTGCGCGGTAAGTGTCTACAGCCTGCGTGAACGCCGACTTGCTCTGCTGTTCCTCCGCTCTGCGCAGGCCGCCCTCGAACAGCGGCAGCACGGCCGATGCGCCGATCGACCAGAGGCTGTTGGGCAGGGAAGCGAGGCCGCCGAAGGCGTCGTCCTCGAAGCCCGCATTGGCGCTCAACTGAATGTTCGGGTAGAACGCCGCGCGCGCCACGCCGATCGCCGCGTTTTCCGCCGCCATTTGCCGCTCGGACTGGGCGATATCGGGGCGCCGTTGCAGCAGGGCGGAGGGCACGCCCACCGGAATGCTGGGCGTCGCCAGCGATGCCAATCCTTCGACGGGCAGACTGAAGGTCGACGGATTGTCGCCGGCGAGCACGGCGATCGCGTGTTCGAGCACGCCGCGCTGTGCCTCTATGTCGGTATCGGCCGCCTGTGCCGAGGAGAGCTGGTTCTGAGCCCGCTCGACGTCGAGACCTGCCGCAATCTTCCCCGCAAAACGCAGCTTCGTGATCTTGAGCGCTTCGTCGTAATAGGCGAGCGTTTTCGTATAGACCGCATGCTGCGAGTCGAGCCCGCGCAGCGCCATATAGTCGTTGGCCAATTCGATTTCCAGGCTCAAGCGTGCTGATGCCACCATCGCGGCAGTGGCCTGGGCATTGAACTTCGCGTAATTCGTCCGATTCCGGATCTCGCCCCAGAAGTCCGGCTCCCACGACAAGGCCGCCTGATAGCCGAGCGAAGCTTCCTCACTCGGGCCGCCTGCGCTGGCGCGGAACAAGCGGTGCTCGGATTCGCGGTTCTGCGTTGCATAACTCTGCGCGCTCAACTGCGGAAACAGCTGCGAACGGGCCTCGCCCACGATATCCCGCGCCTGGGTATAGGTCTCTTCAGCCGCCTGAAGATCGGGGTTGGCGGCATTCAGGCTTGCTTCGAGACGATTGAGTTGTGCGTCGCCGAACATGGTCCACCAGTCACCCTGCGTGAGCTGCGCTCCCGGATTCGCGAGCGCGAAGGGCCCCGTTCCCTTGTAGCTGGCGGGCAGCGCCATGTGCGGCGGCGCATAGGTCGGCGCAAGACTGCATCCGGCAAGCGGACCGAGCAGCATCAAGACCGTGGCGACGGCAAGACGGCAACGAGGATTGAAGTAACGCATCATTTCGGCTCGCTCGTGGCTGCTGCGGCGTTGCCTTGCGGCGTCCCGCCTGAATGCGCCGGCTCAGCTGCCGCAGTTTGGACTTGCGCTTGCGGCGCGACGCCCGGTACGCCGCTGACGACTTGCACTTTCTCGCCCTCGAGGGTGCCCGCCGAAGGATTGGCGACGAAGCGGTCGGTGGGTTTCAGGCCGGAGAGCACTTGAACGTTCTGGCCAAGATTCAGCCCCAGCTTGACGTTCTGGAGGTGCACCCGGTTATCCGCATCGATGATCGCCAGCTGCATGCCCTGGTCGCGGAACAGCAGCGCCTGTTCGGGCACGACGAGCACGCTCTGGTTGGTGGGCACGTCAAACCGGACCGTCGCGTAGGTGCCTGGCCAGAGCTGATGATCCGGGTTGTCAGCCACCAGTTCCGTGACCACGGTGCGCGTCTGCGGGTTGAACGCATTCGCGGTGGTCAGGAGCGTCGCCTTGAACTCACGGCCCGGATACTGGGCCAGCGTGAAGGTCGCCTCGAGGCCCGGCTTCAGCATGTCCGCATAGTCCTGCGGCACGGAAACGAAGAGCCGCATCTTGTGGACATCCGCAACCGAGAACAGCTCATCCGCCGTGCCCCGGGAACTGACGTCACCGCCCGCGGCGTCCACATAGTTGCCGACGTCCGTGTCGCGCGAGGTGACGACGCCGTCGAAAGGCGCGACGATATTCTTGAACCCCTCCAGCGCGTGGTAGCGTGCGAGGTCATGCTGGGCTGCCAGCACTTGAGCCTGCTTCGCTGCGGCATCCGCGACTTTCACGTCCACTTCTTCTTGCGCGACGGCTTCCGTACCCGCAAGCGATTTCCAGCGCTTCGCCGTCACGTCGGCAAGCGCGCCGTTGGTTTTCGCCACGTCGAGATTCGCGACCGCCGTCTGGTACTGCTCGTCGACGGTAGGCGCGTCGATCGTGGCGAGCAACGTACCGGCTTTGACGAACGCGCCGTAATCCACGTACCACTTGTGCACGTAGCCCGAAACCTGCGCATAGATCGGGGCGGTGTACCAGGCCTTGATGTTGCCGGGCAGCGTGACCGATCGCGTGGCGGGCCCCGACATGGGCGACATCACCTGAACCTGCGGTACGGACTCTTCGTCGGAGACCGATTCGAGGGCGGTGACATTGTCGTGGCGTTCGACGATCCCGTGGACAACCAGGCCGGCAAGAACAAGGGCGGCGATCGCAGCGGACAATTTGGGTCCGATTCGGCTCGGAGCCGCAACTTCGCGATTTACGTTCATACATGAGACTCCGTGGCATTTTTGTCGTTGCGATGCATCATCGCGAACACGCAGGGAACAAAGAGCAAAGTGGCGAACGTCGCAACGAGAAGTCCACCAATGACCGCGCGTCCGAGCGGTGCGTTTTGAGTGTTGCTCATGGACATCGGGAGCATGCCGATGATCATGGCGAGGGCCGTCATCAAAACCGGGCGGATCCGGGCGTAGCCGGCTTCGATGGCCGCGGCGATCGCATCACCGTGTTCCGCGAGGCGCTCGCGGGCATATGAGACGACCAGGATCGAGTTGGCCGTCGCGGTGCCCATGCACATGATGGCGCCCGTCAGCGCAGGCACTGAACCGGTCGTATGGGTCAGAAACAGGCTCCAGACGATGCCGGCGAGCGCCCCTGGCAGTGCCGTGATGATGATGAAAGGGTCGAGCCATGACTGGAAGTTGACGACGATCACGAGATAAACCAGCAGCACGGAAAGCGCCAGTCCTCCCAGAAGTTGCGCGTACGCGCTGTTCATCGTCGTCGCCTGGCCGCGCACGTGCACGCTCGCGCCATGCGGGACCTGCGCATTCATCTCCTTCACGACCTGTTCGACCTGATCGTAGACCGCGCCGAGGTCGCGCCCCTGGTTGCTGACGTAGATATCAATCGACGGCAGGATGCTGTAGTGAGAGACCAGCAGCGGCGTGCCGGTTTGCGTGATGGTGCCGAGTGCGCCGAGCAATTGCGGCTGCGGTCCACCTGCCTTGCCGCCGTTGCCTCCGTCGATCGGAATCGTCTCGAGGTCGTTCATCGACGCGAGCTGGTCTTGCGGCGTCTGCATGTTGACCAGGTGCGAGACGCCGTTGGTCGTGTCGAGCCAGTATGTCGGCGCCGTCTGTCCGCTGCCGGACAGCGTCGCAAGCGCGTTGTTCGCGATGTTGGCTTCGGACAGGTTCATACCGGAGGCAAGCGAACGATCCGCGGTAACCTTGATAGTGGGTTCATTGAACGCCTGTTGAATGTTGACGTCGGCAGCGCCTGGAATCTTGCGGATGCGTGCAGCAAGCGTCTGCGCGAAGGCCATGTTCTGCACTTGTGCGCGGCCCGAGACCTGCACGTCGATTGGCGCGGGCAGGCCGAAGTTCAGGATCTTGGCCGTGATGTCGCCGGGCAGGAAGGTAAACACCGTGCCGGGAAACAGCTTGGGCAGTTCGCGGCGCAGCTTGAACCGGTAATCGTCCACAGGCGACTGTTCGTTCTTCAGCGTGATCGTAATGTCGCAATCTTGCGGACCGATCGTGCCGTCAGAGGTATAGGCGAGGTTGAGACTGCTGGAGGGCAGGCCGCAGTTGTCGACCAGATTGGAGACCTGGCCCGGCAGAATCTTGCGGATTTCGCTATTGGCGAGCACCGCGATCTTCGACGCATCTTCAAGCCGCGTACCGATCGGTGCACGCATGTGCATATCGATTTCGCCCGACTTGATGCTTGGGAAGAAGTCACGGCCGAGGAACGCGAGCAGACTCATCGACGCGAGCGCAAACGCAACGAAGCACAGGATGAAGCGCTTGCGATGCAGCACGGCGGCGGTCAGCACGTCCCGGTATTGCTCGCGAAAGTGCGTGAAACCCCGCTCGAAGCGCCGCTGAAAGCGGGTGAAGAAGCCAGCATTGGCGTTGTGTTCATGCCCATGCCCGTGAGATTTCACCTGGCCGCGCAGCAGCCATGCGGCCATGGTCGGCACCAGCGTGCGCGAGAGAATGAACGAGGCGATCATCGCAAAGATGATGGCTTCGGCAAGCGGACGGAACAGATACCCTGAGATGCCGTCCAGCTGGAACAACGGCAGCCAGACAATACAGATGCACAGTGTTGCGACGAGCGTCGGCACAACGATCTGGTTTGCCGCCGTAATGATTCCCTGCTCCAGCTCGGCACCCCCTTCGAGATGGGAGTCGATGTTTTCGATCATGACGGTCGCGTCGTCGACCAGAATACCGACCGCGAGCGCTAATCCGCCAAGCGTCATGACATTGATCGTCTGCCCGGTATAGTGCAGCACCAGGATCGAAGACAGGATCGCGAGCGGAATCGAAGTCGCGACGATCAACGTCGAACGCCAACTGCCGAGAAAGAGCAGCACCGTCAGCCCTGTCAGGATCGCTGCGGTGATCATCTCCTGAACCACTTCCTGAACCGAATCGCGCACGAATCCTGAGGCATCGTTGAGCGGCGTGATCTTCACGCCCGCCGGCAGCGTCCGGATAATGCCGGGCAGCGCCTGCTTGATGCCTGCCACCACGGCGAGTGTCGAAGCGTTGCCGCTCTTGAAGATCTGGATCAGCACCGACTGCTTGCCTTTCACCAGCACCGCGTTCGTCTGCGGTGGCGCGCCGCGATGCACGTAGGCGACGTCGCGCAGATAGACCG
>NZ_JAXDPY010000527.1:0-12071 GCF_034668105.1 Paraburkholderia sp. | reverse complement strand
TTATATCTGACATACTTTATTTTCCGTCCGGCCAATGGTCTCGGTAGGCGAGTGATAAATTAAAAAACGAAGCGATGTATGCAAGCGTGTTCGGCCGACCGTAATTTTTATCTGTAGCACAGCGGGCTAAAATCGCAGCTTCTCAGTAAGCGGTCAAACGGCAGCGCAGAGAGAAAAATATAATAAAAATCCAAACAATGCTGTCATTTTTTGCAAAGAATTGGCGGCAGCCCCGGGAAGTCTTAAAAATCTTCAAGTAAAGGATTACTTTCTAGGATCTTCTCAACGAAAAAAGCGGAGCTAAGACTCGGGTGATTTCATTCCTCCTTGACGCGACTCAATTCCTTGAGTGCCCTGTAGGTGTCGTTATTTCGTGGGCAGCGTCTCTCAAACCTGGGTCAAGCAAAAGATGGTACTGATACGTGACCGAGCGAGTCTGAATGGTCATCGTCGTTTTTCACCGCGCAATAGGTGGCCCAAGCGCTGGTTCGGTCGGGGACAATTGACGTGAGCTTCGACCCGCGCGCGGCGCCAACCGCTGCCCCATTTCCCCTTCCCCGGGAAAACCCTTTCCCTCCATTCCCACTCCCCGGGAATCTGATTTTTGAAATTCAAGAACGTTCTGGCATTCTGATTCCGTTATTCATCGTGGATAGTTTCATCGTGAATGCGGAACCAGGAGTGACAGGGGCTGAACGAGTGCTGCTGGTGCTGGCGGCGCTCGCCAGTCATGGCAAGGCCATGTCGGTCAAGGATCTGCTCGCCGTCACCGGCCTCGCGCAAAGCACGCTGTACCGGCAGATCGCCTTGCTCAAGCGCTGGGGTTTCGTCGCGGAAAACGCGGGCCATTACGCGCCCGGTCCGATCAGCTTGCAACTCGCGCTCGGCTTCGACGTGAATTCGCTGCTCGTCGAAGCGAGCCGCAGCGAAATGCAGCAACTCGCGCGTGCTTCGCAGGAAAGCATCGGGCTGGTCGTCGCCGTCAAGCATCAGGTGATGTGCCTGGAAATGGTCGACAGCCAGCACTCGTTGCGCTGCTCGTTCGAAAAGGGCCGCGCCGTGCCGCTGAAAGCCGGCGCCTCGGCGAAATCGCTGCTGGCTTTCATGGCCGACAAGGCGCGTACGGAAGTCCTCGATACTGTGTTCGACAACGACCCCGCCGGCCGCGCCGCGATCGAAGCCGAACTCGAACGGATTCGCGCTCAAGGCTACGCGGTCAGCGACAGCGAAGTCGACCCGGGCGTATGGGGCGTGAGCGCCCCGATCTTTCATCGCAGCGGACGCGGTGTGGGCAGCAGCGCGTCGATCACGCTGATGGCGCCCTCCACGCGCGCCATCGGCCGCGAAAGCCAATTCATCGACGGGACGCTACGCACGGCCCGCGCTATTTCCGGGCATATGCAAACCGATTGATTGAGCCGGACCGCTCGCCGCCGTATCGATCTGGATACCGAACGAACTGAACGAACCCAAACCAAACCACAAGGAGCCCTCCCATGAAACTGAATCGCCTGTTGTCCCTCGCATGCGTCACGGTCGCAGTGACGTTTGCCGGCTTTTCCGGCGCGGCGTCGGCGCAAACGCCGGACGTGCTGAACGTCGCCACCGACGCGACCTTCCCGCCGATGGAGTACACCGAAAACGGCGCCCGCACGGGATTCGACATCGACCTGATGAATGCGCTCGCGAAAGCGATGGGCAAACGCGTGCAATGGACCGACATCGACTTCAAAGGCCTGATTCCGGGCTTGATCGCGCATCGTTTCGACGCGGCGATCTCCGGCATCTACATCACCGACGACCGCGCCAAGGTAGTCGACTTCACCGACTCGTACTATGCGGGCGGCCTCGTCGCGCTGGTGAAAAGCGATTCGCCGGTCAAGTCGGTCACCGACCTGAACGGCAAGAAAGTGTCGGTCCAGGTGGGCACCAAGTCGGTCAATTTCCTGCGTGACAACTTCCCGCAAATCAACCGCGTGGAAGTCGAGAAGAATCAGGAAATGTTCGACCTGGTCGGGATCGGCCGTGCTGACGCCGCCGTGACCGGCAAGCCGGCCGCCTATCAGCTGGTGAAGACGCGCGGCGGCTTCCGTGTGCTGGACAAACAGTTGACGACCGAAGCCTACGGCATCGCCGTGCGCAAGGACGAACCGCAACTGAAGGCGGCCTTCAACACGGCGCTGGCGAAGATCAAGGCGGATGGCACGTACGCGGCGATTCTCCACAAGTGGTTCGGCCCCACCGCGCAATAACCGCTGAGCAAACATAATGGAACTCGATTTTTCGCCGGTGATTGCCGGTTGGCCGGACATCATGCATGGTGCGCTGGTGACGGTCGAAGTGACCGCCGCCGCGCTCGCGCTCAGTTGTGTGCTGGGCCTGTTGATCGGTATCGGCCGGCTCACGCCGAAGCGGCGCGTCGTGTACGCCTTCTGCACCGCGTACCTCACGTTCTTCCGCGGCACGCCGTTGCTCGTGCAACTATTCCTGCTGTTCTTCGGTTTGCCGCAATTCGGCATTCTGTTGCCGGCTTTCGTGTGCGGGATGCTGGGGCTCGGCCTGTATTCGGCGGCGTACGTGTCGGAGATCGTGCGCGGCGCGATTCAGTCGGTGGATCGGGGGCAGATGGAAGCGGCGCGTTCGATCGGCATGTCGTCGGGCCAGGCGATGCGCGCGATCATTCTGCCGCAGGCCATCGTGCGAATGATCCCGCCGCTCGGCAACGAGTTCATCGCGTTGATCAAGAACTCGGCGCTGGTGTCGCTGCTGACGATCGACGATCTGATGCATGAAGGCCAGAAGATCATCAGCGTGTCGTACCGTTCGCTCGAAGTGTATCTGGCCATCGCGCTGGTGTATCTGGTGTTGACGCAGGTGACCAATTACGCGCTGCATCGTGTGGAGCGCCGCTTGCGTGCAGGAGGGATGGTGCAATGAATACCGTGAAGGTGGCTGAACCTATCGTCAGCATTCGTGGGCTGACCAAATCGTTCGGCTCGCATACCGTGCTGAACGGCATCGACTTCGACATTCAGCCGCAGCAGGTGGTGGTGGTGATCGGGCCGAGCGGCTCGGGCAAGAGTACTTTTCTGCGTTGCTGCAATGGGCTTGAAGAGGCGGAAGGCGGCACGATCGATATCTGCGGGCATCGCCTGGTCGATCAGGGCGCGATGCTCAAGGAGCGCTCGCTGAATGCGCTGCGCACTGAAGTGGGCATGGTGTTTCAGTCGTTCAATCTGTTTCCGCATCTGTCGGTGCTGCATAACATCACGGTCGGTCCGCGGATGTTGCGGGGCGCCAGCAAGGCCGAAGCCGAAGCGGCTGCGATCGCGTTGCTGGAAAAGGTCGGCCTCGCGCACAAGGCGCATGTGATGCCGGCGAGTTTGTCGGGCGGTCAGAAGCAGCGCGTTGCGATTGCCCGTGCGTTGGCGATGCAACCGCGCGTGATGCTGTTCGACGAGCCCACGTCAGCGCTCGATCCCGAACTGGTCGGCGAAGTGCTGCAGGTGATGAAGCTGCTCGCGAGCGAAGGCATGACGATGGTGGTCGTCACGCACGAAATGGGTTTTGCAAAGGAAGTCGCCGACGTGGTGGTGGTGATGGACGGCGGCGTGATCGTCGAGGCCGGACCGCCGGCCGAGATTTTCTCGGCGCCCTCGCAGCCGCGCACGCGGGCCTTTCTGCAGGCGGTGTTGTCGCGCGCATGAGAGTTCCATTCGATGAAAAGGTATGGAGCGGCCGTTCCGACGATGGTGAAGCCGGCGACACGCGGCGTGTTTTCAATCAGATGGTGCCGTTTGCGTTCGGCTGCGTGATGCCGCATGAGGATGGTTTGCGTGTTGCGCCGCGTATTCGAACTGATGCGCCGGTGATCGTCGGCTTTGGTTCCGATGAAGGTGTGCGGCGCAATCAAGGACGTATCGGTGCGGCGCATGCGCCGAAGGAACTGCGTCGCGCGCTCGCGGGTTTGCCGGCGAAAACATCGATGGCCGCACTCGCCGATGCCGGCGATGTGGTGTGCGACGACGGCGACCTCGAAGGCGCGCAGGCGGAACTCGCGAACATGGTGAGCGAGGTGCTCGCGAGCGGCGGGCGGCCGTTGGTGTTCGGCGGCGGCCATGAGGTTGCGTGGGGGACGTATTGTGGTTTGCGCATGCATCTGGAGCGTGTGGCTGTGGCGGCAGGCGCAGGTGGCGGCGCAAATGCGGATAGAGATGCACATTCGTCAAAGGTCGCCTCTGCGGCGAAGACAGCCCGCAAGCTGCTCATCATCAACTTCGACGCTCACTTCGATCTGCGCCAGAAACGGCCGGCTAACTCGGGCACGCCATTCGACCAGATCGCGAACGATTGCGCCGAACGAGATGTGCCGTTCAACTACGCCTGTTTCGGCATCAGCGACCTTGGCAACACGGCTTCGCTGTTCGCGCATGCGGCAGAACTCGGCGTGCGCTACGTGCTCGATATCGACATGCAGGAACCGCAATTGCCGCAGCGTTTAGCCGATCTGCAGCAGTTGCTGGATGCAGCGGACGACGTCTATCTGACCATCGACCTCGACGTGCTCCCGGCTGCCACGGCACCGGGCGTATCGGCGCCGGCCGCGTTGGGCGTGCCCTTGTCGGTGGTCGAGGCGATGGTGCAGCGCGTGCGTGCGTCGGGTAAGCTGCGCGCGGCGGATATTGCGGAGTACAACCCATCGCTCGATCAGGACAAGCGGACGGCGAGGGCGGCTGCGCGTTTGGCCTATCGGTTGCTTTAGCGAACAGCACAGCACCGCGCCCTGCAGGACGGCCCGCGCAACGCACCAAATAAAACGGCTCGCCGGATTACTCCAGCGAGCCGTTCTTCGTGCACGGGGTCTTCCCGCCGTGCGCCGGGGCTTACGTCGATATTTCAAACAGACGTATGTATGGATGCCGGCTTCGAGTCCACGGATTGTCGGTTTCGCCCCGATTCCCGCCGAGTACGCCTTGAACGCAAGTAAACTTGACTCTGTGCGTATGCACATATAGACTGCACAGCATGAAGCGTCCTCTCTCTTACGACGAATGCAACTGCTTCGCGCTACGCCAGGCGGCGCGACACGTCACGCAGATCTACGAGCGCCATCTCGGCGCGGTAGGGCTGACGGCCGCGCAGTTCACGATCCTCGCCAAGCTCGCGCGCACGCCGAACCTGCCCATGGCGGAGCTTGCGGACGCCATGGTCATGGAGCGCACCACGCTGGTTCGCGCCATGAAACCGTTGCAGCGCGACGGTCTGGTGGTTGCCGAATCGGCGGAGCATGACGGCCGCACCTTTCTGTTCAGTCTCACGGAAAAGGGCGAAACAACCTTCGACCAGGCCGCCATCGCATGGCGTGCCGCGCAAGACGAGTTCGAGCAAAAGTTCGGCCACGCGCGTGCCAAGGTGCTGCGCGCAGAACTCTTCAGCATCACCGGGTAGCCAGAGCGTATGAGCTCGTTCCAACGAGCATTCGTACGCCTGTTTGTGTGCATACGCACTCACCGAAAAAGGAAGTGCATCGATGGACGGCCTCTTCGACGACGACTGCTTTGCGATTCGCCAGGCCGCGCGCTATGTATCGCAGCTTTACGACCGTCACCTTGGAAACGTCGGCCTCACCATCACGCAGTTTTCGCTGATGGGCCGATTGAAGCGCACGGGTCCGATGACCATGAAGCAGCTGGCCGAAGCCATGCGCATGCAGCGCACCACGCTGGTTCGCACAATCCAGCCGTTGCGGCGCAACGGCCTGGTGTCGAGCGAGACACTCGGGGCGGACGTGCGGGCGCTGTCGATTGCACTGACGGCCGCGGGCGTTGAGCGTCTTGAAGCCGGGCGCAAGCATTGGTATGCGGCGCAAGCCGAATTCGAGGGTCGCTTCGGCGAACAGCGCGCGGCGGCATTGCGCTCCGAGTTGTTCGCCATCACAGGCGATCCGGTTTGAATCAGGCTCGCATGAAGCGGGCCAAGCCCGGCGCAGCACATCGCGCCGTTTTTTTAGCTCAACGAGTGCATACGCACATTCGGAAATCATGTCCACTACACCTTCGACTATTGCACCGCCCAGCGTGGCAAGCGCCGCCAAACCGGTCCGGCGCATTCCGTGGATGCTGCTTGCCATCATCACGGTGTTCGCCGTGCTGGCGCTTGCTGCGTCGTACTGGTTCTTCGTCGGCCGCTTTGTCGAAACGACTGACGATGCCTACGTGGGCGGCGATGTCACCGTGATGTCGCCGAAGGTGAGCGGCTTCGTCACGGACGTGCTGGTGCGCGACAACCAGTTCGTCCATGCGAATCAGGTGCTGATCCGGCTCGACGCGCGCGATTACGATGCCCGCCTCGCGCAGGCCACCGCGGAAGTGCGGAGTGCGCAGGCCGCCGTGACCGAGTTGCAGGCGAAGAAGTCGCTGCAGCTCGCCACCATCAACGAGCAGGCCGCCGAGGTGCGCGCCTCCGGCGCGGAGTTGACCCGCAGCGCCGCCGATCAGACGCGTTATCGCGAACTGGTGAAGGACGAGGCGGTATCGAATCAGGTCGTCGAACGCGCGGACGCCGATCTGACCAAGGCCCATGCCGCGGTTGAGCGCAGCAGCGCCGGGCTGATTGCGGCGCAACGGCAGATTGCCGTGCTCGACGCGCAGATCGGTGACGCCCAGGCGCGCATCGCCACCGCCCAGGCGGCGCAGCGGGTCGCGGCATTGAACGTGGAATACACGACGATCCGCTCGCCGATCGACGGTTACGTCGGCAATCGCACCGCACGCGTCGGCCTGCTGGCGAACACGGGCGTTTCGCTGCTGACCGTGGTGCCGTCGAGCGGACTGTGGATCGACGCCAATTTCAAGGAAGACCAGCTCAAGAAGATGCACGTCGGCGATGGTGTCGACGTCGATCTCGATGCGTCCAGCCAGCGGATTCACGGCGTGGTGGAGAGTCTCGCCCCCGCGACCGGTGCGACCTTCAGCGTGCTGCCGGCGGAAAACGCCACCGGCAACTTCACGAAGATCGTGCAGCGCGTACCGGTGCGTGTACGTCTCGACGTGCCGAAGGACATGCAAGGCGTGTTGCGCCCCGGTCTTTCGGCAACCGTGAAGGTGCACGTCGACGCCCCCCAGTCCCCCAAGGAGACGTCCATCGGGGTGGGGGAGTTCCCTCGGGGCGCCGGCGCCGGCAATGCCCCGGCTCGCGGATAAACCGATCATGACTCAGGTCCCCGCCTCCTTCGCCAATCCGGCCGACCAGCCGACGCGCACCAAGTTCTTCGCGTTCGCGCTGATGTGCCTCGGCTTCTTCATGGCGACGCTCGACATCCAGATCGTTGCGTCCTCACTCAAAGACATTGGTGGTGGATTGTCCGCGAGCCAGGACGAACTTTCCTGGGTACAGACGTCGTATCTGATCGCCGAAATTCTCGTCATTCCGATGTCCGGGTGGCTCACGCGAGTGTTTTCCACGCGCTGGCTGTTCGCGTTCTCCGCGCTCGGCTTCACGATCACCAGCATGCTGTGCGGTCTCGCATGGGACATCAACTCGATGATCCTGTTTCGCGGTCTGCAGGGCGCGCTCGGCGCGGCGATGATCCCGACGGTTTTCACCACGGCATTCGTGCTGTTCCCCGGCAAACAACGGCTGCTTGCGTCCACCACCATTGGCGCGCTGGCCACGCTGGCGCCGACCATCGGTCCGGTCATAGGCGGCTGGATCACTGCGCAATGGTCGTGGCATTGGCTGTTTTATCTGAACCTCGTGCCGGGCCTCGCCGTCACGCTGCTGGTGCCGAAATACGTCCACATCGACGAGGTCGATCTTTCGCTGCTGAAAAAAGGCGACTACCTCGGCATCCTGTTGATGTCCGGCTTTCTCGGCTGCCTCGAATATGTGCTGGAAGAAGGCCCGCGCAAGAACTGGTTCGGCGACGACGTGATCGTGTTGTGCACGTGGGTGGCAGCGATCTGTGGTTTTCTGTTCCTTGTGCACGCATTCACCGCGAAAGAACCGATCGTCGATTTGCGCGCGCTGGCGATTCGCAACTTCGGCATTGGCAGCTTGCTGTCGTTCATCACCGGCATCGGGATTTTCTGCGCGGTGTTTCTGACGCCGGTGTTCCTGTCGCGCGTGCGTGGCTTCGATTCGCTGCAGATCGGTTTGGCGCTGCTGTCGGTCGGTGTATTTCAGTTGCTCGCGCTGGTCGCGTATTCGACGCTGGCGCGCGTCATCGATATGCGATGGTTGATGGTGTTCGGGATCATTCTGTTCGGTGTCGGATGCTATCTCTATGTGCCGTTGACGAGTCAGTGGGGCTGGAAAGAGCTACTGATCCCGCAGGCCTTGCGCGGCATCGGCCAACAGTTCTGCATTCCACCTATCGTCACGATGGCGCTCGGCTCGCTGCCACCTTCGCGGCTGCGCTCGGCAAGCGGCCTGTTCAATCTGATGCGCAATCTCGGCGGCGCGATCGGCATTGCGGTGAGCAGCACGATGCTCAATGATCGATTGAATCTCCACTACGAGCGGCTCGACGAACACCTGAGCGCGGGGCGCCCGGTGGTCGAATCGATTTTGCAGCAGCAAAGCGCGCACTTCGCGGCATTCGGCGGCAATGCGCTGAATGCGGCCAATGCGGGTCTCGGCGAGTTGCATGCGCTGCTGCTACGCGAAGCGCTCGTGCTCACATTTTCCGACACGTTTTTTGCGCTGTCGCTCTGTTTCGTCGTTGGTTTGGTGAGCGTGTTGTTCTCGCGCCCGTTCGGTAATACCGCGCCGCCGCCCGATGCTCATTGAGGAATCCAGCATGAAACCAATCGTTATCAAAGCACTGGCGAGCGCGGCGCTGCTGACGCTTGTGGCATGCGCGGTGCAGCCCGAGACGCACGCGGACCTGCAGCATACGGTCCAGACGGTCGCGCCGAGCGCATGGAATGTCGACGCGCCGCAAGATAGTGTGAGCGCCAACACGTGGTGGGCGCAGTTCGGCGACCCGGTCATGCACCAATTGGTCGAGTCGGTGCTGACCGGCAATCTCGACGTGCAGGCCGCCGTGGAACGCGTCAAGCAGGCACAGGATCTTGCGACGCAAAATCGCGCGGCGTTGCTGCCCGAATTGAACGCTAGCGCGACCGCATCGGACTCGCGTCAGAACACCCCGCCGCCGCTCGGCTATGTGCGCCAGGCCGGCATCGGCGTGACGGCGAGCTGGACGCCGGACGTCTTCGGCGGCGAACGTCTCGCCGTGCTGGCGGCGCAGGCGCAGGTGTCGGGCCGTCAGGCGGCCTTGAACCAACTGCGTCTGGCGCTCGCCGCGAACACGGCGGCGGCCTATATAGATCTGCGTTGGGCGCAATCGCAATTGCAGATTCTCAGCGACAACGAACAGATTCGCGCCCGTGCCTTGAAGCTTACGCAACAGCGTTTGCATTACGGACTATCGACGCAACTGGATGTCGCGCGAGCGCAGAACCAGCTGGAGGACTTGCAGGCGCAGATCCCGCGCATGCAATCGACGGTGCAGCATCAATTGAGTCTGATCGCGGTGTATTCGGGGCGCACGCCGGAAAGCGTCGACGGTTTGCTGCTGGCCAATGCACGCGACATTCCGGTGCCCGCGCAAAGCGTGCCGCAAACCCTGCCGTCCGACGCGCTGTTGCAGCGGCCCGACGTGCGCACGGCCTACGCGACAGTGGAACAGCGCGCGGCGGAAGTGGGCGTGTCGAAGGCGCAGCGCTATCCGCAGTTCAAACTCAATCTCGCCGACGGCTTGCTGGCTTCGTCGTACCTCGGCTTGCCGACACTGACCGATAACCTCTTTAGCGCTGCATTGAATGCCACGAGTCCGATTTTCAACGCCGGGCGTATCACGGCGAACATCGACGCGAGTGAGAGCCGGATGCGGGAGTCGCAACTTGGTCTGCAACAGACCATGCTGCAGGCGCTCAAGGAAATCGAGGACAACCGCAGCGATCTGGTGAGTGGCGCGGTGCAGGTGCAACGTCTGGGCGGCGCGCTCGATGCATCGAGCCATGCGCTGCGTCTGTCGACAGAGCTTTACAAAGGTGGCGCGTCGAGTTTCCTCGATGTACTCGACGCGCAGGAAGCGTATCTGCGTGATGCGGAATCGTTGAATCAGGCGAAACGCGAGCATGCGCTCGCGGCCGTGGCGCTATACCGGTCGCTGGGTGGCGGCTGGGATGCTCCTGACACGGTCACGGCGGCATCGGCGAATTGATGCGCGTGCACGTGGCGATGAATCGAGTAGTCCAACTGGAGATGAATGATGAGTACGCGAGAAGTTGTGATCTGCAATCCGGTGAGAACGCCGATCGGTGCGTTCAGCGGATCGCTGAAAGATGTGCCCGCAACCGAACTCGGCGCGGTCGCGGTGCGTGAGACGCTGCGTCGCAGCGGGCTCGATCCGGCTGCATTGGCTTCGGTGGTGCTGGGCAACGTGATTCAGGCCGGCAACAAGATGAATCCGGCCCGGCAGGCGGCGATTGGCGGCGGCGTGCCGGTCGCGGTGCCTGCATTGACGGTCAATCGTGTATGCGGGTCCGGCGCACAGGCCATTGCGTCCGCGGCCCAGGAAATCTGGCTCGGCTTCGGCGATGCGGCCGTGGCGGGCGGGATGGAAAACATGGACCATGCACCGTATCTGCTCGACGGCGGCCGCTGGGGTTACCGGATGGGCAACTCGCTCATCCAATGAAGCCTTCGCCGCCGTACCCCTCGCCGTGGCGCGCAAGCTCGGCATCGCGGATGAACTGATCAACGTGCAAGGCGGCGCAATCGCACACGGCCATCCTATCGGCGCGACCGGTGCGGTATTGACGACGCGCCTCATGCATTCGATGCGCCGTGACGGCCTGAAGCGCGGCATCGTCACGTTGTGCATTGGCGGCGGCCAGGGGATTGCGCTGGCATTGGAAGTGATCTGAAATTGGCGGCGGCGCGTTGCCGGGTCCGGAAACGCCAACGCGCCCCTCGGCTATTCGTCGCCATGTAGATGCACGGCGTATTAACTCCGGTACCGTTACTCAGCAACACGCGCCGCCCGCGATTTAAAATTTTTCCTGCAGCACAAGTTTCGTTTAGCATCATTGCCACTCGCTCTCGAATCTGATGAGCGCCACGATGGCGGGCATGTTCCTGACGCTGAATTGAATTGAATTGAATTGAAGCGGGGCTCGTTGCATGAACATGGAACAACTGCTGGAACGCGCGGGTGTCGCGCGAGAAAAGGCTTATGCGCCTTATTCGAAGTTCAAGGTCGGCGCCGCGCTGCTGACCAGAGACGGCAAGGTATTCGACGGCTGCAACGTCGAGAATGCCGCATACGGACTGTGCAATTGCGCTGAACGTACGGCGTTTTTCAGCGCCATTGCCGCGGGTTATCAGCGCGAGCAGTTCGCCGCGCTTGCCGTGATCGGCGATACGGAGGGACCGATCGCACCGTGCGGCGCATGCCGCCAGGTGATCATCGAACTGGGCGGCCCGGCATTGCCGATCCGCCTCGGCAATCTGCGCGGCGCGACGCGCGACACCACCGCGCGCGAACAATTGCCGGACGCATTCTATCCATGAGCAGGCACAAGGTTATCTACGACACCGACCCCGGTGTGGACGATGCAATGGCGCTCGTTTTTCAGGCACGGCATCCGGACATCGAATTGCTCGGTCTGACGAGCGTATTCGGCAACGCCACGATCGAAACCACCACGCGCAATGCGCGTTTCCTGGCCGCCCGGTTCGCCCCGGGCGTGCCGGTTGCACAAGGCGCTGCTGCGCCGCTCAAACGCGCGGCGCCCGAGCCGCTCGCCCGGATTCACGGCGATGACGGCCTGGGCAATATCGCGCTCGAGGCCGGGCGTGAAACCCGTTGCGAAGCGGCAGCGCTCGACGATCGTCCCGCGCACCGCTTCATCATCGACACGGTGCGCGCGCATCCCGGCGAAGTCACGTTGATCGCCGTGGGACCGCTGACGAACCTGGCACTGGCGCTCGCTGACGATCCGCGGATCGCTACGCTCGTCAAGCAGGTGGTGATCATGGGCGGCGCGTTCGGCACGCAC
>NZ_JAXDPY010000526.1:0-12041 GCF_034668105.1 Paraburkholderia sp. | reverse complement strand
AGCGGCCCGAGGCGATTCATCGCATCCAGATTCGCCGTGGCCTCTTCGGGCGATTGCCCGCCGGACAGGAACACGATCCCCGGCACCGCCGACGGCACCGTGCGCCTGAGCACCCGCACGGTGTGCGCCGCGATCTCCGCGGTGGACGATTGCTGTGCGTGCTCGGAGCCCGCCAGCACCATGCTCGGCTTGAGCAGAATATGTTCGAGCACGACGCGATGCCGGTGCAGCGCGTTGAACACCTCGTGCAACACGGCCTCGGTGACTTCCGCGCTGCGTCCGATGGTGTGCTCGCCGTCCATCAGCACTTCCGGTTCGACGATCGGCACGATGCCCGCTTCCTGCGAGATCGCCGCGTAGCGCGCCAGCGAGTCGGCGTTCGCTTCGACGGCAAGGCGGCTCGGCAAGCTCGCCGTGATGTTGTAGACCGCGCGCCATTTCGCAAAGCGCGCGCCTTGCCGCTTGTAATCGACGAAACGTTTGGCGAGGCCGTCGAGGCCTTCGGTGATCTCGTCGCCCGGCGCGAGCGCCAGCGCGATCTTGCCGAGGTCGACCTTGATGCCGGGCACGACGCCGTTGCGGGCGCAGAGCTGTGGAAAAGGCGTACCGTCGTCGGCTTTCTGGCCGAGTGTTTCCTCATAAAGGATCACGCCGCTCACGAATTCGCCGAGCCCCGCCGTGGTGAGCAGCAGGTTGCGATAGGCGCGGCGATTTTCCTCACTGGATTCGAGGCCGATCGTCCTGAACCGTTTGGCGATGGTCGGGCCGCTTTCGTCGGCGGCGAGAAGACCTTTGCCGGGTTGAACCATCGCCTTGACGGTGGCTTGCAGCTCGCTACGGGTATCCATGAGGTGTGCTCCCTTTAATCCGGTTGCGGGTGAGGTCTTGCTCATTCACCGATCAGAGGCAAGACAATGTCTCGATGCTGCGTACGACTGCGGTGTTCGAACAGATACAAACCTTGCCACGTGCCGAGCACCATCTCGCCATGCTCGACCGGTACCGACAATTGCACCTGGGTCAGCGCCGTGCGCAGATGCGCAGGCACTCGGCGATTTCCGCAGCGTTAGCCGGACGGACCACGCGTGCGACTTCGGCGCCATCGCGCAGAAAGATCAGCGTAGGCCAGAGTTTGACCTTGAAGGAGCGGCCCAGCGGACGGCCCGGGCCGTCTTCGACTTTGAGATGCCGGATGCCGGCATGCGGTTCGAACGCTTTGGCGATCGACGCTTGCGCGCCCTGACAGAAGCCGCACCAGTTGGTGCCGAATTCCATGACCGTGGCGCCGGGCAGGGCGTCGACTTCGGCTCGCGAGGGCGCTTGAGAGGAGTAGGGTGTCAAGGTTGCCATGGGTGCTGTGCTCCGATGCTTTTACCTGCGCGGCCAGGGGTTTTCGCTTACGTCGCTCACGTCGCCTGGTCGGTTACGTGACGCCCTGCCGCGCGTGGATTGGGTAAAGAGTAGCAGCTATGGCCGGGATCGTCAGTGGGGCGGGCGCCTCCTTCGCCGCACAAATGTCACACAAACGCATGGTGTTGTCAGCGCGGCATGTTAAACATCACGATTCGTTCTAGCGGCACCCTCGCATTCAGGAAAGGACATGGCAGAAAAGATCTACTTTCGGCATCCGGCCACGCATGACACTGTGGCGCTCGCCACCGGCTTCAGTTGGGGCGCGTTGCTGTTGGGCTTCGTCTGGGCCCTGTCGAAGAGAATGTGGTTTGCCGCGTTCATCATGCTGGCAGTCAATACGCTGCTGTTTTTCTCCGGCTTGTGGGGCGATACGATCGGCACGATCGGACTGGTGCTGTCCGTGCTGTTCGGCGTTGCCTGTGGGGTCTATGGCAACCAGTGGCACCGCTCGGCGCTCGAACAGCGCGGCTACGTCGTCGTGCCGCCGGCCGGCGAGGGTGATCCGACGGGAGTGGATATTGCCAAGGCTCAAACCACTCATGCGCGTCCCCCCACGCGAGTCCCCTGAAGCACGCCGCCGAGTTTCTTCCCACCGCCAAGGAGGCATCCGATGCCGATTGCAATTGCCCCAAGCACGTCTGTCCCGTCTGTTGCTCTGTCTATCAGCCCCTCTATCACGCCTGTCGCACCCATCGCGATGCTGCGCCGCGGCTTGCGGTGCGCGGCAGTCGTCGCGTCGCTCTGTGCCGCGCCGCTTGCGCACAGCGCCGATCCTGCCGCCGCACCGGCGCCTGGCGCGCCGGTCATATCGGCCGAACCTGGCACCCAGGCCGGCACGCAAGCCGGCACGCAAGCCGCCGCGCCCGACGACACTTTCCTGCTCACCATCTTCCTGCGTCACGACGAGTCGAAACCGCTGCCGAAAATCAACGACCAGTTGCGCGCACAAGGATTCTTCAAGACCTTTCCGCCGCCGGGTATCGAGGTCGTGTCGTGGTACGTGATGATGGGCATCGGCCAGGTGGTCACGCTGCGCGTGCCGGCCAGCCGTCTGCGTGAAGTCAACCGGGCCATCGAGACGACGGCATGGGGCGGCTATCGCACCGAGTTTTATCCGACCTACGATTACAAGGCGCAAGCGCAGAAAATGCGCGCAACGGACGGCAAGTAGCGGCGTCCGCGCCGCAGCGCGTTGGCAATGGCCCGCAACGCGCTTGTGGGATGCGGGAGTGCGGGTTTACGTGTCCGCAAGCCAGGACGATAATGCCCCGGTTGTTCTGGCCACGAAGTCGGCGGCGTGCATCGTGCGTTGCTGACCCGCTTCCCCTGACCCTCCGCCCCTCGTGTTGAAAACCTCCCGTTTTTTCGACCTGCTGCGCATCCCTGGCTTCAAGCCGCTGGCCGCCGCCACCCTCATGCTCGGGGTGGCGATGTCGTTTACCGCTCCGTATCTGTCGCTGTTCGGTGTCGAGCGCGCCGGCATGACGCCGCTCAAGCTCGGTATCTTCATGACGCTGATCGCCGCCAGCGGGGTGCTCGCCAGCACCTTCGCCGGCCGTTGGAGCGACGCGAGCGGCCGGCATCGGCCGTTGTTGCTGGCGGCGCTGGTGGCCGCCGCACTCGGCTATCTCTGTCTATGCGTGGTGCGTGACTATCGCTTGCTGCTGGCGGTCGGCATTGTCTTTATCGGCGCGGGCGGCTCGGCCATTTCGATGGTGTTCTCGTTCAGCCGCGCGGCGCTGCCGGTGCCGGACCCCGCGGAACGCGCGTTCGCCAGCGCCACCTTGCGGACCATTCTTTCGGCGGCGTGGGTGTTCGGTCCGTCGGTGGGGGCACTGGTGCTCGCCGGCACCGGCTTCTACGGACTCTTCCTGTTCGCGGCGGCGAGTTTCGCGACCTGCGCGACCATCGTCTGGCGCATGCGCGAGCCGCAAGGCCATCTGGGGGATCACACGGTGGAAGATACGGCGTCGGAACCGTCCGCCTCGATCAGTGTGCCGCCGCTGACCGCGCCCGGCGAAGAAGCCCACGAGGACCTGCCGGGCGTCGCCTCGCCGAACGACATCCGCCGTGCCGTGGCCGCGCTCACCTTGCTCGGGCTCGCCGCCAACGCCACCATGATCGTGTTGCCGCTTTACATCGTGCACGGTCTGAACGGCACGCATCTGGACGTGTCGGTCATGCTCGGTCTCGGCGCCCTGATGGAGATTCCGATGATGCTCGCGCTCGGCGCGAAGTCGTCGACGCTGCATAAACCCAACTGGCTGGCCGCCTGCGCCGCGGTTCACGCGGTGTATTTCGTCGCGATGTCGCTGGCGGGAACCGTCCACGTTCTGATTCCGATGCAGATGCTCAACGCGTTCGTGGTCGCGGTGACCTCCTGCCTCGGCATGGTCTACGTGCAGGATCTGATGCCGCAGGCGCCGGGCCGCGCGACCGCGCTGTTCTTCAACGCGGCGCGGGTCGGCTCGATTCTCTCCGGTGTGCTGTCGGGTTTGCTGGTGCAGGCATTCAGCTATCGCGGCACGTTTCTGTTCTGCGGTTTGCTGGCGCTTTGCGCGTTGGTGCTGTTCGCCGTGCCGGGTTACCGCTATCCGCTGATGTGGCGCGCGGTGCGGCGTTTCGCGCGCACGCAATACGGGAAGGTTCAGGCGCGGCGGCGATAGGGCTGCGGTGGCGGGCGGTTGAAGCGCAACTCACAAGCGGCACGCATTGCGCGTTTCGTCTGAAGCATCTGGACGATCCGCGGGCGCGCGATGTGATCCAGCTGGCGGCGCGCCGCTTCGGCTGGCAGCCGCGAACGCGGCAGGGCGGCCTGGCACGTGGGGCGCATGGCGGCATCGGCGGCGCGAATGGTGCCGTTAGCGCCAATGGTCTGATCGAAACCTGCGGCCCGGCTACGGCTCGCAATCGACGTCCGATTGGAACTTTAGTCGGCACAATATCTCTGCAAAGAAGCGTATCGTCGTTTGACGCAGCCGGGCATGCCCGATTCGCTGCGCCGGCGACGCGAGACTGCTACCGTGTGTCCTCGGATCACACCAAGGCAACCACAGTCAGGAGAGCCACTTGCCGCGCACGAAGCACACGGCGTGGCGCAACGTAGGGAAGCACCGCGAAACAGATCGAGCAGCGCAACCAGACACTTACCGGAGCGAGATATGCAGCTAGGCATGATTGGATTGGGACGCATGGGCGCCGACATGGTGCGACGCCTGACGAAGGGCGGTCAGCAATGCATTGCTTACGACGTGCAACCGGCTGCGGTGGACAAGCTGAAACAGGATGGCGTGGCGGGTGCCACGTCGCTCGAAGACCTCGTCGCGCAGCTGGAGAAACCGCGTGCAGTGTGGCTGATGGTGCCGGCGGCTGTCGTCGACAAGACGCTCGAGAACCTCGTGCCCTTGCTGGAACCCGGCGACATCGTCATCGACGGCGGCAACTCCTACTACCACGACGACATTCGCCGCGGCGCCGAGCTGGCGAAGCGTCAGTTGCACTATGTGGACGTCGGCACGAGCGGCGGCGTGGCGGGACGTGAGCGCGGCTACTGCCTGATGATCGGCGGCGAAACCGAGGTCGTGCGGCGGCTCGAACCGGTTTTCTCGACGCTCGCGCCGGGCGCCGGCTCCGCACCGGCCACACCGGGCCGCACCGCCGGCGAGAGTACGGCCGATCAGGGCTTCCTGCATTGCGGTCCGCAGGGTGCGGGGCACTTTGTGAAGATGGTCCACAACGGCATCGAGTACGGCATGATGGCCGCCTATGCCGAAGGCCTGAACATTTTGCGCCACGCCGACGCCGGCAAACACGCGCGCGAAGCCGACGCCGAAACCTCGCCGCTGCGCCGTCCCGAGCTTTACCAATACGATCTGAATCTCGCCGAGGTGACCGAGGTATGGCGCCGCGGCAGCGTGATCGGCTCGTGGCTGCTAGACCTGATCGCCGGGTCGCTCGTCAGCGACGCCGATCTGACCCACTACGCAGGACGCGTATCGGATTCGGGCGAAGGGCGCTGGACGGTGGCCGCGGCGATCGACGAAGGTGTGCCCACGCCCGTGCTGAGCGCCGCGCTGTTCGCGCGTTTCAGCTCGCGCGGCGAGGCGGATTTCGCGAACCGGGTGTTGTCGGCCATGCGCAATGACTTCGGCGGTCACGTCGAGAAACCGGCCACGCCGGCCGACGGACCGAAGCGCTAATTCACGGGAGCCGTCATGGATGACCCTAATGCCACCCCTCGCGCCACCCCTCACGACGTCGTGTTTCTGTTCGATTGCGATAACACGTTACTGGACAACGATCATGTGCTGGCGGACCTGCGCGCGCACATGATGCGGGATTTCGGCGAGCAGAACAGCGCACGCTACTGGGAGATTTTCGAAAATTTGCGCGCGGAGCTTGGTTACGCCGATTATCTGGGCGCGTTGCAACGATATCGGCAGGAGCATCCACGGGACACGCGCCTGCTGCTGATGTCCTCGTTTCTGATTGATTATCCGTTTGCGAACCGCCTGTATCCGGGGGCACTGGATGCGATCCGGCATGTGTCCAAGCGCGGGCCGGCAGTGATCCTTTCCGACGGGGACGTCGTGTTCCAGCCGCGAAAGATTGCCCGCTCGGGCTTATGGGACGAGGTCGAAGGGCGGGTTTTGATCTACATCCATAAAGAGCAGATGCTCGATCAGGTGATGGAGTGTTATCCCGCCAGGCACTACGTCATGGTGGATGACAAATTGCGGATTCTGACCGCCATGAAGAAGGCCTGGGGCGAGAAGCTGACTACCGTCTTTCCGCGCCAGGGGCACTATGCGTTCGATCCCAGGGAGATTGCGAGCAATCCGCCCGCGGATGTGACGGTCGAGCGGATTGGGGAATTGGCCGAGTTGAATCTTGATGAGATGTTGTCGAGCGGGAAGGGTTAGGAACCCAGTTTCTTCAAATGGGCTTGCGCTTGTCCGGCGCCCATTCTGCCGGCGGCGTCCATTGCCGTGACGCCGTTGGCGTCGCGCGCCTTGGGGTCCGCGCCGTGGGCAATCAGCAAGTCCATGATCTCGGTGCGATTGAACATCGCGGCAATCATCAATGCTGTGCGTCCATCCGGCGAGGGGCCTTCAACGTCGGCGCCATGCGCGAGCAAGGTTTCAATGACAGCGTTGAAACCCTTGAACGCGGCACCCGCGATGGGTGTCTGGCCGTTGTCGTTGCGCAGATCCGGATCGGCTCCATGCTCGAGCAGTGTGCGCACCGCATCCGCATGGCCGTGATAGCTCGCCAGCATCACGAGACTGTCGCCTTTGTCGTTGCGCAAATTGGGTGGCACGCCTTTTTCGATCACCGTGGCGAGCATGGCGGCATCGCCGCGCCGCGCGAGGTCGAAAACTTCTTGCGCCACGGCGAGCAGATCCGGATCGATCTCCGGTTTGGCGGGCGGGGAAGGTTCAGGGTGGTTCGTCACAGGAATCTCCTTGCAATGATGCGGGCCGCCGAAACGGCACCGGAAAGATCCATCAGGATACACATTCCGCACCGCGGACGCCCGCCCGGCAGCATGCTAGGCAAGGCCCAGCAGTTTGACCAGCAAGCCGAACACGCCCACGAGCACGGCGACGCCGGCGCACAACAACACGAGCGTGAGAGCGAGAATCAGGGGGGCTTTGAGGCGGCTGGGAGTCGGCATGGTGGTTGTTCAGAATTGTGGGGGAGCAGTAAAGGAGCACCGGATGCGGTCCGCCGTCGCATTTGGCGGCAAGAGCTTAATCGCATTTACTTAATGTTCGCTTAAAGACTAGCGCAAGCCTGGCGGCCTCCAGTGCACCGACTGTCCAACAGCGTACAGACAAGTCCGCCAAATGAGCGCATGATCCTTGCTTGGCGCGCGGCATGGTCCGGTCTGTGAGGTCTATATCAGGTCTGTTCAAAACACGCGTGCAATCGGTTGCCCACCGTCACATCGCAGGCGATCAACGCCATGCAGCCGGCGGGCTAAAGGAAAAATCATGACATCCGCAATCTGGGGCATCGTGGCCGGCACGGTTCTGATGTTCGGCGCTTCGATCTACCTGCGTCAGCTTCGTCTTCTGCACCGCCCCGACCGCCGCTGGACGGGCAAGAAACGTTGATTCGTCCCACCTCCTCAAAAAAGGAAGCTCCATGTCACCACTACCTTCTCAAAAGCGTGCGCCCTCGCCGGCACGTCAAGCCGATTCGCCGGGCGCCGTGCGCGACCGGCGCGCCGAACTCGGTCGCGCCGATGAAGCGCGCGCCGAGCAACGCGAGCAAGACGACGCGCGCAACGATCCCAATGCCAGCAAATGGCGCTACCGTCCGCCGCAACGCGACGACAAGGAGCAGCAGGGTTAACGCCTGCATTGAATATCAGCGTACGAAGAGTCGAGCGGGCATTAGCTATCGTTCGGGCCGGCAATCGGATCGGCCGCCACACTATTCGCGCTTGCCGCACAGACGCAACGCATACACGCAACGCATACACGAAAGCGGCGCACGCGCGTCGCAAGATCAAGCTTTGGACGATCGCGTCGAACCATGACGCGCGCTTCCTGTCACACCCCTGACGATTCCCGGCCCGACCTCCAGAACCTTGCGCCACGGACCTTTGGCACTACGCCTTCCTGATGTCATGCGCATGACAGGACGGCCGAAATGGCTGGTTTTTTCCGTCGGCCGCGTCAGGAACAACCGCTGCAGCACCCGCTAACCTGCCTGACTGTCCTTTCCTAGGAGTGACGCCATGGCCGAAGCACTCTCCCGTCCGACCCCGCCGCAAACCCTCGAGCCCGACACGTTACGCAAGATGGATCGCTACTGGCGCGCCTGCAATTACCTCTCGGCCGGCATGATCTACCTGCGCGACAATCCGCTGTTGCGCGAACCGCTGAAACCCGAACACATCAAGAACCGTTTGCTGGGCCATTGGGGCTCGGATCCTGGGCAGAGCTTCCTGCTGGTGCATCTGAACCGGCTGATCAGGAAGCTCGATCTGAACGTGATCTATATTGCCGGCCCGGGCCATGGCGCGCCTGCCACGCTGGCCCATTGCTACCTCGAAGGCCATTACTCGGAAATCTATCCCGACCGCAGTGAGGACGAAGCCGGCATGCAACGCTTCTTCCGGCAGTTCTCGTTTCCCGGCGGGATCGGCTCGCATTGCACACCCGAAACACCGGGCTCGATTCACGAAGGGGGCGAGCTCGGCTATAGCCTCTCGCATGGCTACGGCGCCGCATTCGACAACCCCGATCTGATCGTCGCGGTGATGGTCGGCGACGGCGAGGCGGAAACCGGCCCGCTTGCCACCTCATGGCACTCGAACAAGTTTCTCAATCCGATTCGCGACGGCGCGGTGTTGCCGATCCTGCATCTGAACGGCTACAAGATCGCCAATCCGACGATCCTCGCGCGGATTCCCCGCGAGGAACTCGAGGCCTTGCTGACCGGTTACGGCCACAAGCCGTATTTCGTCGAGGGCGACGATCCTGACACCATGCATCAACAAATGGCCGCGACGCTGGAACAATGCGTCGGCGAAATCCGCGCGATCCAGCAACACGCGCGCGAGGCCAATGACGCGACGCGGCCGCGCTGGCCGATGATCGTGCTGCGCTCGCCAAAAGGCTGGACCGGGCCGAAGGAAGTCGACGGTCATCAGGTGGAGGGTTCGTGGCGTGCGCACCAGGTGCCGGTGCTCGATCCCGTCACCAACAGCAAGAGTCTGAAGCTGGTCGAGAACTGGCTGCGCAGTTATGAGCCGGAGTCGCTATTCGACGAAGCGGGGCGTCTGGTCGAAGAACTGCGCGAACTGGCGCCCGAAGGCACGCGCCGCATCAGCGCGAATCCGCATGCGAACGGCGGCATGCTGTGCAAAACGCTCGACCTGCCGGCGTTTCGCGACTACGCGGTGACGGTGAAGAAGCCTGCCGGCTCGTACCTCTCGCCCACTGAGGTGCTCGGTACGTTTCTGCGCGACGTGATGCGCCGGAACATGACGAACTTCCGCGTCTTCGGGCCCGATGAAACCGCCAGCAACAAGCTGACGGCCATCTATGAGGCGTCGGAGAAAACCTGGCTGGCCGAAACCATGACCAGCGACGCCGACGGCGGCGAGCTCTCAGTGGATGGCCGCGTGATGGAGATGCTGAGCGAGCACACGCTCGAAGGCTGGTTCGAAGGCTACGTGCTGACTGGACGCCACGGGCTTTTCGCGACCTATGAAGCGTTCGTGCACGTGATCGATTCCATGTTCAACCAGCACGCCAAGTGGCTGGAGAAAGCCAAACGCGATCTTGGCTGGCGGCAACCGGTGCCGTCGATCAACCTGTTGATCACGTCGCTCGTGTGGCGGCAGGATCACAACGGCTTCACGCACCAGGATCCCGGCTTTCTCGATGTCGTCACCAACAAGAGCCCGGACGTGGTGCGTATTTATCTGCCGCCGGACGCCAACTGTCTGCTGAGCGTGGCCGACCATTGCCTGAGATCGCGCGATTACGTCAATGTGATCGTCGCCGACAAGCAGCCGCATCTGCAGTACCTCGACATGGATTCGGCCGTCATCCATTGCACCAAGGGGATCGGCATCTGGGATTGGGCGTCGACGGATCAAGGCGTCGAGCCGGACGTGGTGATGGCCTGCGCCGGCGACATCGCGACGATGGAAGCGCTAGCGGCCGTGCAGATTTTGAAGGAGCGCTTTCCCGACTTGAAGATCCGCTTTGTCAACGTGGTCGATCTGTTTCGCCTGATGCCTGAAAACGCGCATCCGCACGGCCTGTCGGAGCGTGATTTCGATTCGCTGTTCACCACCAGCAAGCCGGTGATTTTCAACTTTCATTCATATGCGTCGCTGGTGCACAAGCTCACGTATAACCGCACCAATCATGACAACCTGCATGTGCATGGCTATCACGAGAAAGGCAACATCAACACGCCGCTCGAGCTGGCGATCATCAACCAGGTCGACCGTTTCTCGCTGGCGATCGACGTGATCGATCGCGTGCCGGCGCTGCGCGGCGTCGGCGATCACGCCAAAGAGTGGCTGCGTGGGCAGGTGATCGCGCATCTGGCGTATGCGCATGCCGAGGGCATCGACAAGGAAGAGATCCGTAACTGGACGTGGAAAGGCTGAGCGAGGCTCGATATGGAGACCGACAAGCAGACTGACCCTCAGAGTGACGAAGCGACGATTCTCGTGTTGAACAGCGGTTCGTCGTCGCTGAAGTTCGGGCTGTTCGCGCACTCGGGCGATGACGAATCCTTGCTGCTGGAAGGCAGCGCCGAAGGCATCGGACGAGGCGATGGCAGCTTGCGGATCAAGTCGCCCGACGGCAGCGTGCTGGTGCAGCAGGAACAGCTGCTGGAGTCGCAGACCGACGCGTTGCAGAAGCTCTCGCGGGTCCTCACCGAGCAGAAACACGGGCGGCCCGCGGCGGTGGGACATCGCGTGGTGCATGGCGGGCCGCATCTGCGAACGCATCAGCGCTTGACACCTGAAGTCCGGCAACGCTTGCAGGACGCCGTGCACTTCGCGCCGTTGCATATTCCACCGGCGCTGGCGTTGATCGACGAGGCGTCGGCGATCTTTGCCGATGCGCAGCATTTCGCCTGCTTCGATACGGCGTTTCATGCAACGCTGCCGCCGCGCGCCGCGCAGCTTGCATTGCCGCGCCGTTATGTGGAGGCCGGCGTGATTCGCTATGGTTTTCATGGGCTCTCGTATGAGTCGCTGGTGACGCGGCTTGGCGCCGCTTTGCCGCCGCGAGCGGTGTTCGCGCATCTGGGTAACGGATCGAGTTTGTGTGCGTTGCGGGATGGCAGATCCGTGGACACGTCGATGGGTTTGACGCCGACCGGCGGTGTGCCGATGGGCACGCGCAGCGGCGACCTCGATCCGGGCGTGCTGCTGTATCTGATGCGGGTGGAGAAGCTCGATGCCGATGCGCTGGAGACGCTGTTGAATCGCCAAAGCGGGCTGGCCGGGTTCGCCGATGGCGAGAGCGATATGCAGGCGTTGGAGAAGCGCGCCGCGGCGGGCGATGTGAATGCTTCGCTGGCGCTGGATGCGTTTGCGACTGCGGTGCGCAAGACGATTGGTGCTTATGCGGCTTTGCTGGGCGGGATCGATTTGCTGGTGTTCACGGGTGGCATCGGCGAGCACAGTGAGGAGATCCGCAAGCGGGTGTGCGAGGGGCTTGCGTTTTTGGGGCTATCGGACGGGGACTCGGCGGGGAAGGTGAGGGCGATTCATACGGAGGAGGAGAAGCAGATTGCGAGGCATTGCCGGGGGATGTTGGGCGGGTCCGGCTGAGGTTATGGTGGTGTGGGTGTTGGTTTTATTGTTTGGGTTTTATTGTTTGGGTTTTATTGTGGTGTGGTCGAGGACGGCCGTTACGCCGAACAGGCGTGTGACGTCTTCGAGTGCCGCGGTTCTTTGCTGCTCATAATTGAGTTCGCCGAGCAGTTTGATGCGGCCGTGGGAGACTTTGACTTCTATCGTGTTTTTGGGGATCGCTGCGTCCCAGGATAGGCGGGTTTTGGCTTCGGTGGAGATTTGTGAATCGGTTAGGCGTGTGCTTGTTGCGCTTGGGCGTGCGCCGGCTGAACTTGGGCCTGCG
>NZ_JAXDPY010000525.1:0-10160 GCF_034668105.1 Paraburkholderia sp. | reverse complement strand
GATCTGGTGCGTCTGCGCGAGCTGACCAGCCTCTTCATCGCGCAAAAGGAATTCTCAACCGCCCACGAGCTCGAGCTGACCGACGCGATGACCGTGGCGATCGCCGCGCAAGCGTGTTTGCCGGTGCTGAACCTGAGCCTCGATCTGTATCGCGGCTGGGTCGGTGTGATCGTCTATCCGGGCGAATTCGTGATCCGCAAGACGGTCGAGGACGAAGACGGCGTGGTGCACGAGGTCGAACACGACGCGAGCGGCGAAGCATGGGAAGGCGGCCCGGTGGTGTTGTCGTGGGAAGACGCCCAGATGACCGGCGGCACGGACGCCTATAACGTCGTCATTCATGAATTCGCGCACAAGATCGACATGCTGAACGGCGAGGCGGACGGGCATCCGCCGCTCATGCGCCGCTGGCATGCACCGCTCGATTCACAGTCATGGGCCGACGTCTTCGACCATGCCTACGACCACTTCTGCGCCAAAGTGGATGCGGTGCCGGAGAGGCGCTGGGCCCGTTTCGAACGCGATTCGCTGATCGATCCGTACGCGGCGGACCATCAGTCGGAATTTTTTGCCGTTTGCAGCGAAGCATTGTTCGTCCAGCCACAAGCCTTCGAGGCGGAGTATCCCGAACTGTACCGGTTGCTGGCGCGGTATTACCGCCAGGATCCGGCGCGGGTGGGGTTGACGTTCGCTGGGGCTTGAAGGTCTCCGAGGCGTTCACGGCAAAGCCACTACATGGTGGACCGACCGTCAAACGATGGCTGACCCGGCAACGCGCTGTCAAAAAGCCGGCAGAAATGGGGCGAAGCGGCGTCAAAAAGGCGCCAGAAAGGTCGTCAAGCGACTGATTTTCTGGCATAATCGCCGTTTTTCGACCATAGGCAAGTGGCTCGCGCCTAGATGCTGTCCGCACTTTTAGCGGCTGCACGCGGGTTGGCTACCGCCAGATTAAAGGAAAGACCATGAAAGAAGGCATTCACCCGGATTACCGCGAAGTCCTGTTCGTCGACATGTCGATCGACTTCAAGTTTGTGACGCGCTCGACCATCCAGACGCGTGAAACCGCCGAATTCAACGGCAAGACCTACCCGCTCGCCAAGATCGAAGTGTCGTCGGAATCGCATCCGTTCTACACCGGCCAACAAAAGATCATGGACACGGCAGGCCGCGTCGAGAAGTTCAACAAGAAGTTTGGCACGCGCGCTACCGGCAAGGCAGCTGCGAAGTAATACCCGCGTCGTCGCCGGCCCTGGCCAGCAACGAAGCAGCAAAAAAGGGCAGCGCGAGCTGCCCTTTTTTGTCGCCGCCGCTTGGCCGAAGCTTTGTCTCGACCTTTGCCTCAAGCTTTTTGCCGCCGTTTCGTCGTTCCTCACACCGGGCGCTTCCACGCACACCATCGTCCGTTGCGGCGCTGTATTACAGGCGTCCCAATCACGTTGCGAGCCGTTACCGGCCGTGACGCGCATCGCACGGCACGACTACAATGCCGGATGCTCCAAATTGGCCATTCCCGCCGGACCTTGCTCCGGTCCCGGCTGCACCGCTTATCCGATATCCACACACCGCATGAGACCTGTCGTTCGCCTCACTGCCTCCGCGACCAGTGCCTTGCCGCGCTGGCTGCTGCTGACCATCTGTATTGTCTACGCATTTTTTGGCCTGTTCGGCCGGGATCCGTGGAAGAACGAGGACGCAGCCGGCTTCGGCGTCATGTGGACAATGGCCAACGGCAACGCGCACGACTGGCTGCTGCCGAATCTGGTCGGCAAGTACATGACGGAAGACGGTCCGCTCGGCTACTGGCTCGGCGCCAGTGCGATCCGCGCGCTGGCGCCGTGGGTCGATGCGAGCAACGCGTCACGCGTGTTTACCGGCCTGCTGTTTTGCGCGGCCTGTGCGTTCGTCTGGTACGCGGCCTACCTGCTCGGACGGCGTGCCGAAGTGCAGCCGTTCAAATACGCATTCGGTGGCGAGCCGGAGCCGCGCGATTACGGCCGCACCCTCGCCGACGGCGCCCTGCTGATCCTGCTCGCCTGCTTCGGCCTGGCCGAACGGGGCCACGAAACCACGCCGCAGCTGGCGCAGTTCTTCGGCATCGCCATGCTCGTCTATGGGCTCGTGCGGATGATCGACAAGCCGATTCAAGGCGCGCTGATCTGGGGCCTCGCGCTCGGCCTCGTCGCGCTCGCCAGCAGCCCGGTGCTGGTCGGCGCGTTGTTACTCGGCACCCTGGCGATGGCGCTGATCGTGCGGGAGGCGCGATCGCGCTGGTTGCTGCTGGCCGGTTTGCCGGTGGCGCTCGTGCTGTCGGTTGCGTGGCCGATCGCCGCGCTCGCGGCCTTTCCGGATGACGCCGTCTGGTATCTGAACCAATGGGTGCACGTCAGCCTGTCGTCGTTCGCCGGGCCGCCCGGTTCGGTGGCCGCTTACGCGCTCAAGAATCTGCCGCTCTTCACCTGGCCGGCCTGGCCGCTGGCGCTGTGGGCATGGTTCAGCTGGTCCGGTCTGCGGCGCGCGCCGCACGTGGCGATCCCGCTCTCGGTGATCGGGCCGCTGCTGGTGTTGGTGGTGTTGCAGAGCCATCAGTCGAACCGGCTTTACATGTTGCTGCTGCCAGCGCTCGCGGTGCTGGCCACCTTCGCGCTGCCCACGCTCAAACGCGGCGCAATCAATGCGATCGACTGGTTCGCGCTGCTGAGCTTCACGATCCTCGGCAGCTTCGTCTGGCTCGTGTATATCGCCGGACTGACCGGTTTCCCGCATCCGCTCGCCCGCAATCTCGCGCGTCTCGCCCCAGGATTTGCGCCGCAGTTCAAGGTCCCGTCGTTCGTGTGCGCGGTCGCCGTGACGATCTGCTGGTTCGTGCTGGTGCGGTGGCGCCTCGCCCGTCATCCGAAAGTCCTGTGGCGCAGCGTGGTGCTCTCGAGCGCCGGCACGACGCTGATGTGGGTGCTGCTGATGACACTCTGGCTGCCGGTCGTCAACTACAGCCGGACCTATAAGGACGTCGCCGAACAGATCGCGAGCCATCTGCCGGACGACTACACCTGCATCTCGCCGGTGCGCCTCGGCAACGCGCAGATCGCGACCTTCGCCTATTTCGGCGACATGCATTTTTCGTTCGACCAGGATTGCGATGTGATCCTGCGCCAGGACACCCAGGACTACGGCGACCCGAGCGCGATGTCGGACTTCATCTGGAAGCTGGTGTGGGAAGGCCGCCGCGTGGCCGACCGCGACGAACGCTTCCGTCTGTACGTGCGGATCGACCGTCCGAAGCCGCCGGTCGTCAAACGCCGCAGCTGGCATAAGAAGTCGGACTGACCATGTTCGCCGACGTACGGAAAATCGCCGGGCTCGCATGGCCCGTGCTGATCGGCCAACTGGCGATCATCGCGTTCGGCGTGATCGATACGGCGATGGTCGGCCGCTATTCGGCCGTCGATCTCGCCGCGCTCGGCCTCGGCTCGTCTATCTATATTTCCGTGTACATCGGTCTGACCGGCATCCTGACCGCGCTGCAACCCATCACCGCGCAACTCTACGGCGCACGCCGCGACACCGAGATCGGCGAAGAAATGCGCCAGGCGTTATGGCTCGCACTCGCGCTGACCGTGATCGGCTTTCTGATTCTCTACTTTCCAGGCCCTGTGTTGCGGTTAGCGCGCGTGCCTGAAGCGCTGCATGAGCGCACGGTCGCCTACCTGCAGATTCTGGCGTTCGGCTTGCCGGCCGGCCTCGCATTTCGCGTCTACAGCTCGATCACCAATGCGGTCGGCCAACCGCGGCTCGTGATGATTCTGCAGATCGGCGCGCTGCTGCTCAAGTTTCCGCTCAACACGTGGTTCATCTTCGGTGGCTTCGGCGTGCCGGCGCTCGGCGGCCCGGGTTGCGCGCTCGCCAGCACCGCGATCAACTGGGCGCTGGCCGTGGTGGGGATGGTGCTGTTGATGCGCGTCCACGTGTTCAAGCCGTTTGCGATCTTTGCGCACTTCTGCTGGCCGGTCTGGCGCCGGCAAGCCGCACAGTTGCGGCTGGGCATTCCGATGGGTCTGTCGTACCTGATCGAGGTGACCTCGTACACGTTCATGGCGCTCTTCATCGCTCGCTTCGGCACGACCACGCTCGCCGGGCACCAGATCGCCGGCAACATCGGCGCGGTGCTCTATATGACGCCGCTGTCGATCGGGATCGCTTCGTCGACGCTGGTCGCCCAGGCGCTCGGCGCGCATCGCCCCGAAGCGGCGCGCACGTTGTCGCGGCACGGCATCATGATGGCCGTGGCGATCGCCTGCTGCTATGGCGCGATCGTGCTGGTGCTGCGGCCGTATGTGATCGAAGGCTATACGCCGAATGCGCAAGTCGCAGCGGCGGCCATGCCGCTGGTGCTGATCGTCGTGTGCTATCACCTGTTCGATGCGTTGCAGATCACGACCGCGTTCGTACTGCGCGCGTACAAGGTAGCGGTCGTGCCGACCGTTATCTATGCGGTTGCGTTGTGGGGCGTCGGGCTCGGCGGCGGCTATCTGCTCGGCTTCAATGTCTCGGGTACTACGCCGGAATGGCTGACCGGCGCGCGCGGCTTCTGGGTCGCGAATACGGCGAGCCTGGCGATTGCAGGCATTGGCTTGCTGTTGTACTGGCGCGGCGTGAGCAAGCGGTATTTGCGCGCCCAGCCCGTGGTTGGGGTGGATTCGGCGGTTTGATGGCGCTGAACCGCGGGCTGTCTAAACGAAGCGACGCACGAATCCACCGGAGAATGCTCGTTCATGAAGAACGGGTTTTCAGGCGCGCCGCCGATGCGTTGACGAAGTGGCTAGCAATAACAGACCGTTAGTTGCGTCCGAGGTAGAAAGAGAACGGCTGCACTCGACAGCCGTCTGCCCTCCCCTGTATTTCAAACCGCCTGATTGGTCGCCTGAGTGTCCTCCGACGCCTGCGCCTCCTTCAACGTCCGATCACGCCGCTCGAAAATCTCCTGCGCCGCGAACAGTGCGTTCAGCGCCGCCGGAAAGCCCGCGTAAAGCGCCATCTGCATGAACACTTCGACAATCTCCTCGCGCGTGCAGCCGACGTTCAACGCGGCCTCGATATGCACCTTCAGTTGCGGCTGCGCGCAACCAAGCGTCGCCAGCGATGCGATCGTCGCGATCTCTCTCGCGCGCAGATCGAGTTGCGGCCGGCTGTAAATATCGCCGAAGCCAAATTCGATCAACAGGCGTCCGAAATCCGGCGCGATCGGCGCGAGCGCGGCGATTACCTGCTCGCCGGTCGAGCCGTCGATTTCCTTCAGTTTGTTCCAGCCTTGGGTGTAGCGATCGTTCTGTGCGTGTTCCATGGTGAGTCCTTTTCCGAATGCGAAAGCGCTTGGGTTTCGTCGATCTGTCGTGTCGGAGCGCGGGTGGTCTGCTTGCGCGCTGCGGGCGGTTGCGCAGCAGCCGTGGGATCAGCGGACTGCGGTCCAGCAGGTTGCAGTTCAGCGGATGGCCGCCCCGCGGATGGCCGCCCCGCGGAGGGCCGCCCCGCAGCTTCGTAGTAAGCGATCTTGTCGATGATCGCGCCGAGGTTGCTTTGCAACTCGGCGATCCGCGACAAAACAGCGTCCCGATGCGCCACTAGCATGTCGCGGCGCTCGCCCATTGTCGGTTGGCCTTCTGCCCGCAGCGCCGCGAACGCCTGCATTGCGGCGATCGGCATGCCGGTCGCCTTCAGACGCATCACGAACTGCAGCCAGTCGAGATCGGCCGGCGAATACAGGCGATGCCCCGCCTGCGTACGCCCGACCGCCCGAATCAGGCCAGCCTGCTCGTAATAACGCAGCGTATGGGTCGAGACGCCAATCGTCCCGGCGGCCTCGCCGATGGTGAGTGCTTTTGACATTTTCGACATGACGGAACTCAGGTTAGGACTTCGAGTGCACTCTAAGTCAAGCGGGCGATGCTGTCATTTATCGGCGTTATCATTATTTATGGTGAGTCGCATTGATCGATAAACTCAAAACAGCTTAATCGCCAGGCAAAAGCTTCAAATATTGTCAGCCCTGATTTACTTGTCATGAATCGATCGGTATAAATCGTCCGCGTTCGCAAATAAGGGCGCGCAATTTGTTCTATGCTTAAGCGCAGCGAATGCTGACAGGATGGGTCGTCCCGAGTCGTTTGTGTCGTCCCTTAGCGGCTAACTATTTGCCCTCAATGGAGTGCTTGCCATGCTGAAGAAGCTTTTAATGCTTTGCGTTGCTTTGGCTTTGTCGTTGTCGGCCGGATTCGCGGCGGCCGTCGAAGTAAATTCCGCCGATCAGGCGGCACTCGAATCGGTCAAGGGTATCGGGCCGGTTCATGCAAAAGCGATCATCGACGAACGCACCAAAAACGGCCCGTTCAAGAATGCGGATGATCTCGCCACCCGCGTCAAAGGCATTGGCACCAAATCCGTGACCAATCTCGAGGCGGCCGGCCTGACGATCAACGGCTCGTCCACGCCGCCTACGGGCGCCAAAGCGGCTGCCAAAATCGGCAGCACGACAAGCACCAAGGCGGCGCCGGCGGCCACTCCCGCAGCGACTACCGCGGCAACACCAGCACCCACGGCGCCGACTGAAGCATCCGGCACCAAGGCGTCGAAGTCGAAGAAGAGCAAGGCCGATGCGGCGGCGTCGGCACCGGCCACGACGGCCGCTGCCAGCGCGCCGGCTGACGCATCCGGCGCCAAGACATCGAAGAAAGCGAAGAAGAGCAAGGCCGCATCGGCTGCGGCGGCCTCTGGCGGCACCTAAATCAGGTAGCGCGGCGGCAGCATCGCAACAGTGCCGGTCACGTTGATGCACGGGTTGAGCACCTAAGCCGCGCCCCGCTCCCGCCCGCCTTCCGACCACCGGCGCCGCGCAACCGTGCGGCGTTTTCACCCCGCCGACTCGTCGAATACAGGTCGGCATTCAAGAGAGACCTTCATGAGCCTACTCGACACTATCGGTTCCCTGATTGGCAAATCGCCTGAAGGCGGTGGCCAGCAAGCAGCCCTCGTTTCAGCCGCACTGGAGTTCGTCAACAGCCAGCCGGGCGGATTGAACGGCCTGATCGACCGCTTCAAGGAAAAGGGCCTCGGCGACGTCGTGACGTCGTGGGTCAGTAACGGCGAGAACCAGCCCATTGCAGCCGACGCGCTGCACAGCGTGCTCGGCTCGGAAACCGTCACCAACCTCGCCGCCAAGGCCGGCGTGCAACCGGACCAGGTCACGGGTCTGTTGTCGCAGATTCTGCCGCACGTCGTCAACGCGGCGACGCCCGAAGGCGAAGTCCCCGCCGAGGGCAAACTGAATTCGACGACCGTGCTGGGCGCGCTCGGCGGCCTGTCGGCGTTGTTCGGCAAGGGCAACGCCTAAGTCATCGGGGCGTCACCCGGCACCGCCTGATAACAGGCACGGCAGGCAAAAAAAAGCGGCAACGAAGTCACCTTCGTTGCCGCTTTTCAACATCGGCGGGAACGGCGCGAAAACCGCCGCTCCTGGCTGTGCCGAACGCGTTGCGCTTAGTGCGCTTAGTGCACTTAATGCACCACGCGGTCGAACACCAGCTTGCCGTCTTCCACTTCGACCGGAATCACGTCTTTCGGACCGAACTTGCCGGCCAGAATCAGCTTGGCGACCGGATTCTCGATCTCCTGCTGGATGGCCCGCTTCAACGGCCGCGCACCGAACAGAGGGTCGTAGCCGACCTTGCCGACGTGCTCGAGCGCCTCGTCCGACACCAGCAGCTGCATGTCGAGCTTGGCAAGCCGCTCATGCAGACGCTGCAATTGAATCCGCGCGATCGACTGGATGTTCGAACGGTCGAGCGCATGGAACACGACGACGTCGTCGATCCGGTTCAGGAACTCGGGCCGGAAGTGCAGCTTCACTTCTTCCCAGACCGCGTCCTTCACCGCTTCCTGCGGCTCGCCGACCATCGCCTGGATCACCTGCGAACCGAGGTTCGAGGTCATCACGATCACCGTGTTCTTGAAGTCCACGGTACGACCCTGGCCGTCGGTCATGCGGCCGTCGTCGAGCACTTGCAGCAGCACGTTGAACACGTCCGGATGCGCCTTCTCGATTTCGTCGAGCAGGATGACGCTGTACGGCTTGCGGCGCACGGCTTCGGTCAGGTAACCACCTTCTTCATAACCGACATAACCCGGCGGCGCGCCGATCAAACGCGCGACGCTATGCTTCTCCATGAATTCGCTCATGTCGATGCGGATCAGATGATCTTCCGAATCGAACAGGAACGACGCCAGCGCCTTGCACAGCTCGGTCTTGCCCACACCGGTCGGCCCGAGGAACAGGAACGAGCCATACGGGCGGTTCGGATCGGACAGACCCGCGCGCGAACGGCGGATCGCATCGGCCACCGCGGTGATCGCTTCGTTCTGACCGACCACGCGGTCGTGCAGTTTCTCTTCGATCTGCAGCAGCTTTTCGCGCTCGCCCTGCATCATGCGCGACACCGGAATACCGGTGGAGCGCGAGACGACTTCCGCGATTTCCTCCGCGCCCACCTGCGTGCGCAACAAACGCGGCCGGGTCGGGTTGTTCTGCTCTTTCGCCTCGGCCTGAGTCACTTCCTTCAACTGCGCCTCGAGACCCGGCAGCTTGCCGTACTGCAACTCGGCGACCTTCTCGAGCTTGCCTTCACGCTGCAAGCGTGTGATTTCCGCACGCGTTTTCTCGATCTCTTCCTTCAACTGCGCGCTGCCCTGCACGGCCGCTTTTTCCGCGGTCCAGATTTCTTCGAGGTCCGAATATTCACGATTCAGCCGCTCGATTTCCTCTTCGATCAGTTGCAGACGCTTTTGCGATGCTTCATCTTTTTCCTTCTTGACGGCTTCGCGCTCGATCTTCAACTGGATCAAACGACGGTCGAGCCGATCCATCTCTTCCGGCTTCGAGTCGATTTCCATCTTGATCTTCGAAGCGGCTTCGTCGATCAGATCGATCGCCTTGTCCGGCAGGAAGCGGTCCGTGATGTAGCGATGCGACAGTTCGGCCGCGGCGACAATCGCCGGGTCGGTGATATCGACGCCGTGATGCAGTTCGTACTTCTCCTGCAAACCGCGCAGGATCGCGATGGTGGCTTCCACCGACGGCTCGTCGACCAGCACCTTCTGGAAGCGGCGCTCGAGCGCGGCATCCTTTTCGATGTACTTGCGATATTCGTCGAGCGTGGTGGCGCCGACGCAATGCAGTTCGCCGCGCGAGAGCGCGGGCTTGAGCATATTGCCCGCGTCCATCGCGCCTTCGGCCTTGCCCGCGCCGACCATGGTATGAATTTCATCGATGAAGACGATGGTCTGGCCTTCGTCTTTCGCGATGTCGCTCAGGACGGCCTTCAGGCGTTCTTCGAATTCGCCGCGATACTTGGCGCCCGCCAGCAACGCCGCCATGTCCAGCGACAACACGCGTTTGCCCTTGAGCGTTTCCGGCACTTCGCCGTTGACGATCCGCTGCGCGAGGCCTTCGACGATCGCCGTCTTGCCCACGCCCGGCTCGCCGATCAGCACCGGATTGTTCTTGGTGCGGCGCTGCAGGATCTGAATGGAACGGCGGATTTCGTCATCACGGCCGATCACGGGGTCGAGCTTGCCCGCCCGCGCGCGCTCGGTCAGATCGACGGTGTATTTCTTCAGCGCTTCACGCTGGCTTTCGGCGTCCTGGCTATGCACTTGCGAACCGCCTCGCACCGCCACGATCGCGCTTTCCAGCGACTTGCGCGACAGCCCGTGCTGGCGCGCGAGACGGCCGGCCTCGCCCTTGTCGTCGGCGACCGCGAGCAGGAACATCTCGCTCGCGATGAACGTGTCGTTGAGTTTCTGCGCTTCCTTGTCGGCCTGGTTCAACAAGCCGGTCAGCTCGCGGCCGATCTGCACGTTGCCGTCGGTGCCCTGCACTTGCGGCAGGCGCGTCATGGCATCGTTCAGGGCCGTTTGCAGCGCCTGCACATGCACACCCGCGCGCGCCAGCAGCGAACGCGCCGCGCCGTCCTGCTGGGCGACGAGCGCCGACAGCACATGAACGGGTTCGATGTATTGATTGTCATGACCGACAGCCAGACTCTGCGCGTCGGCCAGTGCTTCCTGGAATTTGGTGGTGAGTTTGTCGATTCTCATCAAGAGACCTCCAATTT
>NZ_JAXDPY010000524.1:0-9849 GCF_034668105.1 Paraburkholderia sp. | reverse complement strand
CAGCGCCGGCATTTGCCGCTGCGGGTTCGATTGTTTCTGGACTTTCTCAAGCATACGTACGGCCATCCTGATTACTGGGGCTGACGCAGTTCAGGTGCACGTCACATCCGGTGATCCGGCGCGACGCCATCCTGCACAATCGCCGCGCAGGCTCTCGCAGCGGGTTTTCGATATGCGGACAGACCCGCACGCCGGCGTTAAGCGCGTTTCGGCGGACTACAATCGATTGAGGCGGCTTCCATGCCGAGCCTCGTGGCACGCTGACGACGCGCCGCACGCAGCCGGCGACGGAGGGCATCATGTTCAGGCATATCCTGGTTCCGACCGATGGTTCAGACCTCTCACGCAAAGCGATAGACGGTGCCATCGACCTTGCGCAGGCCGTCGGCGCTCGCGTCACGGCCTACGCGTGTCTGCCGCAATATCCGTACTCGCCGTTTTCGGATGTGGTAGTCGAACCACCGGTTGAGTTTCTGCAGCGCAGCGAGCGTGAAGCGCGTGTGCATCTGCGGGAAGTGGAGCAGGCGGCGCGTCGTTTCGGTGTCGCGTTCGACAGCCGCACCAGCGTGCATCCGGCGCCGTATCTCGGCATCATCGAAGCGGCGGAGCAGGGCGCCTGCGACGTGATCTTCATGGCTTCGCATGGGCGGCGCGGTCTCGGCAGCCTGCTGATCGGCAGCGAGACACAGCGGGTCCTGACGCATACCAAGATTCCGGTGATCGTGTACCGCTGAAATGCAAGTTCGCGATTCGCCTCGCGGGCAGCTACGGCAGGCTTAGACATCGCACAGCACAGCACGGCACGGCATGGCACGGCACGGCAAGGCACGGCACGGCACGGCAAGGCACGGCACGGCAAGGCAAGGCAAGGCAAGGCAAGGCACGGCACGGCACGGCAAGGCAAGGCACGGCAAGGCACGGCAAGGCGCAGCAAGGCATGGCGTACAGAAAAACGCGCCGGCGATAAGGCCGGCGCGTCCGATGCGCGCCGCACAATTGGATTTGTGCTGGCTTTGTCTGCGCTGCTGCCTCACTCCCAGATTCCGGCCCTCAGGGCCGCTGGCGTACTGCGGCCCTGAGGGCTACTCCTCCCTGACGGCGGCTCCTAACGGGTCGCCTTTTCGTCTGCCTTGCCGTTCTTGCGATCGGGCTGTGTTGATCTGCTTACGCAACCTTCTTGTCGAAGAACTGTTCGTCTTCCGTCGAGCCATGCAGCGCGGTTGTCGATGCGTCGCGTTCGACCGTCTGCGTCACGGCGTCGAAGTAGCCGGTGCCGACTTCGCGCTGGTGCTTGACTGCGGTAAAGCCCTTTTCTGCCGCGGCGAATTCAGCCTGCTGCATTTCGACGAACGCGGTCATCTGGTTGCGGGCATAGCCGTGGGCCAGATTGAACATCGAGTAGTTCAACGCATGGAAGCCGGCCAGCGTGATGAACTGGAACTTGTAGCCCATCGCACCGAGTTCGCGCTGGAACTTGGCGATGGTGGCGTCGTCGAGGTTCTTTTTCCAGTTGAACGACGGCGAGCAGTTGTACGACAGCATCTGATCCGGGAATTCCTTGTGGATCGCGTCGGCGAATTTCTTCGCGAACTCGAGGTCCGGTTTGCCGGTTTCGCACCAGATCATGTCGGCGTACGGCGCGTAGGCGAGACCACGCGAGATCGCCTGCTCCAGACCCGGCTTCGTGCGATAGAAACCTTCCACCGTGCGTTCGCCCGTCAGGAACGGCTTGTCGTTGTCATCCACATCGGACGTGATCAGGTCGGCAGCTTCAGCGTCGGTACGGGCCAGCAGCACGGTCGGCGTGCCGGAGACGTCGGCGGCCAGCCGCGCGGCGGTCAGTTTGGCGATGTTTTCTCGGGTCGGCACGAGCACCTTGCCGCCCATGTGGCCGCACTTCTTCACCGAAGCGAGCTGGTCTTCGAAGTGCACGCCCGCGGCGCCCGCTTCGATCATCGCCTTCATCAGTTCGAACGCGTTCAGCACGCCGCCGAAACCGGCTTCAGCGTCGGCCACGATCGGTGCGAAGTAGTCGATGTAGCCTTCGTCGCCCGGATTCTTGCCTTCCGACCACTGGATCTGGTCAGCGCGCGTCAGCGTGTTGTTGATGCGCTTCACGACGAGCGGCACCGAGTTCGCCGGATACAGCGACTGGTCCGGGTACATTTCACCGGCGACGTTCGCATCGCCCGCCACTTGCCAGCCCGACAGGTAGATCGCCTTCAGGCCAGCCTTCACCTGTTGCATGGCCTGATTGCCGGTCAACGCGCCGAGCGAGTTCACGAACGGCTCGTTGTTGACGCTTTCCCACAGCTTTTCCGCGCCGCGCCTCGCGAGCGTGTGTTCCACTTGCACCGAGCCACGCAGACGGATCACGTCTTCAGCCGTGTAGGTACGCTTCACGCCTTTCCAGCGCGGATCGGTTTCCCATTGCTGTTGGAGTTGCCTGGCTTGTTGTTCGCGGGACATGTTGTGCTCCTTGGTTGCCTGTAATGGATGGGTGACTTTGTCGACCAGAGTTGGCGCTTTCGCGCTTACTCGGGCCTCACGCAAGAAACTTGCGGTCTTCATCGAAGCGGCTGGCCCTTTGAGGCGTTTCGTTCCGTGAAGTCTTATATAAGAGTCTAGGCAAATCGACCGGCGCGCAATAGCGGTCTTGGAGCGTTTTTGGTTTATTTATTTTCGTTTGAAATCAACATGTTATTCGATTCGTTCCGCATTAAGAAACGTCTTTTTCCATCTTGCAATAGACAGTCTTGTGCCTTGCAGCACGATTTTTTACGACGCAAAAAAATTTTCCACATCGTGAAATATGAAGGGTTACCAAACTGTGGGCGAAAAAAAACCGGCGCCTGAGCACCGGTTTCTTTCGACTGATGGACGGCGCGGGGCCGTCCGGGTCTTTTCAGGCTGCCTTACGTACTGAACGAGCTACGCAAACAGGGCTTGCCTGAACACTGCTGAGTTGCTCCTTAGCTACCACGGCGCGCTGTACGCGGACCGTCGCTGCGGCGTGCGCCGTAGCCGCCGTCACGCGAACCGCCGTAGCCTTCGCGCGAACCGCCGCCGAAGCCGCCTTCGCGCGAACCGCCGCCAGCCGACTTGCCGGCCCAGCCGCTGCCACTGCTGCTACCGCTGCGCGAACCGCCGCCGTTACCGGCCGGCTTGCCAGCGCCGCTACCGCTACCGAAGCGACGGCCACCGCCATTGCCACCGCCCGGACGGCCACGGCCGCCAAAGCCAGGACGGCCGCCACCGCCCGACGGAGCCGACTTGCGCGGCTCGAAGCCTGCGACGACGTTGACCGGCAGCGGGGTACGTACGAAACGCTCGATGCGCTTGAGCGCGCCTTGTTCCGCGTGGTGCACGAGGCTCACGGCGATACCCGAGCGGCCAGCACGGCCGGTACGGCCGATACGGTGCACGTAGTCTTCAGCGAACTTCGGCAGATCGTAGTTGAACACGTGCGTGATGCCCGGGATGTCGATACCGCGAGCGGCGACGTCCGTTGCGACCAGCACGCGCACACGGCGCTCGCGCAGGGCCTTGATCGTGCGGTTACGTGCGCCTTGCGGCAGATCGCCGTGGAGCGCTGCCGATTCGAAACCGGCGTCGGCCAGACGGCCAGCCAGTTGGTCCGCGTCCATCTTGGTTGCCGTGAAGACGATAGCCTGGTCGAGGCCCTCGTCGCGCAGCAGATGGTCGAGCAGACGATCCTTATGATCGCGGTCGTCGACGTAATGGACGGTTTGCGCGATGTTGGTGCGTTGTTCGAGGCGTTGAACGATCTCGATCCGTTCCGGATCCTTCAGCAGGCGGCCGGTCAGCGAGCTGATCTTGCCGTCGAGGGTGGCCGAGAACAGCATGGTTTGACGCGAGGCCGGCGTAGCGGCAACGATCGTTTCGATGTCTTCGATGAAGCCCATGTCCAGCATGCGGTCGGCTTCGTCGAGCACGAGGATCTGCAGTTGCGACAGATCGATACGGCCGCGTTCCAGGTGGTCGATCAGACGGCCCGGCGTGGCAACCAGGATTTCCGGGTTCTTGGCCAGCAGCATCAGTTGTTGACCGTACGCGACGCCGCCCAGAATGCTGACGGTGCGCAGACGCTTGAGGTGTTTGCCGTACGTAGCAGCGGCGGTGGTGACCTGCATTGCGAGTTCGCGGGTCGGCGTCAGAACCAGCATGGTCGGACGGGCAACCGGTTGCGGACGGCGGGTGCGGGCACCGTCAGCCGGGCGCGGCTCACGCGGCTGGCTGGCTTGCGCCTTTTGCAGTTGAGAGAAACGTTCAATAGCCGGCAGCATGAACGCGGCGGTCTTGCCCGAACCGGTCGGGCTCGAGACCATCAGATCGCGGCCGGCGATACCGGCGGGGATCGCGCGTTGCTGAACCGGAGTGGGATTTTGATAACCAGCGGCGGTCAGGGCGGAGACGACATCCGCGGACAGACCGAGCGACGCGAACGACGGGCCGGTCGGCGCTGCGGCTTCTGCGGCGACGGCTTCCGGAGCGGCAGCAACGGCTGCGGCTTGCGCGGGGGCGTCGGCGAGACCGAGGGCTTGATCGGCGATGGCGTTCAACGGGCTGCTGGGGGTATTGCTCGAAGTCATGAGAATCCTTGATGCACAGGGAATTAAAACGTCGGCGCCAATCGGCATACCCAAGTCGTCGGATTCAGCGAGCAAAGAAGCAGCGAGCAAATCGAAAAACGGGGGCAGCTCGCGACAATGAAGGCGAGCTTTTCGTTAGAAGCTGTATCGGATGCGACATGCCAACACGGCGTGCCGCCAGCCTGGGACATGATCGCCCGTAGGGGGCTAGGCAGGAGGGGACAGGTTCTAAACTGGATTGGAGCTAAACGCTACGAGGCGCTGCGCCGCAAAGGCCGCTAGAGAAAAGCCGGGCAAAGCAGTGAAGCGCAGGCAGCATTGTATAGGGTTTTGTTGCACTGCGCCACCGTTAAGAAGTTTCCAAGAGGAAAACTTTCGTGTTGGTTGCCGAATCGGCTTAAAGACGGGACCCAAGCCGATCTGGAAACGTGCTGAGGCCGATTCAGGCGGCCGCGCCGCTTTTGAGCGCTTCGACCAGTTCGACATATTGCTGCTTTGCCGCGTCTTGCGCGGTGCCCTTGAGCGCGCCCCAGGCATCGTACTTGTATTTGCCGACGATGTCGGTGAAGCCGGGTTTGTCGCCATGAACGTCGCCTTCGGTGGCCTGTTTGAAGAGAGCGTAAAGGCGCAGAAGGGTGAGGTTGCCCGGACGCTCCGGCAGTTGCCTGACGTCTTCTTGAGCCTGGTCGAACTGGGTGTTGATGTCTGTCATGGTGTTTTGCCGTGGATGCGAATGGGGGTTGAGCTGGGCCAATGATCATAACAACTGCTTGCTATCGCGGGATCGAGGGCTCCTTCCAAAAAATGTGCGTCGCTGTCGGGGCGAAGCCTTTTCCAAAACCCTATCGACGCGCGTGGTGCCGATTACAATACGGTCCATGACTCAAACTGTGCTTCTTGCCCTCGATACCTCGACCGAATTCTGCTCGGTAGCGCTTCTGTCCGCTGATCACGTCGCGGGCCAGGCCGCCGCCGCACCCCGCATCTGGGTCCGCCACGAGCAAACCGGCGCCGTCTCCAGCACGCGCCTGCTCCCCGCGATTCGCGAACTTTTCGACGAAGCGGACCTGAAACTGGCCGACTGCCACGCCATTGCTTTCGGCTCCGGGCCGGGTTCATTCACGGGTCTGCGCACGGCGACCGGCGTCGCACAGGGTCTTGCGTTCGGCCTGAACCTGCCGGTCGTGCCGGTTAGCACGCTGCTGGCCTGCGCGGAAAGCGCACGGCTGCGCGATCCATCGGCGAGCCGCGTGCTCGCGGCGCTCGACGCCCGGATGGACGAAATCTATTGGGCCGACTACGCATGGGACGTGGCGCTTGGGGAATGGCGCACGCTTCACCCGGCTTCGCTCGACGCGCCGGATGGGCTCGTTTTACCCGACGTCCCTTTTACTCTGGCGGGTAATGCTGCTGCGGCCTTCGGCGTGCGGTTGCCCGCCGTCGCGGCGGCGCGAGCCGTCGACAGTGAAGCGCTGCCGCACGCCGTGCCGCTCGCCCACGCTGCGCTGCGTGCGTTTCGCGCCGGCCGCACGGTGCCCGCCGATCAGGCCGCGCCCGAATACATTCGCGACAAGGTCGCCCAGACCACCGCCGAGCGCGTCGCCGAAAAAGCGGCCAAGGCCGAGCAAGCCGCCGCCAGGCTGGCGCACGACGCGCAACAAGGCGAGGGCCGGCAATGAGTGGCGTGTTACTGGCGGACCGCTACATGTCGCCGATGACCGAAGGCGATCTGGACGAGGTCGCCGCCATCGAAAAGATCGCCTACGAATTCCCCTGGAGCCGGGGCAATTTCGGCGACTCGCTGCGCAACGGCTATTTCGGCATCTGTCTGCGTCACGTAACGGGCACGCTGATCGGTTACTGCGTGCTGATGCCGGTGGTCGATGAAATGCATCTGCTCAATTTATGCGTGACGCCCGCCGCGCAAGGCGCGGGTGCCGGGCTCGCGTTGCTGCGCGAGGCGGTGCGCATTACCCGCACCGAAAAACTCGAAGGCTTGCTGCTCGAAGTGCGGCCGTCGAATCATCGTGCTATCCGGCTTTACGAGCGCTTCGGCTTTACGTCGATTGGCCGGCGCAAGAATTATTATCCGGCGCGGCATCGCAGCCGGGAGGACGCCATCGTGATGCGTTTCTCGTTTGCCACGGAGGGCGCAGATGGCGCTGCATGAATCGGTACTGGAAGAATTCGGGCTCGCGCCGCTGTGGGTGCGTCGCGGGATGTCGGCGGCTCAGGAATCCACGGGTGAAGCCGCGCTCGAACCGGAAGCTGTTGCGACCACGGCTTCTGTAGCGCGTCCTGATGATCCGCGTGCGGCGGCGCGGAAGGCCTCCCCGGCTGCACTTGCGCGGGCCGATCAGCCGTCTGCGCCAACCGGGATAAGCGATCGTTTTGATCGCGAGGCGCCGGCACGTACAAGCGATTCGTCGAGTTCGATGCAGGAAAGGGAGCGTCGCGCAGCGTCGCCGGCGCACGAACAGGCGCAGGGACGTATGCAGGCGCCGGTCGATGTGCGGCAACCGATGAAACCGTCGCAGCAGCCGTCGCGAACCCCGGAACCGCCGGCATTCGACGCCCCGCCCGACGACGATTTCGCATGGTTCGACGATCAGCCGGCCCACGCGCCCGCTGAAACCCGCCGCGAGACACCCGGGTCCTCGATCCAGACGCTCGACTGGGACGGCTTGAGCGCGCAGGTCGCCGCGTGCGAACGCTGCCGTCTGTGCGAGAAACGCACGAACACGGTATTCGGCGTCGGCGATCGCCACGCCGACTGGATGCTGATCGGCGAAGCGCCGGGTGAGAACGAAGACCGCCTGGGCGAGCCGTTTGTCGGCCAGGCCGGCAAGCTGCTCGACAATATGCTGCGTTCGCTGACGCTCGCGCGCGACACCAACGTCTATATCGCTAACGTGATCAAGTGCCGGCCACCGGGCAACCGCAATCCCGAACCGGACGAAGTCGCGCGTTGCGAGCCTTATCTGCAGCGCCAGGTCGCGCTGGTCAAGCCGAAGCTGATCATTGCACTGGGCCGCTTCGCGGCGCAAAGCCTGCTGAGGACCGAGGCGAGCATTTCGTCGCTGCGCGGCCGCGTGCACGAGTACGAAGGGGTGGCGGTCATCGTCACCTATCACCCGGCCTACCTGCTGCGTAGCCTGCCGGACAAAGCGAAGGCCTGGGCAGACCTGTGCCTCGCGCGCGATACGTGGCTCGCGGCGGGCGGCGTGCCGTCGCAAGCGGCCACGTGACCGGCGCGGCCGGGCCGGCGGCGCGCGTCGCCGGCGCGCCGGGTATATCCGGCGCATCTGGTACAAGCGGCGCATTTGGTGCAGCGGGCGCATCTGGCACAACCGGCACAACCGGCACAACCGGCACACGCAGCACACCCGCAGCCCTCCTCGTGACGCTGCTCGGCACATTGCGTGAACCGGTCGTGCGCGATCTTGCATGGTTGCTGCTCAGCGCCGATTTGTTGCAAGCGCAACCACCGGTAGGCATGCTCGCCAGTCCTTTCGACACGCCGCAGGAAGCTGGCGCAACCATCGACTGGTTACACGCGCTGGATCGCGATCCAGCCGACTTACAGCGAGATCTCACAGCAACGCGGATCACACGTCTTGGCCGTTATGCCGAACGGCTCCTCGGGTGGTTCCTGGAACATGGACCGGCGGCGCGTCTGGTCGCGGCCAGTGTGCCGTTGCGAAGCGCGGGCATCACGCTCGGTGAATGCGATTTTCTGGTGCGGACGCAGCAGGGCGCGCGACTGCATTGGGAACTGGCGGTGAAGTGCTATCTGCATGCGGGTGAGGGCCACGTGCGCTCGATCACGCAGTCGGTCACTCAATCGAGCATTCAATCGGGCATTCAATCGGGCATTCAATCGAGCATTCAATCGGGCACCCGATCGAGCACTCAGTCGAACACGCCCCCGACGGCGCGACTAGCCGACTATGTCGGCCCGAATCTGAAAGACCGCTTCGATCTGAAGCTTGCGCATGTACTGAATCATCAACTGCCGTTGAGCGCACGCGACGAGTTCGCGTCGCTCGGCTACGCAGGGCCGTGGACGCCGCAGATGTACATCAAAGGCTGGCTGTTCTATCGCACCGGCGAAACCCCGGCTGAGCCTGCCGAGCTCGATCCGTCGCACGGACGTGGCTGGTGGGTCACGCGCAGCGATTGGCCGGACTTCGCCGCAGCGCACGCGCAGACGTGGCGCGTGTTGCCGCGGCTGGAGTGGCTTGCACCGCGGCGTCATGAACGGGGTGAAGCGGAGGGCGTGGGAATCGCTTTTGCCGATGCGCGCACGCTCGCCGAGCAAACCTCGCATCAACATGGCCCGACGATGGTCGCGGCGTTTGCCGATGACGCCGTGGGCAATCTGATAGAACGCTCACGCGGCTTCATCGTCCCCGACGAGTGGCCCGCGCACGCGCAGGCCTACGCGCAGCAATAGCGCAGGCGGATCACGCGAAACACGCGTCGGTCACCACCACCGATAAAAATGATGCACCGGCCCAACGCCGCTGCCGACATCGAGCCGATCGCTCGCCTGCAAAGCGCCGGTCAGATACAGCTTGGCGTCGGCGACCGCGCTCGCCAGATCGGCGCGCTGCGGAATCAGTGCCGCAATCGCTGACGACAGCGTGCAACCCGTCCCATGCGTATTCTTCACCGGCACGCGCGGGCCGAAGAGACGCAGCGTGCCGCTGTCCTCTACAAGCCAGTCGGGGCTGTCCGCCGCGCTCAAATGGCCGCCCTTCATCAGCACGGCCCGCGCGCCAAGCGCACGCAGCGCTTCGCCTTGTTCGACCATGCCGGCTTCGTCGGTGGCCGCCTCGACGCCTAGCAAGGCCGCGGCTTCCGGCAGATTCGGCGTCAACAGATCGGCCAGCGGCAGCAATTCGTCACGCACGGCGGCGACCGCATCCGGCAGCAGCAGCGCGTGATTGCTCTTCGAAATCATGACCGTGTCGAGCACGATGTGCTTCGGGTTATGCCGCCGCAATGCCTCGGCGACCGCGCGCGCGATCTGCGCGTTCGCCAGCATGCCGATCTTCACCGCATCGATACGGATGTCGTCGAACACCGCGTCGAGTTGCGCGGTGATGAAGGCGGGCTCCGGCGCATGGATCGCCGTGACGCCACGCGTGTTCTGCGCGGTGAGCGCAGTGATCACGCTCGCGCCATAAGCGCCGAGCGCAGAGAAAGCCTTCAGATCGGCCTGAATGCCGGC
>NZ_JAXDPY010000523.1:0-13836 GCF_034668105.1 Paraburkholderia sp. | reverse complement strand
ACTTTCTGACGCGCGGGGTGCCCAGTCATATTCGACACGGGCAACACGAATTGTGCTGCAGCAAGGTTTATCAACGGCGCACATTGTCAGGCGTTGAAAGCCGGAACGAGCCACCGCGGAACTTGCGCAGTATCGAAATGACTTACGAGTGCCCAATGTCTTGACGCCGGTTGGCTTGCCACGCAGGTTTCGATCGAGCCCGACAACACAACCCACCAGCACTGCCGCGACCATGCGCAAGATCGCCTGAAGCAATAGTACGTGTGAAATCATCGGCATCCCCGCTAAGGTTTCCAGCTGACGTCGCATTCGGCCAGCACCTGGCTGCTTACTGTAGTCTAGCGTCGAAGGGAAGGACACTGCTTGAGCGTCAAACGCCGCTCTGGGACACGGAGCATTCCTCCGGATTGCTGCGATAATTGGTGGCGGCTTCTCGGCCAGCCACATCTGCCCATATAACGAATTCGCCTTAAGAAGCTTTGAATTCGACGTAAGCTTAGGTATGCAACGAGGAGGCTTCTGGTTGTCATGAAGCAAACGACAGGATTGACCCCGGATCACGGTCACGTTGCCAACCGATGAACGTCGCTTTCACCAATGGCGGGCTGAATTCGGTGCAGGGACTCCAGCTCGTTATGCCGACAGGTACCACTGTTGTGCAGGCTGCGGGCTGCGACGACCTCGGAGTGAATCACTCCATTGTGATAAGTGCTCCATATGTCGCAGTCATTCCGGCGGGGGCGCAGTTCGCCACGATCGCTGACGACGATCCCGAGGGATGGGTTATCGCACTCAAAAGGGGCGTACTTGGGCAAGTCATAACCGGGCCGGCCAAGCCTGCCTCAGCGAATTGCCGCGCCGACTTACCCCGCGTGTGACGGTGGATCTGATACGCATGTTTTGACACGCAACTGCTACTCGTTTTCGAAACGCAGTCAGGTCATAGTACGCAGCACAAATAACGGTGCGAAAGCAACTTCATGCAATTTTTCCAACGCTGCACAGCACGAATGCGCCGGTTGCGACCTGTATTCGATGGGCATCTTGAAGTGACGGTGACTGTTGCTGTTGCGTTGAGCGTGGCTGGATTGCTCGCGGCCAGCCTGATCGCATCTCGAGACGCCGTGGTGCTGGTTGTCGCGCTATCGGCTTGCTCCGCGGCTGTGTACGTTAGTTATCTGGTTCGCCCAAAAGCAAGATTGCGGCGCGCGGCGCTCATCGGTCTTCGCCGCGGGGAGTTCTATGTTGTCTATCAGCCCATTGTGGACATTCGCACGCGACATTGCGTCGGGCTGGAAGCCTTGCTCCGGTGGGACCATCCAAAGTTCGGAGTTGGGGGCCCCGCGCAGTTCATTGGAGGACTCGAAGGCACGCGTCTGCTCTGCGTGTTGACCCGTTTCGTGCTGCGCGAGGCGAATAGCGCACTGGCCCAACTGCCGTTTGTTCAGCACTGGCATATATCGGTAAATATCTGCGCCCGGCATCTGATGGATGACCGCTTTGTCGAGGATATCTGTGAGTCCGCCGGTCCGATGCTGGAGCGCCTCGTTCTGGAACTCACCGAGCGCAGTTGCGTCGCGCGTACGCCGCGGGTTGTCGGGGCGCTTAGCCATTTGCGGCAACGCGACGTACGTCTGTCACTTGACGATTTCGGCACCGGCTTCAGCAATCTGGACCTACTCGCGGACTTTCGGTTCGATCACGTGAAAGTAGACCGGAGATTTCTAGCTATGCGCGGCGAAGCGCGCATCCAGTTTCTGAAGTCAGTAGCTGCGTTGGTGCATTCACTTGGTGCGAAAGTTGTCGTGGAAGGCGTGGAGAGCGCTGCAGAACACGATGTGGTGCAGCGCTCGGGAATCGACCTCGCGCAGGGATACTGGTATGGGAAGCCGATGGCAATCGATCAACTTCGCGCCTTTGCGTCGGCGAAGACGCCGATAAGCGCGTTACACAATCTGACCGGAACGGAGCATGGAGTGCAAGACGAATGCATCATGGATGCGCCGCCGCCGCCGCCGCCGCCGCAGCCGCAGCCGCAGCAGCAACGACAACAACGATAACCAGCCGGCGCCGCCATGCCACCAGAAACCGACTACGATCAGTACTTTGAACGCGTGACCCGAGTCACCGCGCGCGCGCTGAATCTACCAATATCCGTCGTATGTCTCGACAGAATGGGCCAGCCAGAAGTCATAGGCGCAAGCGGGTGCGAACGGGACATCGTGTTCCATGTGGAGTCATACTATAACCGGACGCTCCAATGCGAGGAACCGTTCGTCGTCAGGGATGCGTTGTCCGATGCGGAGCTTGCGCGGGGGTCGCTGGCAACCACCGAATTGGGAATCCGCTTTTTCGCTGGCATTGCGCTGCGCCTACCGTGCGGCAAACCTATCGGTATGCTATGCGTGATGCACTCGCTACCGCGGCGCTTCACGCGCAAACAGCGTCAGATGCTGGTAGATCTCGGGCAAACGATCCAGCACGAAGTTGCCCTGCGCAAGCTGGACAGCTCCGATCGTTTGCAGGTACTTCAGGCAATCGACCGGCTTCAGGCCCAACATGCGCTTTACGTCGAGACGTTCCATCGGACTCCGGTTGCTATCGCGCATATTGGAAGGGACTGGGAGTGGTGGCACATGAATGACGCCTGCGTGAAATTCTTCGCGCACTCGCGCGCTCCGCTGACGAAAACAAACATACTTGATCTGCTGGATGCGAGCGACCGGACCAGGCTTGAACAGGTCGTGCGGGCACTCGATCATGGCCGAGGGGTCGAGGCCCTGACGCTGGACGTAACGTTCCGGTTGCGCAACAAGCAAAGTAAGCCAGCGCGAGTGCAGGTGGCATTGAAGCAGGTGGGGTCGACCGGCAACGGAGGCTGGCTGTTTGTCATTCACGATACCCAGGCGGAGCAACGGGAGAAAATCGCGCGCGATGCGCGGGAGGCTGCGTTGCATAGGGCAGCCCATGAGGCCTCGGAAGTTCTGCGCAGGTCGCATGAGCAACTGACGACCGCCGAGCGACAATTGGGAGCCACGCGCGTAGATTTGCGCGCCATCGCTGACAATCTGCCGGTGCTGGTCGCTTATGTCGACGGTGAGCGGCGTTATCGGTTTGCCAATTCAACCTATCGCGAGTGGTTTGGGTTGGACCCGGAGGAGATCGTGGGACGGCTCGCCCACGAGGTTCTGGACGCTGGCTATTTTGCTGCCATCGAGCCGTACGTCCAACGCGCGCTCAATGGCGAAAGGGTCGAGTACGAGGTTGGAGCGACGCTTAACGGGAGTCAACGTGTCCTGCGTGGTGTGCTGGTGCCGCGTTGCGTCGACGATCAGTCGTCTGACGGATACTACCTGCTGGTGCAGGATGTGACGGAGCGAAAGGCGTTGCTCGATCGCCTGCGGCATCAGGCGTTCCACGACCCGCTGACCGGCCTGCCGAACAGACGCTCGTTCCTCGAGAGGCTAGATGAGGCATGCGCAGCAGGCGGCGACGGTGTGGCTGCCATCATGTTTATCGACCTGGACGGCTTCAAGGCTGTGAACGATACGTACGGGCATCAGTGCGGCGACGAAGTACTGGTTGAAACCGCGCGCCGGATCAGCCGCTGCGTGCGTGGCGGGGATCTGGTCGCGCGGCATGCCGGGGATGAGTTCACCGTGCTGCTGACCGGCCCCGAAATCGATCGTGCAGCGCTGGAGAGAATCGCACGTGCAATCCTGCTGACACTAAGCCGGCCCATAACGTTCGGGGCGAAGGTCGTGCGGTTATCGGCCAGTATCGGGATGCTGCTGCGCGGCCAGGCAGCGTCATTGAGTGGGGAAACCCTGTTACGCGCGGCGGATGCCGCAATGTATCGTGCGAAAGTCGCAGGCAAGGCGCGTATTGTCGTGCACGAGCTTCGCGATTCACCGGCCGGCGTGCCGGGTTGAGATCGACGCGCGTATCATGCCGGCCGAACCGGACCGGCCAGCTTTGCGCCGCAATGCGCTTCATCGGCGCACAGGGCACCTAGTGTCGCAACCGCTTTATCGAGCCGCGCCGACCACGGATATCCATAGTTCAGACGCACATGGTGTCGAAAGGCGCCGTCCGCAGAGAACACAGGTCCGGGCGCGATACTGATGCCACGGTTGAGCGCAGCCTGGAAGAGGTGTATCGAGTCTGCGTAATCCGGTAGTACCACCCACGTGAAATAGCCGCCGTCAGACCTCGTCGCCATCGTATTGGCCGGGAAATACCGGCTAATCGCGTCGAGCATTTGCGATTGCTGAAGGGCCAGCTCGCGACGTAGTTTGTGCAGGAAACGTTCGTAGCCGCCGTGCTCCAGATAGTCGGCGATTGCGCGCTGCGCCGGGACGCTGGCCGATAGGGTGGTCATCCATTTCGCACGTTGCAGGCTACCCGCGAACCTTCCGGCTGCCGCCCAGCCGATGCGATATCCGGGCGCAAGGCACTTCGCGAACGATCCACAATGGATGACCAGACCTTTGCGGTCGAAGAATTTGGCCGGACGCACCGGGTCGGGGCCAAAATGCAGTTCGGTATAGACGTCATCCTCGATGAGCGGCACGTCGTGTCTGGCGAGCAGATCAACCAGCGCCTGCTTCCTGGAATCGTCTAATGTCACCCCGGTCGGATTGTGGAACGAGGTCATGAACCAGCAGGCGCGGACCGGATGTTGCTGCAGTGCACGCGCGAGCGCATCGAGATCATGCCCCTTCGCAGGGTCGACAGGAATCTCCACCACGTTCAGCCTGAGACGCTCGATAGCCTGCAGCGCTGCATAGAACGTCGGCTTTTCGATCACGATCACGTCGCCTGGAGCGGTGAGCAACTGGGCGCTTAGCGTCAGGGCTTCGAGTGCACCGCTCGTAATGATTATCTCGTCGACGGGCACCGTCATACCCATCCTCAGGTAACGCAACGAAATCTGCTGGCGCAATCCCTCGTGCCCTGGCGGCAATCCGTCGGCCATGCTGGCCAGGTCCGTTGCACGATTGACCGTCGCGCATGACTTTCCGACGCGCGTCATTGGAAACAGCGAAGGGCTCAAGAAAGCCGAACCAAGTGGAACAGTTTCGGGCTGCCTGATCGTCTTGAGGACTTCAAAGACAAGGTCGCTGATATTGACGGTCTTCGGGTCGGTGCCCGGAGAGGTCTCAGGCCTTGGCCGCGCCAATTCTATGGCAGCTGGCGACACGAAATAGCCGGAACGCGGGCGCGCTTTAATCAAACCCCGACTTTCGAGCAGGTAATAGGCACGAAATACCGTCGCGGGGCTCACGCCCCAAGCCTTGCACGCCGCGCGCACCGAAGGGATACGCGCGCCGGGTGGCAGATCACCGCGCTTGATGAGCCCACTGAGTTGGTCGGCCAGCCGCTCGTACCGTTTCAACTTGTACTCCTCACAGATAACACCGTTGCGGGCGTCGGATCCGCCCCGGTAGCACGCACTCACGCTTGTAAGAATGCCACTTATCTATCTGATACGGCCTTTCTTTTGCAATCTGCTTCTATTGCGAACGCACACACGCTGGCAAAGTGCGGCGCAGACAGGTTCCGCATCTTTCGATGTTTCGCCTCCGCGTAGGTCCCATCGATAACGATTTCCAGGCCGAATTCTTTTAGCGAAAAATCAATGGCATTTGGGTTCCCGGTATCAACCATCAGATGCAGCGCCTTCATCGCGCTTCGTGGCGCCTCGAGTCGGGGGTTCGCAGTCGTCCTGGTCATCTGCGCAGGCGCCTCGCTCGCTCTTGCAGCTCCGCCCGCAACTGGCTCGAGCCGCAGTCCTTCGTTTGAAAGCAACGTCTGGCAGCAATTGACGGACTGGCTTGCCGGTCCACCGGCGCCCGCGACTCATTTCGGCTCAGCCTGCGCGTCCATTGCGCCGTTTCCCACTATTCCCGCCGCGCTTGCCGGACCGGTTGCTGGTCCGATGCCTTTATTGACTAATACTTGCGATTCGCTCGACGACACGCGTGGCGGTGCGCCCAGCACCGCTGCTGCGATGGCCAGTTCGGGGCCGAACGTTGTGACGCTGCTTAGAGAACTGCGGTGGCAAATCAGCGCCCACGCGGCGGCAGAACGAAACGGCCTTTTGGCCTCTGGCGCGGTGGCCGGTACCGCGTCGTGGGTCGATCGCGCGGAGCAGGCGCCGGAACCGTCGGCGATGTCGCTCCCGGATTGCTCATTGGGTACGGGTTGCGAACCACAAGCGGTCTCACCTTCGATCGATACCGACACACTCGTCTCGGCGCAGCCTTTGGCGAGCACGGCTGCGCAGCGTCCATCAGCATGGACCATATTGAGATTTATACTGTGGCCGATTCTAGTGGCGCTCCTGGTCGTTCTTGTCGGTTGGGCCCTCACAAGGTGGTTTCGCTACGACACGTCCCTGCTGCGTGCAGCGCGTGCTGGGCTGCGTCGTGGCCGGTTCCATGTTGAGTATCAACCTGTCGTCGGCGTGCGGCGGGCCAGGTGCGTCGGCGTCGAAGCGTTACTGCGATGGGACAACGAGAAATATGGCGCGCTGGGGCCGGCCCACTACATGAAGTTCATTGAGAGCAGTAGCCTGATCGGGCCAATGACGCGATTCGTCCTGTCGCGTGCCGCTCAGGATCTGCAGGAAATCGGCGCTCCGAAATCGCTCTACCTGGGCGTTACCGCCCCCGCTTCTTACCTGGTAAGTTCCGCGTTCATCGCGGACCTGGGCGACATTGGTTCCCTCGGTCTTCCGCCGCTGATACTGAAGGTCGGGGCAGACAGCGCGAGGAAGTTCAGAAAACGTCTCATCCCGATGATGGCGCAGGCGCGTAATAAAGGAATGCGTTTTGCCCTGTCGGGCGTGCGTCCCACCGACGTCGGACTTGAACTGCCGCCAGAGATGACCTTTGAGATGGTGAAGCTTGACAGGGAAGTGCTGGGAATGGATCCCGATGATCGCTCCAGACAGATCAGTGCGTTGACGAGCATGGGCCATGAGATGGGCGCCGTGGTCGTGGTCGAAGGCATTGAGAACGCGACGCATCACAACATCGCGCGGGCAAGCCGGGCCGAATTCGGTCAAGGCTTCTTCTACAGCCGTGCACTCGGCGCCAGCCGGTTGAAGGAATTTCTCCAGACCGCCAACGCCCCGTCCTCAAAGCCAGCGGGAGCTGCAACCGTGCTCGGCTGGCGGGTCCGAAATTTCTAATGAGGCATTCCGCCCGCAACCGCAGCGACCCGAGTGAACCGTAATTAGCATGACATAATAATGAAGCGCTATCTCCAGCTGGCGGCAGAGTTCGAAAACCTGATTGCGAGCGGTACGCTTGAGCCCGGCGTGCGGCTCCCGTCGGTGCGCCAGGCGAGCGGTTCGTACCGCGTCAGCCCGTCAACGGTTTTCCAGGCTTACTACACGCTCGAACGAAGAGGCCTGATCGTCGCAAGACCTCGGTCTGGTTATTTCGTCGCAAGTCGGCCTGCGCTAACGAAATCACTAACGATAGTTCCAAAGCGCAGTATTGACGAGGCGGATGGCGACAGTTTGGTTATCCGCTTCATGAAGGCTCAACGTCGATGCGCGCATCCGGGGCTTGGCTCTTCGGAGCCAAGCGCCCAACTGTTCCCGTTTGGACAGATCTCGCGCTCGTTGACTGCGGCGACCCGGAGTATGGCGAGTTCCCAGAATGCCTTGTCAGCGGGAAAGGCTGAAGCAGATCTGCGTCGCCAGATCGCCCTGCGCTACATTGTCACAGGCGTTACCGTTCCAATCGATGAGGTTGTTGTGACGAGCGGCGCGCTCGACGCACTGATATTGTGTTTGCAGGTTCTGACGCAGCCTGGCGACACCATCGCAATAGAACGGCCCGCTTTCCATGCTGTGCAAGATGCGGTTCAGCGCCTGCATCTGAAGGCCGTGGAGATCCCTGTCGATCCACACCGTGGACTCGACCTCGGCGCATTAGCGGAGGCGTTGCGGCACCATCCGGTACGGGCTTGCTGGTTTATGACGACCCTGCACCAGCCTACCGGCGCGACGCTCTCCGATGAACGGAAGGAGGCGCTCGTGAGGCTGCTGGCAAAACATGGTGTGCCGCTAATCGAGGACGACGTATTCCGCGAACTGCATTTTGGCTTGACGCCCGCGTATCCGGCGAAGCGCTTCGATTCTCACGGCCTCGTGCTGCACTGCGGTTCGTTTTCGAAGAGCCTGGCGCCCGGACTGCGCCTCGGTTGGGTAGCGGCGGGGCGATACGCCGCGAGAGTTGAGCACGCGCGTTGGCTGACCATGGCCCCGGCGTCCGTGCCCGCGCAATGCGCCATTGCCGACTACCTTGAGCATGGGGACTACGACCGGCTTCTACGCAAACTGCGTCGCGAGCTGGCGTGCCTTCAGACCCGGATGGTGGCCGCTGTCGTCAGGTACTTCCCCCCGGGGACATTAGTGGTCCGGCCGCCGGGCGGATTCTTTCTATGGGTGGAACTTCCGGAAGGAGTCGAAGCAGTGCAATTGTTCGAGATGGCGGAAGCGCACGAAATTGCGATAGCACCTGGTGCAATCTTTTCATGCAGCCGCGAATTTCGCCGTCACATCCGCCTTAACTATGGTCGTCCGTGGACCCCCGACGTTGAAAAGGAGATGCACACTTTGGGCATGTTGGCGAGGCGAGCAATGGCTGAGCAGGGGACAGCCCGACATACCGGGCGCGAAGGAGCGGAATAAATAGCCATGCGCCGCCACCTTCCACCAGCGCCTTCGACGGGCCGTTGATACAACGCCCTGTGCCTACAAATGCGGTCGATAGGACCATTTATGGCAGTGGTTCGGTCCATGGTTTTGGCGAGCCTATGATCAGGCCGTTCGCTCACTGTGCCCCAACACGTGGCGCGGCAAAGACGCCGTCTGAGCGGTGAGTTGCGACGCACGCATGACGCCCAGCGAACCTCGAAAATCGCATGAACCGGTTATTTTCGCGGTAAGTGAGAAGCCGGTTACGTCCCGAGGGAAGCGGCTCAACGCTCTCCAACACCTATTAGCGCAGGAATTCCCGCATGAAAGTAGCCGTGATACAGGCCGCGCCCGTTCCCTTCGAGAGGGCGGCGACAATCATCAAAGCATGCACCGCGATCGACGATGCCGCGAAACAGGGCGCACAGCTCGCAGTCTTTCCTGAAGCGTTCGTGTCCGGCTATCCATATTGGTCGATGTTTGTGCAGGCGTACGATCTCAGAGGCTTGCGCGAGTCGTCGCGCCCCGTCATCGAACTGGGCCGGAAGCTGGTTGCGCAAGCAGTGAACATCGGCGCGGGAGACCTGGCTCCGATTCAGGAGCGATGCCGTGACAATGCCTGCTCCGTCGTGCTTGGCATGAACGAAGTAGCGGGTGGAACGCTGTACAACTCGCAGGCTTTTATCGACGCCTCTGGCGCCATAGCGGGTGTCAGACGCAAGCTGCTGCCTACGCTGCAGGAAAAAATGCTCTATGGGCAAGGCGACGGCAGCGATCTCAGCGTGTTCGAACTGGGCGGCCGGCGCGTCGGCGGATTGATCTGCTTCGAGAATATCAATCCGTTATTCCGTTACGCGCTGCAGGCCCAAGGGCAGGAAATCCACGTCGGCGCCTGGCCAGGAGGCGCCCATTGGTCGCTCGATGCGATGGACGCCGCAGCGCGCCAGTACGCGATCGAAGGTCAGTGCTTCGTCCTTTCGCCAACCGCCGTGCTCACTCAGGACATGCTCGATGTTTTGGGCGAATTCGGTGGGACCGACTTAAAGTTGGGCGGCGGCTCGTCGTCGGTGGTCGCGCCGAATGGCAAATACCTTTGCAGAGCCACGGCTGACAGCGAACAGATTCTGTTTGCCGACCTCGATTTTCAGTTGCTCCGCGACATGAAGCGACTCGTGGACGGCGCCGGACATTATTCGCGACCCGACGTGCTGAAGCTGCTGCTGGACAAAACACCGAAAACGTCGCTGCAGCCATTCACAAGCGCGCATTTCACCACGAACTGATCAGGACCTTTCCCGGGCCTTATCAACATGAACTCAATCCATTGCATCACAGGAGTATTGGCATGAAGCGGTCGCTTTCGCTTGATGGTTCGACACCGACGAAGGGGGTCGACGGCGCGGAACCGGCGGACATAACGCGCTATCGGCGCGTCGTGGCCGCGTCCGCGCTTGGCTGGGGACTCGACGGTTTCGATCACACGATGTTTGCGCTCGCGCTCGGCGCGATTCTGACTTCGCTCCATTTATCTATCGGGATCGGTGGGACGATCGCGACGGCGAGTCTCGTTGCCTCCGCCATCGGCGGTATGTTCGGCGGTGCACTGGCCGACCGCTATGGCCGCGTGCGCGTGCTGGTGTGGGTGGTGGTGGGCTTCAGCGTTACCACCGCGATGACCGCGACCGCACAGAACGCCACGCAACTGGTGCTGTGGCGCACGCTCGAAGGATTGTGCTTCGGTGCGGAGTGGCCGGTGGGCGTTGCGCTGCTGTCCGAATATGCGCGCGCCGAAAGCCGCGGCCGATTGATGGCGTTCATGCAGAGCGCCTACTCGGTCGGTTGGGCCGGATCGACTATTGCCAATTTTGTGGTGTTCTCGCTCGCGCCGCCTGAAACTGCATGGCGTTGGCTATTCATTCTAGGATTGCTTCCGGCGCTCGCGATCTTCGTCATTCGTCGTGGCATAGAGGACCGCGTCGATCCGGCGCGCACCGGCAAACCGCTGAATCCTTTTCAGGGTATTGCCCGGCTGTTTCATCGGGACCTGCGCGCGGCGACGCTATCGTCGACCGTGTTCCTCGTCGGCATCCAGGGCAACTACTACGCGATTATGTCGTTCCTGCCGCTGTATCTGGCAACGGAACGCGGCCTGCACGTCGCGGGCACGACCACCTTCATGTTGATCCAGATTGTCGGTGGCTTCATCGGCTACATTGGCAGCGGGTTCTTTCACGACCGATTCGGACGCAGGCCGACCCAGACCACGGCGATCCTGTTCTCGATGTCGAGCGTGGCCGCATTTCTGTATACACCCGTGCAATCGCTGACGATGGGTTATGTCCTGGTGTTCATGGTCGGCATGAGCATTTCGTCGGCTGCGGGCGGGCTCGGCTCGATTCTCTCCGAGCAGTTTCCGACCGCCGCCCGGGGGGCCGGGGTAGGCTTCACTTATAACGTCGGACGCGGCGTAGCGGCTTTCGGTCCGATGCTGATCGGCTTCATGTCGAGCCGCTATGGTCTGGGCTGGTCGATGATGGTCGTCGGCATGTGCCTGTCGTCGCTTTCGACGATTGCCCTATGGACGCTGTCCGAGACCCGCGGCAAGGATATCGTTCACGACACGGGCGCCCGGCAGTAAGCCGCTTTCAACAATCACGGTCCCGCGCTCGCATTCATTCACCGCGGGACCGTGATTGTGATGTGAATGATCACGACCCCCGTTTATCGTCGCGACTTCTCACCCACGTTGAGTATTTTCCTGAAAACGCCGCGTGACATATTGACGAAGCCACGTATGCCCCGGGTCGTTCTGATAACGCTCGTGCCAGTAGAGCGAGATCTGAATGGGCGGCACCGCGAGCGGCACGGGCCGGATCACGAGTCCATGACCGCCTAGCATCTGCGCGATTCTCTGCGGGATATTGGCAATCAGATCGGACTGTGCGACGACAAACGGCGCGGCCAGGTAACTGGACAGCGTCATGTTCACCGTGCGGCGCTTGCCAAACTGTTCCAGCCGCCGGTCGAGCAGTTCTCCAGCATTGCGGGTGTGCGCCGCCAGATCGATATGCCCGTAGTCGAGCCACGCGTCGAGATCCCATTCGCGGGTCAGGCACGGGTGGCCCTCGCGCACCACGCACACCACCGGGTCATCGAACAGCGGCCGCATTCTCAGCGTGTCGGCAGGCTCGGGATAGTAGCCCGCAACAAATTCCACGTGATTCGACTCCAGCATCGCGAGCCCGTGATGCGGCCGCGCGGCCAGCACGGTCAGCGCGATGTGCGGCGCGTCCTGCGCAAGCGTCGACGCGAGCGCGGGCAGCAACGCGAACTGCACATAGTCGGTCGCATACAGCGTAAATGCGCGGCGCGACTCGGCCGGATCGAAGTCGAGCCGGTCGAGCGTGACGTCGAGCCATTGCTCGACGAGCGGCTGGAACTGCTGCCCGAGCGCGATCGCGCGATCGGTGAGGCGCGCGTTGTTGCCTTCGCGGATCAGCAGCGGATCGTTGAATACCCGCCTGAGTCGCGAGAGCGCCGCGCTCATCGCCGATTGCGTGATACCGAGCCTTTCGGCCGCGCGCGAAACATTGGCGCAGCGCACCAGCGCATCGAGATGCAGCAGCAGGTTCAAATCCGGAATTTTTTCCATGTCCTACAAATTTGGTAGATACGGGTATTTATGGCGGCGCTTAGCCGTTGCAGGCAATCGCTTTAGCATGCTCTCACTGTCTCGCCGATATGAAAGCTTAGCGCAACTCAAAAGATCTTTTGCGCCGGGGCCACATTGTCGGGAGACGAGCATCGACTTCTCCAGCAAGGGCTTCAACCATGTATCGAATCGGCATTGATGTCGGCGGCACCTTCACCGACTTTGTGGTTACCGACGAACGCAGCGGCGAAACCGTCTTCCACAAGCTTCCGTCCACCCCGCATGACCCATCGGAAGCAATCGCGAGCGGCATCGAGGCGTTGCTCCAGATGCGCGGCATCGACCCGCGCGACGTGTCGCACATAGGCCACGGCACGACCGTCGCGACCAATCTGATCATCGAGCGCAAGGGCGCGGCGACCGGCCTCATCACGACCGCCGGGTTTCGCGACGTGCTCGAAATCGGTCGTCAAACCCGTCCGCATCTTTACGACTACAACGTCGGCAAGGCGCCCGCGCTGATTGCCCGCGCCAACCGCCTCGAAGTGCCGGAGCGCCTCGACGCCCAAGGCAATGTGCTCGTCGCGCTCGACGAAGCCGCGGTGCGCGACGCCGCGCGGCAACTACGCGACGCGGATGTTCAGGCCGTCACGATCTGCTTTCTGCATGCATATCGAAATCCGGTGCACGAGCAGCGCGCGCGGGAGATCGTCGCCGAAGAATTCCCGCAAGCGTACATCAGCATCTCGAGCGACGTGCTGCCCGAATTTCGCGAGTACGAACGCCTGTCGACGACCGCGCTCAACGCGACGGTCGGCCCGAAAATGGCGCTGTATCTCCAGCGTTTCCTGAACCGCGTACGTGAGCTGGGCGTCGCGCGCGCGCCGTCGACGATCCATTCGAACGGCGGTCTGATGTCGATCGATACGGTGCGCCAGTTCCCGGTGCGCACCTGCCTGTCCGGCCCGGCGGCGGGCGTGGTCGGTGCCGCGGCCGTCGGGCGCACGATCGGCTTTCGCAATCTGGTCACGTTCGACGTCGGCGGCACTAGCACCGACGTGTCGCTGATTCACGACGGCATGCCGCTCTTCACGTCGACGCGCGCGGTCGCGGGATATCCGGTCAAGACGCCGATGGTCGATATCCATGTGATCGGCGCGGGCGGCGGCAGCATCGCGGCGATCGACGACGCCGGTTCGCTGAAGGTCGGCCCGCATAGCGCGGGCGCGGTCCCGGGTCCCGTCAGCTACATGCGCGGCGGCACCGAGCCGACCCTCACCGATGCCGAAGTCGCGCTGCAGCGTTTGAACCCGGTCGCGTTGCTCAACGGCCGCATGCCGGTCGATGCGGAGGGCGCGCGCCGCGTGATCCGCGAGCGCATCGCCCAGCCGCTGTCGCTCACGACCGAAGATGCCGCCGAGGGAATCATCCGCATCGCCAACGCGAACATGGCACGCGCGATCCGTTC
>NZ_JAXDPY010000522.1:0-3319 GCF_034668105.1 Paraburkholderia sp. | reverse complement strand
GTTTCGACTTCGCGCACAACGCGCCGATGACCGACGAGCAGATCCGCCAGGTCGAAGCGATCGTCAACGCCGAAGTGCTGGCGAACGCGCCGGGCATTGTGAAGGTCATGCCGTTCGACGAAGCGGTGAAGGGCGGCGCGATGGCGCTGTTCGGCGAAAAGTATGGCGACGAAGTACGCGTACTCGACCTCGGTTTCTCGCGCGAACTGTGCGGCGGTACGCACGTGCATCGCACGGGCGACATCGGTCTCTTCAAGATCGTGATGGAAGGCGGCGTGGCTGCCGGTATCCGTCGCGTGGAAGCCATCACGGGCGACAACGCCGTGCGCTTCGTGCAGGATCTCGACGCGCGGATCAATGCCGCTGCGGCCGTGTTGAAGGCGCAGCCGTCGGAACTGACGCAGCGGATCGTGCAGGTGCAGGAGCAGGTAAAGTCGCTCGAGAAGGAACTGAGCGCATTGAAATCGAAGATGGCGTCGAGCCAGGGCGAAGAGCTTGCCGGTCAGGCAATCGACGTAGCCGGCGTGCATGTGCTGGCTGCCACGCTCGAGGGCGCGGACGTGAAAACGCTGCGCGAAACGGTCGACAAGCTGAAGGACAAGCTGAAGAGCGCGGCGATCGTGCTGGCCTCGGTCGAAGGCGGCAAGGTGAGTCTGATTGCCGGTGTCACGGCAGATGCCAGCAAGAAGGTGAAGGCCGGTGAACTGGTCAACTTCGTTGCGCAGCAAGTTGGTGGCAAGGGCGGCGGGCGGCCGGATATGGCGCAAGCCGGCGGCACCGAGCCGGCCAATCTGCCGGCGGCGCTAGCCGGTGTGAAGGGCTGGGTCGAAGCCCAGCTTTGATTCGGGTTTGATCAGGCCAGGCGGGGCGCCGGCACTATGAGCGCGTCCCGCGCGGCCAACGTGTCAGGCAGCCGCTGTGGTTGCAACGGCAGGTGCGTCCAGCGCAGCCTCTTCTGACACCAGCGTCTGCCGCAGCGCGTTCAGCGCGGAGGAAAAATGCCCCCGGCGCCAGATCAGAAGCGTTTCAATCTCTCCAATATCGTGAAGCTCGTGAACGGCGATATTGCTGGCGTCGCCCTGCAAATTCAGCACTGACCTGGGCGCCACCGCCACGCCCGCCCCAGCCGCTACGCACGCCACGATCGCATGGTAAGAACCCAGCTCCAGCACGCGAGCCGGCCTCACGCCATGTTCCAGATACCACTTCTCGATGTACGCCCGGTAAACACACCCGCGCTCGAACGCGATCAGCGTCGATAGCGCGATATCCCGCACTTCGCGAATCGGCCGATGGCCACGCGGCGACAGCATCACCAGCTCTTCGCGGAAAACCGGCACCGTCTCGAACAGTTCGCCGAGCGCCGCAGGATCGGGCGGCGTGGCCACCAGGGCCGCATCTATTTCGAATTCGCGGACACGCTCGATCAGCTTGCCAGTCGTGCCGGTTTCCAGTTCCAGTGCGACATCCGGCCACTGCTGGTGGTAACGCGCGAGCAATCCGGGCAGACGCGTCGCCGCGACGCTTTCCATCGCGCCCAGCCGCAAGCGCCCGCTCGGACGATCCTCGCGCACCGCATGGCGGGCTTCGTCGGCGAGCGCGAGCAGACGTTCGGCGTAAGGCAGCAACGTTTCACCCGCCGGCGTCAAAACGAGACGCCGGCCGTCACGGATGAACAGGTCGGTGCCCAGCTGTTCCTCGAGCTGCTTGATCCGCGTGGTGACGTTCGATTGCACGCGATTGAGCTTGGCAGCGGCGCGCGTCACGCCATTTTCGCGCACGACAGCCCGAAAAATGGTCAAGGCGGCCAGATCCATGATTCTCTCCTGGCGATGGGTGGCATTCTAATTATTCATTTTTCGTGATTGAAAGGTCAAGCTAAGATTGATTCAAGCGTCCGGTAACCGCCGGTCCGAATCCATGGATTGCCTGCTCATGAACGATCTCGCTTCCAGTGCATACGACGTTGCTGTCGAACGTCATGCCGCCCGCCGCGCGGCGCTTGCCTGCATGATTACCTTGGCCGTCGTGCTCGGCGTCGGGCGCTTTGCGTTCACGCCGCTGCTGCCGCTGATGCTGCACGGCAGCCACTTCGGCCAGCCGCAAATCGATATCCAGCACGGCGGCTGGCTTGCGTCGTTCAACTACGCGGGTTATTTCGTCGGTGCGGTTGCTTGCGCGGCGCTGCGGGTCGAGCCTGCGCGCATGGTGCGGGTCGGGCTTGTAGCGACGGTCTTGCTGACGTTGGCGATGGGTGTAACCAGTCAATTCTGGGTGTGGGCCGTGGTCCGATTTGTCGCCGGCGCGGTCAGCGCCTGGACCTTCGTATTCGCGTCGCAATGGGGCTTGCGGCGGCTCGCCGAACTTGGCGCGCACGGATGCGCCGGGGTGATCTATACGGGTCCGGGCGTGGGCATCGTCGGGACGGGCTTGCTGGTCAGCGCCGCCGGCGGTTACGGCGCGATGGCCGGTTGGATCGGCTTCGGGTTGATATCGGCGGTGCTTTCGATCGTCGTCTGGCCCGTGTTCAGAACCGTGACCCACGCCGCCTCGAGCGCTGCGGTGCCCACTGCGGGCGGGGCAAACTCCGCCGCTCACGCAAATCAGCGCCCTGCGGCCAGCCAAAGCACCGCCACCGACCACCCCTCGCACCGCGCCGACTCCTTCTGGCTGATCCTGCTCTACGGCGTGCCCGGTTTCGGCTACATCATCACCGCGACGTTCCTGCCGGTGATCGCGCGCCACGCGCTGCCGGGCTCGTTCTGGCCCGATCTGTTCTGGCCGATGTTTGGCGCGGCTCTGGTCGTCGGCGCGTTGCTCGCGGCACGCCTGCCGATGCATTGGGACAACCGCTCGCTGCTCGCCGGTTGTTACGTGCTGCAAGCAGCAGGGATTGCGCTTGGCATCGTCTGGCCGACGGCGGGCGGCTTTTCGCTCGGCAGCATCCTGATCGGTCTGCCATTCACCGCGATCACCCTGTTCGCGATGCGCGAAGCCCGGCGCCTGCGTGGCGACGCCGCGGCCGGCCTGATGGGTTATGCAACCGCGGCGTATGGCATCGGGCAGATCGTCGGCCCGCTGGTGGCCGCGCCGATCGCCGAACATACCGGCTCCTTTTCGCTGGCGTTGTCGCTAGCGGCTGGGGCGTTGCTGGTGGGCGCAGTCGGACTGATCATCGTCGCGCGCATGCCGCGTGGACGCGGCCGCACGCCCGATTGCGGCTGCAGCTGAGGGCTTTCATCGCCCGGCGCAAAGATACTCGCTCCAGGCGCGCCGTCCCCACCGTCCCCACCAACCCCACCAACCCCACCAACCCCAC
>NZ_JAXDPY010000521.1:0-13050 GCF_034668105.1 Paraburkholderia sp. | reverse complement strand
GCAGCCGCAGCGCGCAAGCCGCGGGCGCCGCGATGGTGATGGTCATGCCGCCGTATCACGGCGCGACGATCCGCATCGGCGAGCGCGGCATCTATGAGTTCTACCGCACGGTGTCCGACGCGATCGGAATTCCGATCATGATCCAGGACGCGCCCGTTAGCGGCACGGCGTTGTCCGCGCCGTTTCTCGCGCGCATGGCGCGGGAACTGCAGAACGTCTCGTACTTCAAGATCGAAGTGCCGCAGGCGGCCAACAAGCTGCGCGAGCTGATCGAACTGGGCGGCGACGCCGTGGTGGGTCCCTGGGACGGCGAAGAAGCGATCACGCTAATGGCCGACCTCGATGCGGGCGCAACGGGTTCGATGACCGGCGGCGGCTACGCGGATGGCATCCGCTTGATCATCGACGCCTATGCGGCAGGCGACACCGAAGCGGCCGCCGCCCACTATCAGCAGTGGCTGCCGCTCATCAACTACGAAAACCGCCAGGGCGGTCTCGCGTCGTGCAAGGCCTTGATGAAAGAAGGCGGGGTGATTCGATCGGACGCGGTACGCCATCCCTTGCCGCCGATGCATCCGGCGACGCGCGCGGGCTTGCTGAAGGTCGCGCGCCGGCTCGATCCTCTGGTGTTGCGGTGGGACAGATAAGACCAGCAGGAAATTGAATTAGACCAGGAGGAAATTGAGTAACATAGGCCCGCAAGCCCACCACTCCATTTTCCATGACCGCCGATCCTCGAGAACTGACGCCGGAAACCCTCGCCGAGCTGCTCGAACGCATTGCCAAAGAAGACGCCGGGGCACTGCGCGAGCTATATGATCTCGCCGCCCCGAAACTGTTTGGCCTTGCGCTCCGTATATTGAGCAGGCATGAGTGGGCCGAAGAAGTCCTGCAGGACAGCTTCGTCAATATCTGGCGCTTTGCCGGCGACTACCGCCGCGCATTGTCCGCGCCGATGACGTGGATGTCGGCGATCGTCCGGAACCGTGCTCTCGATCACCTGCGGCGGGTCCACACGCAGGAAACAGAATGGAGCGATGCGTTGGACGATCTCGTGGCCACCGGCGATCCGGATCCCGAAGCGTTGAGCGCGGTCAGCCTGCAGGCGCGCTTGCTGGCGGGCTGCATGCAGCAACTGGAACCGGCGCAGCGTCAGGCAGTGGCCCTCGCCTACCTGCGCGACCAAAGCCATAGCGAGATCGCCGAGGCGTTGACGGTGCCGCTCGGCACCATCAAATCCTGGATCCGGCGCGGCTTGGCCAAGCTGAAAACCTGTCTGGGAGGTGAGTGATGAATCTCCATCGCGATCCTCAGCTGGTCGATATGCTGGCCGCCGAGTATGTGCTCGGCACCCTGCGCGGCGGGGCCCGGCGCCGCTTCCAACGTTACGTGGACGGCGACACCGTCGTCCGTCAGGCCGTCGAGGAATGGCAGCGGCGCATCTCGCCGCTGGCCGAACTCGCGGAGCCGCGCATGCCGCCGGCCGCCGTGTGGGATGCCATCGAACGGCGTCTCGGCTTGAGCGCCGCCCGTGAGGCGGCACGGCCACGCACCGTGGTCGAAAAACCCGCGCGTCCGTCGGGCAGCCTGTTCGAGAATCTTGCGTTCTGGCGTGGCTGGGCACTCGGCGTCACCGGGCTGGCCGTCGTCGCGGTGGTGGTCGCCGTGCGCTCGCTGCTGCCGGCCGGCGTGACGCCTTCGCCTTCCACCGCGCCGACTGTCGCGCAGCAAGCGGAAACGGCGGTTTCGCACGTCGCGGTGTTGAATGACAAGGACACGCATCCGGTCATGCTGGTTGCGTGGGATGAAGCCCATTCCACCATGACGCTGCATCCGCTCGGCAAGGTCGAGGTGCCGGCCGGCCGGGCGATGGAGCTGTGGGGCATTCCGGCCAACGGCCATCCGGTGTCGCTCGGCCTGCTGCCGGACAGCGCCAGCGGCAAGGTGACGGCCGGTCAGCAAAAGCCGGAAAGCTACGCGGCGCTGGCGGTCTCGATCGAAGCGCCGGGCGGCTCGCCCAATCACAACGCGCCGACGGGTCCGGTGGTGTTCAGCGGCAAGCTGCTGCCGGTGTCCTGATCTGTTTGGGAACCGGCTGGCAAGGCCGGCGCTCGCTGTATGCGGGTGCCGGCCTTGCGTTTGACGCGTCGTAATCCAGGCAGGCCCGGACAGGGTTGGACGGCTGGACGCGAGCGTGAGATTCCCGCTACTCTTGACCCCATGCAAAGCTTTTACGAAGCCACCGTCGCGCGCTCCGCCGGACACTCGTCCGCTTATGCCTCACCTTACGCACCGCTCACCGGCCGGCGCAGCGTCAACGTGTGCATTATCGGCGGCGGCCTCGCGGGTTTGTCCACGGCGTTGGGACTCGCGGAGCGCGGCGTCGCCGACGTCGCCGTGCTCGAAGCCGAGCAGGTAGGCTTCGGCGCCTCCGGCCGCAACGGCGGCTTCGTGTTCGGCGGCTACAGCCTCGATTGCGCGGATCTGCTGAAGACCCTCGGGCCGGTCCGCGCGCGCGAACTCTATACGCTGACCACCGACGCCGTCGATCTGATGCGCAAGCGTATCCAGCGCTACCGTATCGACTGCGACGTGACCGACGCCGGCGTGATCCTCGCCAACTGGTTCGACGAACCGGCGAGGCTCGACACGCAGCGGCGCTTGATGCGCGATTCGTTCGGCGTCGAGTGGGAACCGGTATCCGCTACGGCGCTCGCTTCACAGCTGAAGACGAGCCGTTATCACGGCGGTCTGTTCGAGCGCAACGCGTTCCATTTTCATCCGCTGAAATATGTGCTCGGCGTCGCCGGCGCCGCGGCTCGTGCGGGGGTGCGGATTCATGAGAAGTCACTGGTTGTGCGCTTGCAACGTGAGGTTGCCGGTTTTGTGGTCCACACTGCGCACGGCGCGCTCGAAGCGCGCCACGTGGTGATGGCCGGCGGCGGCTATGCGCGCAACGTCTACGCACGGGTCGAGCGCGCGGTGCTGCCGATCGCCACCTACGTGATGGCCACCGAACCGCTCGGCACCCGCCTGAAAGAAGCGATGGACACCCGCGCCGCCGTCTACGACACCCGCTTCGCCTTCGACTACTATCGCCCGCTGCCCGACACCCGCATCCTGTGGGGCGGCCGCATCTCGGTGCGCGATCGCGCGCCCGAGGTGATCGCACGGCTGTTGCGGCGCGATCTGCTGAAGGTCTATCCGCAACTGCACGACGTGCGAATCGAACACGCGTGGGGCGGCCTGATGAGCTACGCGCGGCACAAGATGCCGCAGATCGGCCGCAGCACGGACGGCGTCTGGTACGCGGTCGGTTTCGGCGGACACGGCATGGCGCCGACCACCGTCTCGGGCGAATTGCTGGCGGCGGCCATCTCCGGCGAACGGCCGGTACCCGACGCTTTCGCGGCCTTCGGTCTGACGCCCGCCTATGGCACGCTCGGGCTCGCGGCCGCGCAACTCACCTACACCACCATGCAGACACGCGACGCACTCGCCGCCCGGCGTCCCTCGACGCGGCCGGCGCCGTGATTCAGCCCATGACGCGCCTCGCCAGGCGGCACAGACCGAGCCGCCGGTGCCCGAGACCCGCGCCAGAGGCCGGTTTCGCCATGCTAGAATGCGCCGTCACTGGTGCTCGAATACACAATGAAAAAGGCAAGCAAGGCCGCCGAGCCTGATACCACCGGCATCGCGTCCGGGGCTCCACGTACCGACGCCCGACGCAAGTACGATCCCGAACAGACAAAGCGCAACATCCTCGAAGTCGCGACCCAGGAATTCTCCGCGATGGGATTGACCGGTGCGCGCGTCGACGCGATCGCGGAGCGCACGAACACCACCAAGCGCATGCTGTACTACTACTTCGGCAGTAAAGAAGGGTTGTACCAGGCCGTGCTGGAAAAAGTGTACGGCGACATTCGCGCGCTCGAACAGGATCTGCACGTCAGCGAGCTCGATCCAATTGAAGGCATGCGCGCGCTGGTGGAATTCACGTTCGACTATCACGACCGCCAGCGCGATTTCGTGCGGCTCGTGACGATCGAGAATATTCACGGCGCCAAGTATGTCGAGCAGGTAAAAAGCTTCAAAGGCCGCAACGTCACCGTCATTCATACGATCGAAGATCTGCTCTCGCGCGGTATTGCCTCGGGACAGTTTCGCAGCGACGTCGATGCGATCGACCTGCACCTGATGATCAGTTCGCTGTGCTTTCACCGCGTGGGCAATCGTCATACCTTCGGTACGGCGTTCGGCCGCGATCCGTCGCACCCGCGTCTGCGCGCGCGGCATCGCGCGATGATCGTCGACGCCGTGCTGCGTTTCGTGCGCAAGGAAGATTGAAGCGAGGCCGGCTCGGGGAGGCACGAGCCAGCGAGGCCGGAAGCAAAAAAGCGGGAAGTGGCTTGGCCACTTCCCGCTTTTCATTTGTGCGTCACTCGCACACGCCATTTTTTGCGCACTGCGCCGCTCAATCCACCAGCACGATCCGCTTGATATCGCCGACGACAAAAATATACGACAGCGCACCGATCAACGCGATCGCGCCGATGAACACCAGCGCCCCGACAAACGAGCCGGTTGCCGCAACGATAAAACCCACCACCAGCGGCGTGACGATGCCGGCCAGATTGGCGGCAAAGTTGAAGATGCCGCCGGTCACGCCGAGCAGCCCGTCCGGTGCGATGTCCGACACCAGCGTCCAGCCCAGTGCCGCCATCCCTTGCGCGAAGAATGCTACCGACAGAATCGCGATCACCACCACGTTGCTCTCGACATAGTTGGCGAGAATGATCGTCGACGCGAGCAGAAGGCCGGCGATGATCGGCAGCTTGCGCGCCACGTTCGGCGACTTGCCGCGACGCAGCAGCCAATCGGAGAAGATGCCGCCGAACATCACGCCGATCGACGCGGCAATGAACGGCATGATCGCGAAGAAGCCGATCTTCAGCCATGCCATATGGCGTTCGGTGGCCAGATAGGTGGGGAACCAGGTGAGGAAGAACACCAGCGTCGAATTGCCGGCGAACTGGCCGAGGCAGATGCCGCTCAGCTGGCGATGCTTGAGCAGGCGTCCAATGGTGCGCCATTCGAAGCCGCTTTTGGCCTTTTCGGCCGGCGCAGCCGCTGCCGCCTTTGCAGCGGCAGAATCGGCGTCCTTCTTCCGATGCGTCAGGCCACCGCCTGCCTCGATATAGTCGAGCTCCGCCTGATTGACGCTCGGATGATCCTTCGGCTCGCGATAGAACATCCACCAGATCACCCCGAACACGAGGCCCACGCCGCCCACCACGTAGAACAACGAACGCCAGCCGAACGCGCCCATCAGCATGAACAGGAAAGGGCTGAAAAACGCGAGGCCGATATATTCGCCGACCGTGTACGTGCCGGTCGCCATCGCGCGTTCGCTCTGCGGAAACCAGGTGGCCACCACGCGGCTATTGGTTGGAAAGCACGGCGCTTCCGACACGCCGAGGCCGAGCCGGAACACGAACAACGCGCCGATGCCATGCACGAGCCCTTGCGCCAGCGTGCACAGCGACCAGAACGTCATCGACAGGAAATAGGTGAGCTTGCTGCCGAAGCGGTCGAGAAACAGGCCGCCCGGAATCTGCGCGACCACATAGCTCCACGAGAACACGGAGAACAGCAGCCCCATGAGCGCCGCATTGATGCCGAGCTCCTTCGTCAACTGCGGCGCCGCGATGCCGAGCACCGTGCGGTCCAGATAGTTGATCATGGTGCCGATCGCCAGCAGCGAGAGAATCTGGTAGCGGGCTTTCGAACGGCGCGCGGTGCTCACCGTGGCCTTCATTTGGCCTGCCGGGTCGGCGGGCGTGGATTGGATCGGTTGCGGCATGGCGTTCTGTCTCCTCGGTCTGATTTCCTACCGGGTATCGGGGTGCGTGTACTTCCGGCTTAGCGTCCCGCCCGGGGACTTGCTTCGGGGCGTGGCAACAAGGACTGGAAATGCGTGTAAACGCGCTCGGCGTCGGGTTCGAGCCCCGTGAAGATGCGCATCGCGTCGACGGCCTGATACACCGCCATCCCGCCGCCGCTCAGCGTGCGGCAGCCGAGCGCTTCGGCGGCCTGCAGCAGCGCGGTGCGGATCGGAAAATACACGATATCCGCGACCCACAGATCGCGATGCAGCAATTCGACCGGCAGCGGCAAGCCCGGCAATTTCGCCATGCCAGTCGGCGTTGCGTGAATCAGGCCGTGGGCGGCGGCGAGCGACTCCTTCAGCGAGCTGCCGGCGCTGACGGTGGAGTTCGGGAAACGCTTCTGCAATTCCGCGGCGAGCGCGGCGGCGCGCGCGGCATCCACGTCGAACAGCGTGAGCGTTTGCGCGCCCATCGTCAGCGCGGCATGCGCGACCGCCGCGCCCGCGCCGCCCGCGCCCAGTTGCACGACGCGCTCCAGTGACACGTCCGGCAACCCGCGTTGAAACGCACGCGCGAAACCGGACCAATCGGTGTTGTGGCCGATACGCTTACCGTCCTTGAGCAGCACCGTGTTGACCGCGCCGAGGGCACGTGCGTCGTCGGACAATTCGTCGAGCAGTGGGATAACGGCCTGCTTGCACGGGTACGTGATGTTCAGTCCGTTATAGCCCATGCGTTCGGCGGCAACCAGCAGATCCGCAAGCGCCGTGATGTCGAGCTTCAACGCGTCCAGATCGATACGCCGGTACACATAGTGCAGGCCGAGCTTGCCGCCCTCTTCCTCGTGCATCGCGGGAGTGAGCGATCCGCCAATGCCCGAGCCGATCAGACCTACTAAATAGGAGCGTGGACTCGCCTGAGTGTGCGCTTGTGCGTTCATTTCGCCACCTTATTCTTAAGGATGGTTGCCATCCGCTCCAGAGCGAGCACATAGCCTTGCGTGCCGCAACCGACGATGATCGCGTCGGCCACCGCTGACACATACGAGTGATGCCGGAACGCTTCGCGGCGGTGCACGTTTGAAATATGCACTTCGATGACTGGCTTTTCGATCGCGGTGAGCGCGTCGGCAATCGCCACCGAGGTATGCGTGTAAGCCGCCGGATTGATCACGATGCCGTCGACCTTGGTGCGCGCCGCATGCAGCCAGTCGATGAGCTGGTGTTCGGCGTTCGATTGGCAGAAGTCGATCGACAGATCCAGCCGATCGCCCGCGTCGCGGCACAGTTTCGCGACGTCGTCGAGGGTTTCCGAGCCATAGAAAGCCGGCTCACGCGTGCCGAGCAGGTTGAGATTCGGTCCGTTGAGGACCAGCACCGATGCAAAACTCATGACGACCACTCCCGCAAAAAGGTAAGGCGTGAAGCGAGCCACGCGCCGCGGCTCTACAACGTGAATGCAGTGTGCGCGCATTGGCGGCAATCGTCATTCGGGGTTTATACGAATTTGTACCATCTAGTTAGTTTGTATAAACTGTCGGAAATTTCGGTTAATGTGGGGGCTTGTAGGCGCTTGCTGCCTGTGTCCAGATAGTCTCTGGTAACCAGCTAGACCATTTTTCGCGGTTGCAGCATGACGCCGGTCTGGCATGCGAACGCGGTGGCGCGCCCGCTGCGCGCCGCCCCCAACAGCCGTTTCACCGTTTTGCAGGAGCCGTTCATGCAACGTTCGATTGCCACCGTGTCGATCAGCGGGACCCTCGTCGAGAAGCTGACCGCCATTCAGGCGGCGGGCTTCGAGGGCGTGGAAATCTTCGAGAACGACCTGCTGTATTTCGACGGCTCGCCCGCCGACGTGCGTCGCATCGCCGAGGATCTCGGGCTGAAGATCATGCTGTTCCAGCCGTTCCGAGATTTCGACGGGGTGAGCCCGGAGCGTCTCGCCCGCAATCTGGAACGGGCGAGGCGCAAGTTCGACGTGATGCACGAACTGGGTACGGACCGGATTCTGGTGTGCAGCAACGTCTCGCCCGACACCATCGGCGACGATGCGCTGATGACCGACCAGTTGGGCGCACTGGCCCGCGCGGCCGAAGCGGCCGGCGTGATCGCCGGTTATGAGGCGCTTGCGTGGGGCAAGCATGTGAAGACCTACCGCCATGCGTGGAAGCTCGTCAACGCGGTCAATCATCCGAATCTAGGGCTCGTGCTCGACAGTTTTCATACGCTGTCGCTAAACGATACGGTGGACGGCATTGCCGCGATTCCCGGCGAGCGGATCGCTTTCGTGCAAATCGCCGACGCGCCGAAGCTCGCCATGGACGTGCTCGAATGGAGCCGTCATTACCGCTGTTTCCCAGGCCAGGGCGATTTCGATCTGGCCGGCTTCACCGCGCAGGTCGTGAAAACCGGCTACAGCGGGCCGCTTTCGCTCGAGATTTTCAACGACGGTTTCCGCGCCGCACCGACCACGATCACCGCGGCGGACGGCCATCGTTCGCTGCTGTTCCTCGAGGAACAGACTCGCGCGCTGCTCGACGCCACGCAGCAGCCGCCCGGCGATCTCTACCAGTCGCCCGCCGCGCCCGCGCATGTCGGCTACCAGTTTCTCGAGTTCGCGGTCGACCACACCACCCGTGCGCATCTGGTCGACTGGCTTGGCAAGTTGCGATTTCGCCAGGCCGGCCAGCATCGTTCGAAAGATGTGACGCTATTTCAGCATGGCGCGGCGTCGATCGTGCTGAACGCCGAGCCGGATTCCTTCGCCAATGCCTTTTTCCAGCAGCATGGTTTGTCGCTGTGCGCGTCGGCGTTTCATGTGGACGACGCCCGTCAGGCGTTCGAGCGCGCCGCCGGCTTCGGCTACGCGCCGTTTTCCGGTCAGATCGGCCCGAACGAACGCGTGCTGCCGGCCGTGCAGGCGCCCGACGGCAGCCTGAACTATTTCGTCGACGAAACGCCGGACCAGCCCACGTTGTTCGAAGCCGATTTCGTCCTGACCGACGTCAACGGTCCGACTGAAGTTGGGCCGCTTTCGCGGATCGACCACGTTTGTCTGTCGGTGCCGGCCCCTTCGCTGGATACCTGGGTTCTGTTTCTGCGCACCGCCTTCGGCTTTCAGGCCGAGCCGGGTGTGCTGGTGCCCGACCCATACGGGCTGGTGCGCAGCCGCGCGCTGCGCAGCCGGGACGGATCGGTGCGCATCATATTGAATGCGTCGGTGGATCATCACACGGCGGTGGCCGAGGCATTGCACACCTATCACGGCTCGGGCCTGAACCACGTCGCGTTCAGCACCGGCGACATTTTCAGCGCGATTCCCGAATTCGTCGCCGACGGTCTGCCGGTGTTGCGCATTCCGCGTAATTATTACGAGGACCTGGCCGCCCGCTACGCGCTGTCCGACGAGATGCTCGACGCGCTGCGCGCACACAACATTCTGTACGACCGCGCCGAACGCGGCGGCGAGTTCTTCCACGCTTACACCGAACAACTGGATCAGCGCTTTTTCCTGGAAATTGTCGAACGACGTGGCGGTTATGACGGGTATGGCGCGGCCAATGCGGCTGTGCGGCTCGCGGCGCAGGCGCAGCGGCGCAGGTAGGGGGTTGGCCGGCTAGGCTGGGGCTTCGGATTGCGGGCTGGCCACATCCTCCGCGAACCGCGCTCCGCAGTCGCCGATTTCCCTCTCATCGGGCACAGCCCATGCTGCACCCGCTCAGGCGTGCGCGCCACACCGATATAATGCCGGTTGATCCACGGCCACTGCGGCGCGCCCGCTGCCCATGCGGGTGGCACGTTCCGTCGGCCGAATGAAACGCCAGGAGAGATATGAAGAAGCTTGCCGTAGTCCTGTCAGTTCCCCTCCTTCTCAGCGCTTGCGCGTACTTCCAGAAGAACCCCGATGCCGGCGAGCCCGTCACGGACACCAACACGCAGCGCTCGGTCAACGACGTGGTCGCCTGCCTGACACAAGTGGCAACCAGCCACAACGCCGCGTTCAAATCCACCGCGATCCCGCAAGGTCAGATGCTCGACTTCGGCGATTCGAACATCGTCAAGGTGCGCAGCGACAACGGCGCGACCACCTACCGCTACTACGCCGGCAAGCGTCACGTGGGCAATCTGTGGATCGAAGCAGCGAGCAAAACCTGCGCGCCGTAAGGTAATCAAAGGAATGACCGGGGGAGATGTAACGACAAGTAACGTTCTGCCATGCCATCTTCGTGTCACGGTGTTACAGGACAATAAATCTTAAGAATCGTTTAAGTCTTCGTCTGCATCATCCATCCCGTCACAACCCTCGCACAAGGTGCGGTCCCATGAACCAGCCCGATCACAACACGAACGACACACCGGTGCCGGCAAAGCGGCCCACGATCCTGCGGCGTCTGTTGAGCCACCACGAGTTGGCCACGCTGCTGTTATTGCTGCACGCGCCGATCGATGCCTCAGCGAAACCCGAGATTCCGCAGCTTCACGAAGCCGGCCTGATCGAAACGGTCTCAAGCGATGCAGGCGACTCGCATATTCGTCTGACGCCTGAAGGCAATGCCGTGCTGCGCGGACTGGGCGTGAAATAACGCGTCACTTCATAGTGCGTCGTTTAGCCGCCCCCCCTCGCACGCACCTTACGCTTGCCATACGCCGTATCCCGCCTCACGTAGTCCAATCGCCAATTCCACTTCCATATCCTGTGCGCCGCGGTAAGGCATTGGGTTGAACACTTCATACAACTCGGGCACGAGGCGCAGGCCGTAATCGCGCACATAGCGATTTGCCTGAATGCCGGCCTTATGCCGGTCGAATCGCAGATCCGGGTCCAGTCCCGTCATTCCCACGTACACGCAAGGCTTGTCGAACCGGTAATCCGGATTCGCGCGGCGAAAGCGCGCCTCGTTCCAGACCTTGTCGTCGAGCGCGACGACATACACGTAGTAATGGTGCCTGCGACGAACCATGTGCGGCAGACCGCTCAGCTGCGCGAAGCGGTGCCGTGCAGCAGCATGCGATACTCGGTCGGCGTGACGCCGACGGTCGCCTTGAATTGACGGGTGAAGGCGCTGTGGTCGGTGTAGCCGCAGAGCGCGGCGACGTCGGTGACTTTGTCGTGCGAGACCAGCAGCGCGGTGGCCGCATCCAGCCGTGTTTTCAGCAACAGCTGGCGCGGCGTCAAATGAAACACTTTGTGAAAGTAGCGCTCCAGTTGCGCCACCGACATGTCCGCCATCGCAGCAAGCTGCTTCAGATTCAACGGCTGCACGTAGTTTTCCTGGATGGACTGCACCACCGCGGCGAGCCGGCTATACGCTGGATGACGGCTCTCGTCCGCTTTCAGGTCGCGCGAAATGCCGGCGAGCCCGACCACCTTGCCCGCCGGATCGCGCAACGGCTGCTTGCAGGTCAGGCACCAGCCCGGCTGACGGCCGGGATACAGGTGCAGTTCCAGTTGATCGATCATCTGGTTACCGACGTTGATGATCGCTTTGTCCTGTGCCATGTAGATGCGGCCGAAGCGGCGCGGGAAGACGTCCTCGGCGGTCTTGCCGAGTAACGCGGTCTTTTCCTTGAAGCCACAGCGCGAGACCAGCGTGCGATTGACCAGCGCGTAGCGCGCGTGCACATCCTTGACGAAGAACACGACGTCCGGCATCGCGTCGAACACGGGCTCGAGCAGCGTGAAATGCGACAGCATGCCGGACAGCGTTGCGTCGGCCGGTTCGAGCGGATGAGCCAGCGTGTTCATCGTGCGGATTTCCGTGGTCGGTGCGCTCGATTATAGGGCCGCGCCGGCGCCGACAATATCCGCTTCGGATTCGGGCCCGGTCTTCACCGCCGCGAAAAATACGCCTGCGCGAGGCCGACCCAATACCGCACCCCGGCCGGCATGATCTCGTCGTTGAAGTCATACGACGGGTGATGCAAGCCGGACGCTGTACCCGCATGCGGCGCATTGCCGATCAGCACGTAAGTCCCCGGCCTTGCCTCCAGCATGAAGCCGAAGTCCTCCGACGTCATGTTCGGCGCGACGCTCGCATGCGTGGCGGCATCGCCGAACAACTGGCGAATCACCGTTTCGCATAGCGCCGTTTCGGCGGGCGAATTCACGGTCGCCGGATAGTATTGGAAAAACTCCACCTCGATCGACGCGCCATACGCTGCCGCCAGCCCGTCGCACATCTGCTTCATTTGACGCTGCAGCTCAGTCATCACCGCCGAGGACAAGGTCCGGATCGTGCCGCGCAATTCGGCGCTATCCGGAATCACATTGTCCGTGTCGCCCGCGCGCATCATGCACACGGAGATCACCGCGGGTTCCACCGGATCCTTGTGACGCGCCGCTATTGTCTGGCATTGCGCCACGCACCCGGCGCACTGCGCCACGCGTCGCCGATCAGCATCCGGATTTCTGGGTAGGAAGTCATGACTTGTGTCCGACAAGTTGCGTTGAGAAAAGAGGAGACGGCTAGCGCTTGCCGCCCGCCAGCCGGCGCGCGTCCGGATGAGCGCGCAGCCGCCACATGGCGACACAGCCGAGCGCCGGGCCGATGGCCAGCATGCCCAGCCCGGCCTTCCAGCCGAGATGCGCGACCACGTCCGGCACCAGATGAATACTCACGAGCGTCAGCAGGAATCCCGCACACGTCTGTGCCGTCAGCAAGGTGCCCACCGAAGACGGCTCGGCAAGCTCCGCCACGCTGGCGGAGAATTGCGCCGAGTCGGCGATGACCGAGAAGCCCCACACGAAGGCCACGGCGATCAGCACCGGCATCGGCGCATCCGACAGCCAGCCGATCACCGCCGCGCATGACGCGCTCACCGCCATCGCGCCGATGGTGACGACGGTGCGTCCCACGCGGTCCGCGAGCCAGCCGCCGGCCCACGCCCCCACCGCGCCGAACGCGATCACACAAAACGTCAGCGCTTCCGCGTGGGGCCGCGCATCGGCCACGCCGTGCGAGGCGAGCGTTTGTTGCAGGAACAGGCCGAGCCACGCCCACATCGCATAGAGCTCCCACATGTGGCCGAGATACCCGAGGTTGACGAGCCGCACTGCCGGGTCGCGCCATGCCTGGGCAACCTTGCGCAAGTCGATGTGAGTCGCGCGCTTGATGTTGGGACCAACCTCCGCGAAGCCGATCGCGGCAGCCGCGATGGCGGCG
>NZ_JAXDPY010000520.1:0-3434 GCF_034668105.1 Paraburkholderia sp. | reverse complement strand
AATGCGTCCTCGACATCGCCGCATTCGCTGACCATCATGCCGGGCACGGTCATCATCGGGTCAACCTGCGGCGTGACCACGCCCGCAGTCAGTGTCGACTTACCTCCGATTTCTGCGGATGGCTTCGCGACTATCGGATCGACGAAGGGGTCTGCGGCGCTCAAACTCGGCGTCAACTGCTCGCAGGCGGCAATCAATGTCAATGTGACATTGACTGATGCCTCGGATGTGTCAAACAGGTCGACCACCCTGGGGCTTGCGCCGGGTTCTTCGGCGGCGGGCGTCGGCTTGCAGATTCTGAACGGCACGAGCCCGGTCGCGTACGGCCCCGATTCCGCGGTGGCGGGCAACCCAAATCAATGGTTTGCTGGGAAATCGACAGTCGGCGCGATGGATATTCCCCTCACGGTTCGATATGTCCGAACGCCCGGAGCATTGATGGTCGGAACGGTGAAAGGCACGGCCACGTTCACGATGTCATATCAATAGTGCAGTAGTGCCGAAAGGGTGTTCGCGCCCTTGCGCATGCCCAGAAGCAGGTCCGAATTCATGGGCCTACTTCAGATACTCAAACCCTGTTTCGAATACGCACCTCCCCATGACGTGTATCATTCGTTCCCTGCGCTGTTCTGCGCTGGCGATTCCCGTACTGTCGAACGCTCGTTCGTGACCTGGTTCCGACGCGGTCGAGTTGCCATTGTGACGAGGGTCCCAAGCCCGACTCCCGCAGCTCGACGCCGCCGCGCCTGACGTGGCAGACCCGAGGCCACAAGCTTCCGGACACCGCCCGAACCCCTATCCGTGACCGCCAGACCCGATGTCAGTCTCCGAACTCAAACGCCGCCGCACGTTCGCGGTCATTTCCCACCCGGACGCGGGCAAGACCACGCTGACTGAAAAGCTGCTGCTGTTCTCGGGCGCGATCCAGATCGCCGGTACCGTGAAGGGCCGCAAGAGCAATCGCTACGCGACGTCCGACTGGATGGAGATCGAGAAGCAGCGGGGCATTTCGGTGGCCAGCTCGGTGATGCAGTTCGAGTACGGCGACGCCGTGATCAACCTGCTCGACACCCCGGGCCACGAAGACTTCTCCGAAGACACATACCGTGTGCTGACCGCGGTCGATGCCGCCGTGATGGTGATCGACGGCGCCAACGGTGTCGAAGCGCAAACGCTGAAGCTGCTCGAAGTCTGCCGCAGCCGCAAGACGCCGATCGTCACCTTCATCAACAAGCTCGACCGCGAAGTGCGCGAGCCGCTCGAACTGCTCGACGAAATTGAACAGCATCTCGGCGTGGCCGCTGTGCCGTTCACGTGGCCGATCGGTATGGGCAAGGATTTCCAGGGCGTCTACGACATCCAGCGCGATCAGGTGCGTTTGTTCCGCGCCGGGCAGGATAAAGCGGGTGGCGAGGTCGAAACGCTGCAAGCGCTCAGCGACGAAGAAGGCGAACGCCGCTTCGGCCATGCGTGGGTCAAGGCGAAGGAAGAGATCGATCTGATCACCGGCGCGTCACCCGATTTCGACCGTGAGCAGTTTTTGGCCGGCCAGCAATCGCCGGTGCTGTTCGGTTCGGCGATCAACAACTTCGGCGTGAAGGAAATTCTCGACGCGCTGGTCGATCTGGCACCGCCGCCGTCGATGCGGATGACGGTGCAACGTCCGGTGATGCCGGACGAGCCGAAGTTCACCGGCGTCGTGTTCAAAGTGCAGGCGAACATGGACCTGGCGCACCGCGACCGCGTGGCGTTCATTCGCGTGTGCTCGGGGCATTTCGAACGCGGCATGGCCGTGAAGGTGACGCGTACCAACAAGACGTTCCGCGCCAATAACGTGGTGACGTTCCTGTCGCAGCGTCGTGAGACGGTCAGCGAGGCGTATCCGGGCGACATCATCGGCATCCCGAATCACGGCACGCTGAGTCTCGGCGATACGCTGACCGAAGGCGAAATGCTTCAGTTCGTCGGCTTGCCGTTCTTCGCGCCGGAAATTTTCCAGACCGTCGAAGTGGTCGATCCGATGCGCGCGAAACAGCTCGGTGAAGCGCTGAAGCAGCTCGGCGAAGAGGGCGCGATCCAGGTGTTCCGTCCGGAGGTCGGTGGTTTGATGATTCTGGGCGCCGTGGGTCAACTGCAGTTCGAAGTGGTGTCGCATCGTTTGTCGACGGAATACAAGGTCGATGTGCGCATGGCGCCGGCGCGTTACCGGATGTCGCGTTGGGTAACTTGCGACGATGCGGCTGAGTTGCGTCGTTTTACCGATTCGTACGCGGCGCGGATTGCGCTCGATGCATCGGATGCACCGACGTATCTGGCGTCGCATGTGTCGGAAATCGAGGTTGCGCAGAAGGCGTGGCCGAAAATCGTGTTCAACGAATTGCGCGAGCATTCGGGCGCGCCGTTCAAGAAGGCGATGTAATTGTCTGTCTGTCGCACGGACACGGGGCAACCCGTTCCGGGCGATCACATTCGTCACAACGGGAGGCCTCGGCGCACTTGGCTCACGGCAGCAACTTGCGCAGCTCTGGCGTCGAGATGTCGTCGATGTGGCGAAACGCCGGTGCGGCCTTATCCATCTCCGCTGCGTCAATCCCGAACTCCTCGAAGTAGACCCGCCACTCCCGCACCACACGCCAGATGTCTGCAATCAACTGGCTGGCTGTGCGCTGGGATAGCGTGAACTTGTCGTGCCAGCTAAGGGCATTATCCAGAGTGGCCAACCTTCCGTCCTTGCCTATGCTTAGGTGGAGGTAGCGCTCGGTCGCATTGCTGGCGCGAGGCAGTCCATGAGGCGTCAAATTTCAACAAAAACGCTCGTTAAATCGAGCGTTATGCATGTAACGCTCGATTTAACGAGCATTATTGGCGCAGAGGACGGTGGCATAGCGCTATGACGACGAGCGCCCTGGCCCCTCTAGCTACATTCTTGTACCACCTAGATAACTCGGGGCGCCTTTACATCCTCCGCCCAAGGCTTCGCAGAGGCATTGTCCGAGAGCTACATGAAATGGCTTATGCAGACTCCCTCAGTGTCGGCATTTGATGAATCAGTGCCCAACCACCGTCGTCTCCTTCGCATCTGTGCCGGCGTCCAACGCTGTCGCCTTTTCAGTCTGAGCCTGTTTTTGCTCTGCGCCCGTTGTCGCAAGAGCGAGCCCATTGGTCACTGCTGCCTGCGCAAGCAGGCGCGCTGCACGGTTCGCGGTGATACGGCTTTGAGGAATGCCCTTCGCATCGAGCGCGATGACCTGGTACAACTCGCGATCGCACTCAAGCATGTGTTGATACTGCTCCGCTGTGTCGACGAGCAACTCAAGCATGGTGCGATGGTGTCGTCTTTCGTCACTGGTAATAGCAGGATTCCTACACATTGAAGAGCCAAGTGTGATCAACGTATTGAGTTGGCTCAACTGCCGGTCACAAAGGCTGAATGC
>NZ_JAXDPY010000519.1:0-13902 GCF_034668105.1 Paraburkholderia sp. | reverse complement strand
GCAGGAAACGCTGCGTACGGTGCTGGCGAGCGGCGGGGATCCGGCGATTTTGATCGAGTCTCAAGCCGCGCTCGGCGCATCGCGGATCTGTTCAATCTCGTGCCGGAGCTTGTCGGTGGTCTCTAGAGGCGCCCTATGCTGACACGCCAGCCACTCCTTACTCACACTCCGGGAGTCAGATATGTCGACAACTCATCATGAACAACTACGGCGTCAGGCTGCCAGTCGTGCCAACGAGGAAGACGCCTCGTTGTGGCGGTGGTTTTGTGGCTTATACGATGAAGGCCGCATAAGGTGGTGCAAGGCTGGCGAGGGTTGGCTGGTAAGCGTGGACCATAAGCACCTCGCGACGGAACAGGAGTTCGATACAGCGATCAGGGCCGCACGCCAACGTTACTTCTCTGGAGGTCGGCAGCGGGCGTCAAATTTCTAACGCCTTTTTAAGGGCGAAGAGGAGTCCACGTCCGTATCAAGAGCGGTCGCGGACGATCACGCTCAGACTGGCGCGATAGTGGTAGACAAATTTGACGGGCGCCTGGGACAGTGATCGGCGCGCTGACGGGCGGTTTGATCGGCATGCTCAAACGGCTGCTCGCGCATATCGAAGTGCCGTAACCGCCCGCGAAGCCGTGCCTGGGTCTGACGCATAGTCGGGCTGCGTGGAAGGCTGCCCGGGAAATCGTTTTTTGTTGGCGCGGGTAACTTACCCTGTGTAAGGGCATCGTTGCCGGGCTCCGGGCGATTCTGTATCGTAGATTTTCGACCTATCGAAGACGAGATCCCGAATGACGCCCCACACAGACCCGCTTGCGCAACCGGTTCGCACCGATGTCCTGATCGTCGGCGCCGGCCCTGTCGGCCTCTTTGCCGCTTTCGAAGCCGGCGTGATTGGTCTGTCGTGCCAGATTGTCGACGCACTCGGCAAGCTCGGCGGACAGTGCACGGAGCTCTATCCGGACAAGCCGATCTACGACATTCCCGCAATTCCGTCGTGTACCGCGCGCGAGTTGGTCGAGCGTTTGATGGTGCAATGCAAGCCGTTCGATGTGCCGATCCATCTCGAGCAACGGGTCGAGTCGGTCGAGCAGCGTGACGATGGACGCTGGACCGTGCAGACCGACCGCGGCCTCGTATTCGATGTGGCGGCGCTTCTGCTTGCGGCCGGCAACGGCGCTTTCGTGCCGCAAAAACTCGCACTTACAGAAGCCGTGCCGCTGGAATCGCGGCACGTGCACTACAGCGTGCAACGTCTCGCCGATTTTGCCGACAAGACGGTGGTGGTGGCCGGCGGCGGCGATTCCGCGCTCGACTGGGCGCTGGCGTTGCGTAAGGTCGCGCGGCGCGTAACGCTGGTGCATCGTCGCAACGGCTTCAGTGCCGCGGATTCGAGCGTCGAGTTGATGCGGCGGGCGGTCGAGGCGGGAGAGATGGACTTTGTCGTCGGCGCGATTTCAGGGCTCGACGTCGAGGGTGATGCATTGAAGTCGATCACGCTGCGGCAGATCCAGGGCGAAACGCAGCTCGACACGGAGCAGCTTGTCGTGCTGTATGGATTGGTCGCCGATCTGGGGCCGATCGCGCGGTGGAATCTGTCGATTCACGGCGGCCGGGTGGACGTGGATACGTCCAACTACGAAAGCTCACGGCCCGGCATTTTCGCGGTCGGCGACATTGCCAACTATCCCAACAAGCAGAAGCTGATACTGTCCGGTTTTCATGAAGCGTCGTTGGCGCTGCGTAAAGCGTACGCGTACGCCTATCCGGAGAAGAAGCGGGTGCATGTCCACTCCAGTTATGACGCGAAGCTGGCGGAAAAGGTTGGGGCGGCAGGGTAAGGAGTTCAGGCGCGCGTCCGGCGTGTTCGTTGCAAATCGATCGAGCCCGGCGGTGATCGACAGGTCGGCGCCGGGCTCTTTTTACATGCGCTTATTTGCCTGCGGGTTGGCTGGCGGTTGCGGCGGCGCTCGCTGCCTTGTCTTTCTTTTTTGCCTCATGGTGGCCGATTGCGCAGCCCGCAGCCGCGCCGGCTACGGCATGATCCCCGGCGACATGGCCGGTGACACCGCCTACCGCGGCGCCTTTCGTGCAGCCTTCGGCTTGCGCAACGGTGTGGGTCAGGGCGAGTGCCGCAGCGAGGGCTAAGGTGCTTAATGCTCGTTTCAAGTCAGGCTCCTTGGTTTTAGATTGAGATGCTTTGACGAGAGAGCAATTGAGAGGCCTGACCCGGTTAGCGCCCCGCCAGATACACAAAAGTCTCCAAACCCGAGAACGTCTTTACGCCAGATATCTCCTTCCAGGTCCGTTTTTGCTGCGTCCCAAGGTTGGCTAGTAGCGGCGCGAGTGGATCGCCATCGCGCTCCTGAGCGGGGTTTTGGGGAATCGCGAAGGTGAGCCGGTGTATGCTTTGAACAGACCCATCGATACTTCTTACTATGAACGAGCTTGACGTCCATTCGGCCGGCAGAAACGGCGAGGCGCCCCCCGAGCCGCCCGCGCCCAGTGCCGCGGCGCCTGTCAAAATCGATTACTGGGCGCTGGTCCAGTCGATCCAGGACTACGCAATCTTTCTGCTCGATCCAAGCGGGCATATCGTCAGCTGGAATGGCGGCGCGCGCAAGCTGACGGGCTACGCGGCGCAGGAAATCATCGGTGAGCACTTCTCGCGGTTCTACACGGCCGAAGCCGTGGCGCGCGCCTGGCCTGATTACGAGTTGCAGCAAGCCGCGCTCACCGGTCGCTTCGAAGATGAAGGCTGGCGGGTTCGCAATGACGGCACGACCTTCTGGTCGAATGTGGTCATCACGGCGGTGCGCGACGAGGCGGGTGTGCTGACGGGCTTCGCCAAGATCACGCGCGATCTGACGGCGCAGCGCGATTACGTGGAAGCGTTGCGGCAAAGCGAGGAGCGTTTCCGTCTGCTGGTCGACAGCGTGAAAGACTACGCGATTTTCATGCTCGATCCGGACGGTTGCGTGGTGAGCTGGAATGCGGGCGCCGCGCGCATCAAAGGCTATACGCGCGACGAAATCGTCGGCCGGCATTTTTCGACTTTCTATACGCGCGAAGAAGCGGCCGCCGGCAAGCCCGCGCGCGAACTGGCGATCGCGAAGCAGATCGGCCGGGTCGAAGACGAAGGCTGGCGCGTGCGCAAAGACGGCACGACCTTCTGGGCCAACGTCAACATCACCGCCGTGTACGACGAAACGAACCGCTTGCGTGGCTTCGCCAAGGTCACGCGCGATCTCACCGAGCGCCGTGAGCGCGAAGAGCTGGAGCGTTCCGGCGAGCGTATGCGCAAGTTTCTCGCGACCCTCGCCCACGAGTTGCGCAATCCGCTTGCGCCGGTGCGCAATGCGATCGGCGTGATGCAACTCGAAGCGGGCGTGAGCCCCACGTTGGCGCGCTCACGCGATCTGATCGACCGCCAGGTTACGCACCTCACGCGTCTCGTCGACGATCTGCTCGACGTCGGCCGCATCATGTCGGACAAGGTCGAGCTGCGTCTTTCGCGCGTCGATGTGGCCGAAGTGGTGGCGCGCGCGATCGAATCGGCGCGACCGTTTACCGATTCGCGAGAGCAGAGCGTGGCAACGCATATGCCGGCCGAGCCGCTGATCGTCGAGGGCGACACGACGCGGCTCGTGCAGGTGCTGCAAAACCTGTTGCACAACGCGTCGAAGTTTTCGCCGTCCGGCAGCTGCATCGAGATCTTCGGACGCGTCGATCATCACATGGCTGTGCTGGAGGTGCGCGACCACGGCTGCGGCATTCCCGTGCGTGCGCTCGATTCGATCTTCGAGTTGTTCGCGCAGGAAAAGCATGGGCAAAGCCTCGGCGAAGGCGGTCTCGGTATCGGCCTCACGTTGTGCAAGTCGCTGATCGAATTGCATGGCGGCAGCATTATCGCGACCAGCGAGGGAGAGGGGTTGGGGAGTGCGTTCACCCTCAGTTTGCCGTTTGCCGCGGCGCTCCCCGACGCGCAGACCGATCAGGACGGCATGGCGGGAAGCGCGGTGGCGCCCCTGCGGATACTGCTGGTCGACGACAATCGCGACTCGGCGGACAGCCTCGCGATGCTGCTCGAACTCAAGGGCCACGAAGTCCGCATTGCCTACGACGGCCCGCAGGCCCTCGATGTCGCGCCGCGACTCGTGCCGGACCTTGCCGTGATCGACCTCGCGATGCCCAAAATGGACGGTTACGCGACGCTCGCAGCATTGCAACAGATACCCGCGCTGGCTCACACGCTGTTCGCCGCGATGACCGGCTTCGGTCACGCCAGCGATCGCGAACGCACGCAAGCGGCCGGTTTCCACAGCCATCTCGTCAAACCGGTGGAGCTCGCGCTGTTCGAAGCGTTGCTGGAGCAGGTGGAAGGGCGGCGCCGGGAGCGCAGCCACCACTGACACCCGGTCGCGCTTCCTTCATGCAGGAGCGCTGAGGGCCGTCTTCGATACGTGATAACCCCTGAAATATTGCAGCGTGTCCAGGTACTTGCGGCACGCCGCTTGCTGGGTGTCTGCACGCGCTGCGGCTATCGGAAAGTCCGCCCGCATAGATCGAACAGCTTCTGGGAGGCACGATGCTCGATATGCGTGATCGTGCGGCCGGCATGGGTGCGCGGCCGCCGGAAGGAATTGGCGATACTCGCGACAGTACCCGCACGCGCGCTCCGTATGCGGCACTCGCCGCGCAGCAGGCCACGCGTTCTGGCGAGTCGCTTGAAGATTTTCTGCGCGGCACGCATTTCGATGCGGCGGATCCGGCCGCGCTGGGCGACGTGTTGCGCGCGCTGATTCAACGCGGCTACGACCGTTCGCCTTTTGTGCCCTTGCCCGGGCACGGTCAGACGCTGGCCCGCTGGCGTGCCTTGGCCGCGGTTGCGGCGTGCGACCTGGGTCTCGTCAAACTGTTCGAAGGCCATACCGATGCGCTGGCGATTCTCGCCGAGCTGCGCGGCCCCACGCCTGCCGTGGATAGCCTCTGGGGGGTATGGGCCGCGGAGCCGCCTGATGCACGTGTGCGGGCCAGCAAACGCTCGATTCACACGGACGCGACTCGCACAGACAATCGCGCCCAACTTTATCTAAGCGGCACAAAAGCCTGGTGCTCGGGCGCGGCCGTAGTGAGTCACGCGCTCGTCACCGCATGGCTCGACGACGAACCCGTGCTTGCCGCCGTGGCGATGGATCACGCGTCGATTTCGGTCGATGCGTCGAAGTGGCAAGCCGTCGGCATGCAGGCCACCGCCAGCGCCGACGTCACTTTCGCGCAGACGCCGGCCACCCTCGTGGGCGCGGCCCATGCCTATGTGCGCCGGCCGGGCTTCTGGCATGGCGGCGCCGGCATTGCCGCATGCTGGTACGGCGCCGCCGCGCAAATCGGCCAGACCTTGCGCGAAGCATCCACCCAACGGGCCGACGCGCATCGCTTCGCCCACCTCGGCGCGGTCGACGTCGCCTTGGCCGGCGCCGCCGCGGTGCTGCGCGAAACCGCCGCTCATATCGACGCGAATCCACAAGCCGACTCGCAGCGCGAAGCCATGCGCGCACGTCTCATCGTCGAAGAAGCCGCCACGGCGGTGATGAATCACGCGACGCGCACGCTCGGCGCCGGCCCGCTATGCCGCGATGCGCGCTTCGCGCGGGCGCTCGCGGATCTGCCGGTGTTCTTGCGGCAAAGCCATGCCGAACGCGATCTCGCCGTGCTCGGCGAATTGACCGTCAAGGCAAAGGACGCGCGCGACGCCGCTGCCGGAGGTGCGCCTTGGACGCTCTAACACGATACAGGGAGGGCGGCTGACATGTCCTCCGCAGCGATGTACTTCGATGAGCTCTACAAAAGCAGCGACGATCCGTGGAATCTGCGTGAAGGCTGGTACGAACGCCGCAAGCGTTCGCTCACGCTTGCGCTGCTGCCGCGTCCGCGCTATCGCAACGCGTTCGAGCCGGGCTGTGCGAACGGCGAACTGACAGCCGAACTGGCGACTCGCTGCGACGCACTGCTCGCCGCCGATCTGCACGAAACAGCGGTACGTCTTGCGCGCGAACGGGTCGCCGGAATGCCGCAGGTTCGCGTCGAACAGCGCACGGTGCCGCTCCAATGGCCGGTTGACGCGGGACCGTTCGATCTGATCGTGATCAGCGAATTTGCCTACTACCTCGATTCAGCCGACCTCGAAACGCTGGCCGCGCGAATCGCCGCATCGCTGACGACGGACGGTACGCTGCTCGCGTGCCACTGGCGCCGTCCGTTTGCCGAAGCGCTCGAATCCGCCGACACCGCCCACGCGTTGTTCGACGCGCGCTGCGGTCTGTCGCGACTCGCGCATCACGACGAAGCCGATCTGCTGATCGACGTATGGTCGCGCGATGCGCGTTCGGTGGCACAACGCGAGGGGCTTCTATGATCGGCGTGATCGTTCCGGCGCATAACGAAGAGGCGTTGCTGGCGCCTTGTCTGGCCGCATTGATCCAAGCCTCGCGGCATGCCGGTCTAGCTGGCGAAACGGTGCGGATCGTCGTCGTGCTCGACGCCTGCAACGATTTTTCCGGAGCGATCGCGCGTGCCTACGGGGTCGAGACATTGACGTTGAAGGCGCGCAATGTCGGCATCGCGCGTGCGACAGGCGCTGACTTTCTGCTGGCCGAGGGCGCCCGCTGGCTTGCCTTCACCGATGCCGATAGCCGCGTGTCGCCGGGCTGGCTGGTCGCGCAGTTGTCGCTGGACGCGGACGCGGTGTGCGGCTCGATTGCCGTCGACGATTGGACCGCGCATCCGCACAGCGTGCGCGAATATTTTCGCAAGACCTATGTGGACGCGGATGGCCACCGTCATGTGCACGGCGCGAATCTCGGCGTCTCGGCTGAGGCGTATCGGCGGGCCGGGGGTTTTCCACCGCTCACGTGCAGCGAAGACGTGGCGCTAGTGGACCGCCTGATCGCGATCGGCGCTCGCATTGCATGGAGTGCCGCGCCGCGCGTGATCACGAGCGCGCGCACGGCGACCCGCGCTCGCGGCGGTTTCGGCGACACGCTTGCAGCATGGGCGACGGGCTGACCACCTCGGCCAATCCCCGGCCTATTTGTGGCCTATTTGTGGCCTAGCCCCGGCCGCCTCGCGAAATTTCTTCACCGGCGCGATGCGGCATACGCAACGTGACCGGAATCGACGCGAACGAGCACAAGCCCACCACCAGAAACGCAGGCCAGAAATCCGACCACATGATGCCCGGATGACCTTGCAGCACGCGCGAAATCTGCAGCACGATGCCGCCCACCGTCACGCCCAGGCCGAGCGACATCTGTTGCACGACGCTGCCGAGACTCGTTGCGCGCCCCACGTCGCGGCTGGCGATTTCCGCGTAAGTCAGCGAGTTGAGACTCGTGAATTGCAGCGCCGGGAAAAAGCCGCCGAGCAGCACGACGAACCAGATGATCCAGGTCGGCGTGCCGGGAAAAAACAGTCCGCACGCCGCAATCGACATCCCCGACAGCGCCGCGTTGACCACCAGCACCGAACGGAAGCCGAAGCGATGCAGCACGCGCGAGGCGACCGTGCGCATGAAAATGCCGCCGAACGCGGACGCGCAAGTGATCAGGCCGGACTCGAACGCGCTCATGCCGTGTCCCTCCTGCAACATCAGCGGCAGCAGAAACGGCAAGGCGCCGAGACCGATCCGAAACAGCGAGCCGCCGAGCACGCTCGCCTGAAACGTCGGTACTTTGAAAAAGCGCAGATCGAGCAGCGGGAGTTTGACGCGTTGAGCGTACGCGACATAGACCGCGAGCAGTACCGCGCCGCTCGCGCACATGCCGAACGCGTCCCGATTCGAAATGAGCTCACCGCCGACCAGCGACAGTCCGAGCAGCAGCAACACGGCGCCGGCGGCCGACAGAAAAAAACCGATCCAGTCGAGCGGCCCCGGGTCGGGCTCGCGTGTGTTGGCGATGTGCCGGTTGGTCAGATAGATACCGAGAAGGCCGATCGGCACGTTGATGAAAAAGATCAGACGCCAATGCAGATAGGTCGTGATGAAGCCGCCGAGCAGCGGGCCGGCGGCCGGTCCAAGCATCGCGGGGACGCTCAGATAATTCATCGCGCGGATGAAGTCCGCTTTTTCGACCACGCGGAAGATGATGATCCGCCCGACCGGCACCATCATCGCGCCGCCGACGCCTTGCACGAAACGGGCAAGGGTAAAGGTGGCCAGCGAATTCGACGCGGCGCACAGCAGCGAGCCGGTCACGAAGATGCCGATCGCCGTGCGGAAAACCGTGCGCGCGCCAAAACGGTCCGCGAGCCAGCCGCACACGGGGATAAAGACCCCGAGACCCAGCACATAGCTCGTCACCGCGATTTTCAGCGTGACCGGATCGCGCCCGAAATCGCGTGCCATGGCGGGCAACGCAGTGACGATCACGTTGGCATCGACGCTTTCCATGAACATCGCGCAGGCGACGATGAGGGGCGCAATCAGGGCTTTCTGGACGACGGTCATGTGGGGCGGGGCAGTCCGCGGCGAAGGGTCGCAGGCAAAGCGGTCATTATTGCACCTGTACGGTGCGGATGGTTAATAGTGCGGCGCGCGATGCAGCCCCTTTTCGAGATTACATAGGTCGCGCGTGTCGCCGTGACACAACAGGTTGGCGGCTTATTGATATTTGTTGCAGCGCGGCGAGAGAAGGCTATAATCGGGTTATTGCCTAGGTATAAACCCTATACAGGAGTCCATCATGAACACCGCTTCCAACGCCGCCACCGCCCGCACCGCACCCGCCGCCGCCAACACCACGTGGCTGGCCAAGCTCCGCGCGCTGGCTCTTCACGCGCTGAACCTGCATCTGCAAAACTGCGCCATGCTTGCTGAAGCGCACCGCCGCCCGCAGTAAGCGTTTCGTACCCACCGTATCGTTTAGCGGCCCGGAATCTCGAACACCAGGCAGGTCGTCGTGGCATGCGCGTAGAGCGTGCCGTCCGGGCCGACAAGGCGAGCTTCCGCCGTCGCCAGTTGCCGTCCGCAGTGAATCACCTTGCCTTGCGCGCGCACGCGCGGCACGCGAGGCGTCACCGCTTTCACGTAATTCACACTGAGCTCGGCGGTGGTGTAGCCGCGCCCCGCCGGCATCATCGTGTGGACTGAGCAGCCTAGCGCGGAATCGAGCAAGGTAGCGATCCAGCCACCATGCACGGTGCCCAGTGGATTCAGATGCTGGGCGAGCGGCGTGCCCTGAAACACCGCGTGCCCCGCGCTGACTTCGACGATTGTGAAGTCGAGTGTGCGTGCGATCGCGGCGTAGGGCAGTTCCGCGTTCATCATCGCCTGCATTACTTCCAGGCCGGTCTTGCCCGCCACCTGTTCGGGGCTGGCAACACCGGGACCCGGCCCGGCGCCAAGCGCCGCCAATACTTCCTGCTCGCGTGCGAGCCAGCGTTCGAGTTGATTTTCGTTCGTCAAACCGTGTCTCCTGTCCTGAGGGAAGCGTGCTTCGAAATCGATGCATCGTCATCGATTAGAGCATCGAACCGCTTCAGGGCGCGTGGAGGGCGGCCTCTGGACCGCCGGCACGCGTAGCGCCGGCTCGTTCGCAATTGTGCCCGTGTGTCACTCGCGGATAGATGGCGCCTGCAGCCGCTGCATCCTGGTCGCTCACGCGGACAACGCGCTCATCAGAAGCGCGCTCGACACTCAGCCGACCCGATATCCCCATTTCGCTGGAATAAACGTTTAGACTTCGGCCCCTGTCGAGTGCGGCGGTGCGTGCTGGCGAGACAGTCCAATCGGCAATATCGACCGTCTGATTCACGCGTCCGGCTTTGTACGCCGCGAAACGGATTAGCGCCAATCACGCTCCAGGTTAAAACCCGAGGAATTGGCTGAAGTGTCAACCTTTTCCACATATTGCCGTTATCTATTCGTAATCGCTGAAGTAAGGCGATGCCGTGGCAGACGATCCGTCGCCGCGACAGCTCCCTGCAAGGCCCGCATTGACCATGTTCCACCGATATAACAATAAATTCGACCGGCCAGGCGCGATGTTCGACCGTGTATCGAAGACGCTTGGTAACCGGAGCATCCTCTCGCCCGTGCTCGCACTCGTGATTTGCGGGTTGCTGCTGGTCGTCTTGCAACATCTCTCGCAAGCGGTCGACTATCGCTCGGTGATAGGCCAGTTGCGGCGCCTGACGGCGGGCGAGTGGAGCGCCGCGCTCGGCGCGACCGCGCTCAGCTATCTCGCGCTGGTCGGCCGCGACGCAGTCGGCTTGCGCTATCTGGGCGCCGCGGTGCCGCGCGCGGCGCTATGGATCGGCGCGACCGCGGGCTCCGCGCTCGGCAACGCGACCGGCTTCGGCGCCTTGACGGGTGGCGCCGTGCGCGCGCGCGTCTATGGCGTGTCGAACGTCACGCCCGCGCAGATCGGCCGCATGACCGTGTTCACGAGCGTTTCGCTGGCGCTCGCACTGGTGTTGATGAGCGCGCTCGGCATGCTGTGCCTCGCCGGCCCGCTCGCGACGATGCTGCATCTGCCGCCGCTCACGTTGCGCTGGTGCGGCGCGGCTTTGCTGATCGTGCTCGGACTCGCGGCTGCCGCTTGCCGCCGCGACACGCGCCCGATTCGCACGCGCTGGGAATGGCTCTCGTGCGATATTCCGGCGCGCCGCGATCTGCTCGCGCAAGTGGCCCTCGCCGTGCTCGACGTGGTGGCCGCGGGCCTCGCGTTATGGGCGCTGCTGCCGCATGCGAACGTCAGCTTCGTGACCTTCATCACCGTGTATGCCGCCGCCATGCTGCTCGGCATGATCGGCCACACGCCCGGCGGCGTCGGCGTGTTCGAAGCGGCCATGGTGTTTACGCTGAACGGCAGTGTGCAAACGCATCAGATGGTGGCGGCGCTGCTCGCGTATCGCGCGATTTACTTCGGTGTCCCGCTGATCGTTTCGGCGGCGCTGCTTGCCGGCTTCGAAGGCCGTGCGTTGACAAGCCGTTTGCCGCTGCGGCACGCGGCAGGCGCCTATAAACTCGCGCCGCTGTTTCTGAGCCTCGTGACGTTCGTGGTCGGCGGCATGCTGGTGATTTCAAGCGCGACGCCCGCGTTCTGGCAACGCATTCGCATTTTGCGCGACGTGCTGCCGCTGTGGGTGCTCGAAAGCTCGCAGATGCTGTGCAGCGTGCTCGGCGTGCTGCTGTTGTTCGTCGCGCGCGGCTTGCTGCGGCGTCTGGATGCGGCGTGGTGGATGACCTTGCTGCTCGCGGTGCTGAGCCTCGCGCTGTCGCTCACCAAAGGCCTGGCATTCGTGGAAGCGGGTGTGCTCGGCATGCTGATCGCGCTGCTGCTGTCCACGCGGCGCCGTTTCAACCGTCATTCGTCGCTGTTTGCCGAGCGCTTCACCGCGGGCTGGCTGATTTCGGTGGCGATGGTTCTCGCGCTCGCGGTATGGGTGATGCTGTTTGCGTTCCGCGACGTGCCGTACACGCGCGATCTGTGGTGGCAATTCGCTTTCGACGAACGCGCACCACGAGCGTTGCGGGCGACGCTCGCCGCCAGCCTGTTCGCGGCGATTTTCTCGTTCTGGCAGTTGCTGCGCCCCGCGGCAGGCCGCTTCGTGATCCCGCCTCCGCAAGATCTGCAAGACGCGGCGCGAATCGTGCGCGCGCAGGAGCGCAGCGACGCCGGTCTCGCGCTGATGGGCGACAAGAGCTTCCTCTTTTCCGAGTCGCGTAAGGCCTTCCTGATGTATGCGAAAAACGGCCGCACGTGGGCCGCGCTGCACGATCCGGTCGGTCCGCGCGAGGAATGGGCCGGCCTGATCAGCAAGTTCGTGGCGCTCGCGCATGCGCACGGCGGCCGCGCCGCGTTCTATCAGGTGCGCGCCAACGCGTTGCCGCTCTATCTCGACGCCGGCCTCACGCTGATGAAGCTGGGCGAAGAAGCCCACGTCGTACTCGACGATTTCGACCTGAAGGGCTCACATCGCGCGCATCTTCGCTATGCGTTAAAGCGTGGCGAGCGTGACGGCTTTACCGTCGAAGTGATCGATCAGGCCAATGTGCCGGCGTCGCTCGAAACGCTGCGTGAGATTTCCGACGGCTGGCTCGACAGCCGCGACGCGCGCGAAAAGAGCTTCTCGGTGGCTGCGTTTACCGACGAGTATCTCGCCGCGCAATCCGTGATGCTGGTGCGCCAGAACGGCGAGCCGGCCGCTTTCGTGACCTTCATGACGACCGATATGAACACCGAGGCGACGGTCGGCGTGATGCGGCACGTGGAAAGCGCGTCGCCGTATGCGATGGAATATCTGTTCACCCAGCTCGCGCTGCACCTGAAGCAGGCGGGTTTTCGCTCGCTCAGTCTGGGCATCGCGCCGCTCTCCGGCATGCAGCCGACGCCGCTCGCGTCGCGCTGGCATCGGCTGGCGGGAATCGTGTGGCGCTTTGGCGGCCGCTTTTACAACTTCCGCGGACTGCGCGCTTTCAAGAGCAAGTTCCAGCCGCATTGGGAGCCGCGCTATCTCGCGGCGTCGGGTTCGGTGGGCGTGTTCTTCACGCTCGCGGACCTGTCATTGCTGGCAGGAGGCCGGCGCTCATGACATTGCATTCGTGTTTCAAGCTCGCCGTGGCGGCGAGCCTCGTGGTTGGCAGCGCCGCTGCTTTTGCCACGACGACTACCGTATCCGGCGGCCGTTATGGCGACGTGACGGTGACGCAACCCGCCGGTCCGTTGCGCGGCTTTGTGGTGCTTTACTCGGGGGCGGCCGGCTGGAATGCGGCCGATCAGCAAACCGCCGATGCGCTCGCCAAGGCCGGCGCGTTGACCGTCGGCGTGGATACGGCGCGCTACGCGGCCAATCTGGGCGCGAAACAGGAAGCCTGCCATCAACTGGTGGGCGATGCTGAAGCGTTGAGCCATCAACTCGAACGGCAATCGCAATCGAGCCGCTATTTCGCACCGATCGTCGCGGGTACGGGGCAAGGCGCGACGCTCGCGATGCATGTGCTCGAACAGGCGCCGTCGAATACGGTGGCCGGCGCGGTCTCGGTGGATGCCGAGCGCAATCTGGACGCACGTTTTCAACCGTGCCCGCCGGACCCGACGATCATTCGCGACAAGGTGCCGGGCTTCGTCGAAAAGGCGACGCCGGGCAACGGCGATCGCGCGCGGCTCGTCGCGATGGTCACGCCGCATTTGCAAACCGCCTCGACCAACGATGACGACGTCTCCGATCTGCCGCTGATCGAATTGCCGGCGGCGCATCCGAACGGCCTGATGGCGATCGTGATTTCCGGCGACGGCGGCTGGCGCGATCTCGACAAGACCATCTCGCTCGCGTTGCGGAAAGACGGCGTCTCGGTGATCGGCATCGACAGCCTGCGTTATTTCTGGAGCGAAAAAACCCCCGCGCAGACGAGTCACGATCTCGCCCGTGTGATGCAAACCTACGGGGCGCGCTGGCATGCGGAGCACGTTGCGCTCGTCGGCTATTCGTTCGGCGCCGACGTGCTGCCGTTCGCCTATAACCGGCTGCCGGAAGCGCTGCGCGCGAAAGTGTCGCTGATCGCGCTGCTCGGCTTCGCCCCCGACGCCGATTTCCAGATTCGCGTGGGCGGCTGGCTCGGCATGCCGGCGAGCGATAAGGCCCTGAAGGTGCAGCCCGAATTGACGCGCGTGCCGCCCGCGATCGTGCAGTGTTTCTACGGTGAGAACGAGAAAGACACCTTGTGTCCGGCGCTCACCCGGACCGGCATCACGGTGATTCGCACGTCGGGCGATCATCACTTCGGCGGCGACTACAACGCGCTGGAGCAGCGCATTCTGGGTGCCTTCAGGAAGGCAAGCGGCGTGCAGGATTGATACGCCGCATGGCGTGAGACGCGAAGGGCCACATCATCCCGCGCGCGGCGGG
>NZ_JAXDPY010000518.1:0-5991 GCF_034668105.1 Paraburkholderia sp. | reverse complement strand
GCAACATGATCGACCTGTGCCCGGTCGGCGCGCTGACCAGCAAGCCGTTCCGTTACAGCGCCCGCACATGGGAGCTGTCGCGCCGCAAGTCGGTGAGCCCGCACGATTCCGTCGGCGCGAACCTCGTGGTGCAAGTGAAGAACAACCGCGTGATGCGTGTTCTGCCGTTCGAAAACGAATCGATCAACGAATGCTGGATTTCGGACAAGGACCGCTTCTCGTACGAAAGCCTGAACAGCCCGGAACGTCTCACGCAGCCTATGCTCAAGCAAGGCGGCAAGTGGGTCGGGACCGACTGGCAAAGCGCGCTTGAATACGTGGTCAAGGGTCTGAAGGGTATCAAGGGCGACCATGGCGCGAACGCGCTCGCCGCTCTCGGCAGCGTCCACAGCACCGTCGAAGAACTGTTCCTGCTGAAGCAACTGGCGAGCGCGGTCGGTACGCCTAACGTCGATTTCCGTCTGCGTCAGTCGGACTTCTCCGCCCCGGTCAACGGTGCGCCGTGGCTCGGCACGACGATCGCCGATCTGTCGAATGTCGACTCCGCACTGGTGATCGGTTCGGATCTGCGTCGCGATCATCCGCTGTTCGCCGCGCGTCTGCGTCAGGCCGCCAGGAGCGGCACCAAGCTCACGCTCGTGCAAGCGACGAACGACGACGCGATGATTCCGCAAGCACAACGCGTGGTTGCCGCGCCGTCGGCATGGCTCGACGCGCTGGCTGGCATCGCTGGCGCGGTCTCGGAAGCGAACGGTGTGGCACTCCCGGAAGCTTTTGCCGGCACGCAACCGACAGACGCTAACAAACAGGTTGCGAAGTCGCTCGCCACCGGCGAACGCCGCGTGGTGTTGCTCGGCAACGGCGCGGTCCGTCATCCGGATTTCGCCCTGATTCACGCAGCGGCGCAATGGATCGCAGAGGCGACCGGCGCAACGCTGGGTTTCCTCACGGAAGGCGCCAACACGGTCGGCGCGCATCTCGTGAACGCATTGCCGGGCGAGGGTGGCCTGAACGCTCGCGAAGTGTTCGAACAACCGCGCAAGGGTTATGTGCTGCTGAATGTCGAACCCGAGTTCGACACGGCCAATCCGACGCAGGCTTTGGCCGCGCTGAACCAGGCCGAAATGGTTGTCGTGATGTCGCCGTTCCAGACGGGCGCTGATTATGCAGACGTGCTGCTGCCGATCGCACCGTTCACGGAAACGGCCGGCACGTTCGTCAACGCCGAAGGCACGGTGCAGACGTTCAACGGCGTTGTGCGTCCGCTCGGCGATACGCGTCCGGCATGGAAGGTGTTGCGCGTGCTGGGCAGCCTGCTCGGCGCGCCGGGCTTCGAATTCGATACGTCGGAAGAAGTGCGCACGGCAGCGCTCGGCGATGGCGAATTGACGTCGCGTCTGTCGAACAAAACGGGTGTCACGGTTGCACGCGGCAAGGCAGTGAAGGCGGCGGAAGGCAAGTTCGAGCGCATCGCCGACGTGCCGATCTATCACGCCGACTCGCTGGTGCGTCGCGCTGAGTCGCTGCATCTGACGGCCGCGGCGCGCGCGGCGAATTCGGCCGGCCTGCCGGTTGGGCTGTTCGACAAACTGGGTTTGAAGGAAGGCGACGCGGTGCGCGTGCGCCAGGGCGAGCAATCGGTGCAGTTGCCGGCCGTGCGCGACGCGAATCTTGCGGAGACAGTCGTCCGCGTATCGGCGGCTACGCCTGCCGGTGCAGCGCTGGGCAGCCTGTTCGGTGAACTGCTGGTGGAGAAGGCGTAAATGAGCTTGTTCGATACGATCAACTCGGGCGGCACCCAGCTTCTCGGTGTGGCATGGCCCACGGTGTGGGCACTCGTGCGCATCCTGGTGGTGGCCGTCGTGATCCTGCTGTGCGTGGCTTACCTGATTCTGTGGGAGCGTAAGCTGATCGGCTGGATGCACGTGCGTCTCGGTCCGAACCGCGTCGGCCCCGCAGGTTTGCTGCAGCCGATCGCCGACGTGCTGAAGCTGCTGCTTAAAGAAGTGATTCAGCCGGCCCAGGCTAGCCGCTGGATCTACATGATCGCGCCGATCATGGTGGTGGTGCCGGCCTTCGCGGTCTGGGCGGTGATTCCGTTTCAGGCGGGCGCGGTACTCGGCGACATCAACGCGGGTCTGTTGTATGCGATCGCGATTTCGTCGGTTGGCGTGTACGGCGTGATCCTGGCCGGCTGGGCTTCGAACTCGAAGTACGCATTCCTCGGCGCCATGCGCGCCGCCGCGCAGATGGTCTCGTACGAAATTTCGATGGGCTTTGCGCTCGTCGTCGTGCTGATGACCGCGGGCAGCCTGAATTTGTCGGACATCGTGACTTCGCAGGAGCGCGGCATTTTCGCGGGCTACGGCTTGACCTTCCTGTCGTGGAACTGGCTGCCGCTGCTGCCGATGTTCGTCGTGTACTTCATCTCGGGCATCGCCGAAACGAACCGTCACCCGTTCGACGTGGTGGAAGGGGAGTCGGAAATCGTCGCGGGCCACATGATCGATTACTCGGGAATGGCGTTCGCGCTGTTCTTCCTCGCCGAGTACATCAACATGATCGTGATCTCGGCATTGGCTGCAACGCTGTTCCTCGGCGGCTGGAGCGCACCGTTCGGCTTCCTGTCGTTTATCCCTGGCATCTTCTGGCTGGTGCTGAAGGTTTTCTTCCTGTTGTCGGTGTTCATCTGGGCGCGTGCCACATTCCCGCGCTATCGCTATGACCAGATCATGCGTCTGGGCTGGAAGATTTTCATTCCGGTCTGCGTGGTGTGGCTGGTGGTGGTCGGCTTCTGGATCATGTCGCCGTTGAATATCTGGAAATAAAGGGCGGATGAACCCATGACCGCAATCCAAAACTTTTTCAAGACCTTCTTCCTGACGGAACTGCTCAAAGGCCTCGCGCTGACCGGACGTTACACGTTCCAGCGCAAGGTGACGGTGCAGTTCCCCGAAGAGAAGACCCCGATTTCGCCGCGTTTTCGCGGCCTGCACGCGCTGCGCCGCTATGAAAATGGCGAAGAGCGTTGCATCGCCTGCAAGCTGTGCGAAGCGGTGTGCCCGGCGCTCGCCATCACGATCGAATCGGAAACCCGTGCGGACAATACGCGCCGCACGACGCGGTACGACATCGACCTGACCAAGTGCATCTTCTGCGGTTTCTGTGAAGAAAGCTGCCCGGTCGATTCGATTGTCGAGACGCACATTCTCGAATATCACGGCGAAAAGCGCGGCGACCTGTATTTCACGAAAGACATGCTGCTGGCCGTGGGCGATCGCTACGAAGCGGAGATCGCCGCGAACAAGGCAGCCGACGCACCGTATCGTTGAAGCGCTTCTGTTAAAGCGGTAAATGCAGCAGTAACACGGCCTGTTGTCGGGCCGAGCGCCGCGGCCTGAGCGCCGCGACACGGCGCACCTGTGCGGTTGTTCTGGCGGTTTCGGCCGCTTTTACCCGCCACGTGCCAAAGAACAATGCCTGACGATGGCCTAACGATGAACCGGTAATCATGGAATTCACGACCGTACTGTTCTACATCTTCGCGCTGCTCCTGGTGGTTTCAGGGCTGAAGGTGATCACCTCGCGCAACCCGGTTTCGTCCGCACTGTTTCTGGTGCTGGCGTTCTTCAACGCAGCCGCGATCTGGATGCTGCTGCAGGCCGAGTTCCTCGCGATCCTGCTGGTGCTGGTGTATGTCGGCGCGGTGATGGTGCTGTTCCTGTTCGTCGTGATGATGCTGGACATCAACATCGACGTGCTGCGCAAAGACTTCAAACGCTTCGTGCCAATGGCCACGGTGGTGGGCGCGATCATCGTGATCGAAACCGCACTGATCCTGTGGCACGGCTACGGCGCGACCGCCACGGCGCTGCGCGACACCACGGCTGCCGCGAACGGTATGGCCGACTGGTCGAACACGCGCCTGATCGGCAAGATCATCTACACCGACTACATCTTCGCGTTCGAAGTCGCCGGCCTCGTGCTGCTGGTGGCGATCATCGCGGCGATTGCGCTGACCACGAGCCACAAGAAAGATAGCAAGCGCCAGAACGTCAGCGAGCAGGTCAAGGTACGTGCTCAAGACCGCGTGCGCGTCGTGAAGATGGCATCAGAAAAGACCGCCGCGACCGTCGCGGCGGAAGAAGCCGCCGCAGCGGCAGCGGCGGCCGACTCGGCGCCCGCTAAGAACAGCTGAGCGGACAGGAGATAGAAATCATGTTGACCCTTGCTCATTACCTTGTCCTCGGCGCGATCCTGTTTGCGATCAGCATCGTCGGCATTTTCCTGAACCGTCGCAACGTCATCATCATCCTGATGGCGATCGAACTGATGCTGCTGGCGGTGAACACCAATTTTGTCGCGTTCTCGCATTATCTCGGCGACGTGCATGGCCAGATCTTCGTCTTCTTCGTGCTGACGGTTGCAGCCGCGGAAGCGGCGATCGGCCTCGCAATTCTGGTGACCCTGTTCCGTAGTCTCGACACGATCAATGTCGAGGATCTCGATCAGCTCAAAGGTTAATTTCAGGTAAAGCGGCTATGTCAACGATACTCAATGAAAACCTGCTGCTGGCGATCCCGCTGGCACCGCTGGCCGGCTGCCTGGTTGCGGGGCTGTTCGGGAAGGCGGTAGGGCGAGCCGGTGCGCATTCGGTCACGATCCTCGGCGTCGCGATTTCCTTCATCCTTTCGGCCATCGTGTTTTTCGACGTGCTGAACGGCGCGAGCTTCAACGCGACCGTTTATGAATGGATGTCGATCGGCAAGACGAAGTTCGAGATCGGTTTCCTGGTCGACTCGCTGACGGCGATGATGATGTGCGTGGTGACCTTCGTGTCGCTGATGGTGCACATCTACACGATCGGCTACATGGCCGACGACGACGGTTACCAGCGCTTCTTCTCGTACATCTCGCTGTTCACGTTCTCGATGTTGATGCTCGTGATGAGCAATAACTTCCTGCAACTGTTCTTCGGCTGGGAAGCGGTCGGTCTGGTGTCGTACCTGCTGATCGGCTTCTACTTCACGCGTCCGACGGCGATCTACGCGAACATGAAGGCGTTCATCGTGAACCGGATCGGCGACTTCGGGTTCCTGCTCGGTATCGGCCTGCTGTTCGCGTTCGCCGGTTCGATGAACTACGGCGATGTGTTCGCGAAGCGCACCGAACTCGCGGCATTGACCTTCCCGGGCACGGACTGGGGTCTGCTGACGGTCGCCTGCATCTGCCTCTTCATCGGCGCAATGGGTAAGTCGGCGCAGTTCCCGCTGCACGTCTGGCTGCCGGATTCGATGGAAGGCCCGACGCCGATTTCCGCACTGATTCACGCGGCAACCATGGTGACGGCCGGTATCTTCATGGTCACGCGCATGTCGCCGCTGTTCGAACTGTCGGATACGGCGCTGTCGTTCATCACGATCATCGGTGCGATTACAGCTTTGTTCATGGGCTTCCTCGGGATTGTCCAGAACGACATCAAGCGCGTGGTGGCTTACTCCACGCTGTCGCAGCTCGGTTACATGACGGTCGCGCTCGGCGTGTCGGCCTACCCGGTCGCCGTGTTCCACCTCACGACGCACGCGTTCTTCAAGGCGCTGCTGTTCCTCGGCGCGGGTTCCGTGATCATCGGCATGCACCACGACCAGGACATGCGCAACATGGGCGGCCTGCGTAAATACATGCCGATCACATGGATCACATCGTTGATCGGTTCGCTGGCGCTGATTGGTACGCCGTTCTTCTCGGGCTTCTACTCGAAAGATTCGATCATCGATGCAGTGAAGGCGTCGCACATCGCCGGCTCGGGTTTCGCATATTTCGCAGTGGTGGCAAGCGTGTTCGTCACGGCGCTGTATTCGTTCCGCATGTACTTCCTGGTATTCCACGGCAAGGAGCGCTTCCGCGGTCCGAAGCATCCGGAAAGCCCGATGGGTATCGAAGCCGCGGCGCATGCACATGATTCACACGGCCATGATAGTCACGATGGGC